>JBNGDP010000233.1:0-2511 GCA_049975345.1 Oceanipulchritudo sp. | reverse complement strand
AAGCGGAGGTCCCACGCCCATGCTCCACCTGATCAATCCATACTGAAAGCGGTATTACTTCATAAAAGATGCATTTGCAGGGCAAGTGTCGCACATATCAGTAAGATTCAATGGCTTCGTGGCTCCGTCTCTTCGTGCCTCCGTGCGATCAGGCGCCGGCGGTGCGGGGCATGGGGAGGATGTCCTTCCTCATCTCCGCCTGCACGAAGCGGTGCAGGACGGCGGTCTTCTGTTCCGCGTACGCCGGGTCGTCCCAGCGGTTGTGGAGCTCCCCGGGATCCTCTTCGAGGTCGAAGAATTCCCCGCACCCGAGGGACTGGTAGACGGTGAGTTTGTAGCGATCCTCCACATACGTGCGCAGGACGCACTGGTCCGGCTCGTGCGTGTTCTCGACGAGGGCATGACTGCGGATTTGGTCCGTCTCCCCCGTCCAGACCGGCAGTTGATTGAGGCCCGACATGAAGCGCGGCTTCCCAATGCCGGCGGCCTGGAGAAAGGTGGCGGGAAAATCGACCAGGCTCTGGATGGCCCTGGATCGGGTGTCCGGTTCGACCCTGCCGGGCCAGCGCACGATCATGGGCACGCGCACGCCGTCCTCGTAGTGGAAGGGTCCCTTGGCGATCAGGTTATGGTGGCCGTGGTAGTGGCCGTGGTCCGAGGTGAAGACGACGAGGGTGTTGTCCGCCATCCCCAACTCGTCGAGGCGGTCGAGGATCTTCCCGATGTACTTGTCCATGCAGGAGACCATGCCGTAGTAGACGGCGATGTCCCTGGCCAGGCTGGTCTTGTCCTGGACGTGGGAGTGCAGGCCGTGGATCCACTTGGCCTCCGGATCGAGCCCGTATTTTTCCCTTGTGGGCTCCCTGTCCTGGGTGAAGCGGAGGAAAGGGGAGTTGTGGTCGTGCTCGCCTGGACGACGCTCCGGCACCGTCAGCTTTTCCGGATCATACATCGTGTCCCACGGCTCCGGCACGAGGTAGGAGGGATGGGGATCGAAGAAGCTGGCCCAGAGGAAGAAGGGCTGGTCCGCGTCCCTGTACTGCCCGAGGTAGTGATTGGTCCGTTCGGCGATCCAGGCGTTGTAGTGGAATTCCTCGGGTATGTTCCACTTGTGCTCCTGCGGATCCTTCGTGCCGGTCGGCCTGGAAAAGTAATCCCGCCAGTTCTTGAGGCCCTTTTCCTCCATCCAGAGGGCATAATGCTGGCCGACGTGGGCCTCGTCGGTGTGGTTGCGGGCCAGCTCGAAGTCGTCAAAACCGTAAAAGGGGCCCTTGAAATTCTTCCAGAAATCGAGGTCCTGCAGGAGGGGGTAGGACTCGAGGGAGGGGAACTCCTCCGAACCGTGCAGGGGCTGGAAATGCGCCTTGCCGACGATACCCGTCCGGTAGCCGTTCTCATGCCAGGCATCGTTCATCGTCGGCCTGTCCTCCATGAGCTTGGTTCCCAGGGTGTAGGCGCCGTGCTGGCTCGGGTACTGCCCGGTCAGGAGGCTGGCCCGGGTCGGCGTGCAGGTCGGGTTCGGGCAGTAGGCCCGTTCAAAGAGCCGGCCTTCCCGCGCCAGCCGGTCCAGGTTCGGGGTCTTCACCTCCGGGTTGTCAAGCCCGAGGGTGTTCCAGTGCTGCTGGTCGCTTGTGATGAAGAGGATGTTCGGTTTTTGCGACATGCTCCCGAATATGAAAGCAACTTTGGTTATCGCAAGCGAATTATTCCACCTTCACCGCAACAGGGTGAGGACCGCGAGGAACTGGAAGAGGGCGCCTGCCATCACGAAGCTGTGCCAGATGGCGTGATGGAAGCGGAGGGAGTGCCAGCAATAGAAGAGGACGCCGATGGAATAGAGGATGCCCCCGGTGAGGAGGAAGACAAGGGCGAGGGTGGTGACCGACTTGACCAGCGGATAAAGGAAGGCCAGGACCAGCCAGCCCATGGCCAGGTAGATGGCGGTGGAGAGCCAGGTTCCGCGGCGGGGGCGGATCCATTCCCGCAGGACCCCCACGACCGCCAGCCCCCAGATGATGCCGAACAGGGTCCAGCCGGCCGCGCCGCGCATGGGCCCGAGGCAGAACGGGGTATAGGTCCCGGCAATGAGCAGGTAGATCGAACTGTGGTCGGCGGAGAGAAAGACCTTTTTCCATTTCAGGCTCCGCGCGGAATGGTACAGCGTCGATGACAAGTGCAGGATGATCAGGGTGCTCCCGTAGATGCTCACGGCCGTGATCAGCCAGGCGTCGGTGCGCAGGGAGGCGAGGACGACCGCGACGACGAGTCCCGCCACGCTTAGGGCGGCCCCCAATCCATGCGTGATGCTGTTGGCCCATTCCTCGACCCTGGAATAGCCGGAGGTCGGATGGAGGGTTTTCGAAGGCATTTCGGCATCATTGCGGAATTTTTCCCGGATGGCAACTTGGAGATGATGCCGCTGTCAATAAACCATTTTCATGTGCCATGGACCGTAGTTAGACCGGTTTCACCAAGGTTTGATGCAATTGAGGCGGGCATTCGTGGCGCGCG
>JBNGDP010000232.1:0-2534 GCA_049975345.1 Oceanipulchritudo sp. | reverse complement strand
TCTTTGCCCAGCTCAAGCTGTTCCAGGCACCCAAGAACTCGACCATTCCCGGCATCCCGAACCTGGAGCGCTTCTTCGCTTCCCTGCGCGGCCGTTTCAAGGGGCTGGATCGCACCGATCAAGCCTACAAGGAAGCGATTAAAGCGGCCTCGCGCGAAATCCGTGAGCGCATCCTCAAGCATGTCATGGTCCGGCGCACCCGCTCCGATGTCATGACCTACTTCAAAAAAGACACCGAAAGCCAGGGGCTCTTTTTCCCCGAAGTTCAGGACCCGCGCCGAATCATCTACGAATTTGAAGGCGAGCTGGAGGCAACCTTCAACCAGACCATCGGTCTGCTTCAGAATTTCCGTTACGCACGCTATATCCCGCTGCTTTACTACTCCGGCAGCAAGCAGCTTTCCGAATTTGAACGGCAGCAGCAGCGCAACGTCGGCGGCTTCATGAAGGGGATTCTGATCAAGCGTCTGGAAAGCAGCTTTTATGCGTTCCGCAAAAGCATTCGCCGCTTCATCGAATCCTACGAGCGGTTTATCGGCATGTACGATGGCGGCACCGTCTATATCAGCAAGGACGTCGATGTGTACGACCTGCTCGACAATGACGACATCGATGTGCTGGAAAAATATGTCGAAGAAGAGAAAGCCGCCAAATACGCATCCGAGGATTTTCGCGGCGACTTTAGCGATGACCTTCATCACGACCTGGAACTGCTGCGGCAGGTTGAAGCGCTATGGAAACACGTCGATGAGGACCCCAAGCTGGACGCCTTCAGCAAGCAGTTGAAAACGGATCGCGCCTTGAAAAAGCGTCTGGTCGTCTTCACCGAATCGAAAGAGACCGGTGATTACCTGTTCGAAGAAATTAACCGGCAGTATCCGGGCCGGGTCATGTTCTTCAGCAGCCAGGGCGGACGTGCCGGTCATCCCGCCGTCACCCATAATCCGGCGTTGGCTCGCGATCTGATCAAAACCGTCTTCGACCCCAACCATAAGGAATGTGACGAGAACCTGCGCATCCTGATCACCACCGATGTTCTCTCCGAGGGGATCAACCTGCACCGGGGCAACGTGCTGATCAACTACGACCTCCCCTGGAACCCGACCCGCGTGCTGCAACGCGCCGGGCGCGTCAATCGCCTCGGCACGGCGCACCCCGATATCTTCATCTACAACTTCTTCCCGACCACCCAGGCCGACGCCCACCTCGGGCTCGAAGCCAACGTCACCAACAAGATCCAGATGTTCCACGATATCCTCGGTGAAGACGCCAAATACCTCTCCGACGGCGAGGAGATCGGCAGCCAGGAGCTGTTCGACACCTTGAACCGCAAGCAGATTTATACCGGTGAAGAGGAAGAAGGCGATTCCGAACTGAAATATCTGGAGTTGATGCGCACCCTGCGCGATGAGCAACCGGAGCTGTTCGAGAAGATCAAGCGACTGCCGAAAAAGGCCCGCTCCGGGCGGAGCGTCGAAGGGCTGGCGGCGGACCAGCTGGTCAGCTTCTTCCGTATCGGCCCCCTGAAAAAGTTCTACTGCACCCAGGCGGGAGAAAGTGGCGAAATCACCTTTTTCGAGGCGGTCAACCTGCTCGCCTGTCCACCTGACACCCCGAGGCAGTCCATTCCGAAGGAGTATTACCACTGGCTGGAGATGAACAAGCAGCGATTTGCTTTAGATTCCGTGCAGGAAGAAGAACCAGCCGGCCCCGGCGGCGGCCGCTCCAATGCCAGCTATATCGAAAAGCGCCTCAAGGACAAGGTGTTCCGCAGCTGCAAGAAATTCACCGATGCCGACGAGGAGTTCCTCGACGGCGTGCGCAAGATGATCGCCCAGGGCCTGATGGCGAAAAAGACCGCCCAGACCATCAAGAAAGCCTTCGAGAAAACTCTCGATCCACTGGAACTTCTGGCCATCCTGCGCAAACACATCCGCGCCGTTGATGAGGGGACCGCGCAGACCCAACGCGCCAGCGGCGCACGGCGCGAGATCATTCTGTCCGGCTACCAGATTGCCGCAGGGGGGAAGTAAGGCATGGACAAAAAACAGGCACAGCAGCTGATCCAGCAGCTTTTCACCCAGCCCTTCGAGCTGGAAAGCTACCGGCATTTTGTCCGGAACCTGCTTAACCATTACGAAGAGCGCAGCGGGCACTACACCGGCAACTACATCCCCGATGCCTTCAAGCAGCACGCCAACCAGTACTGGCGCATCGGCAAATATGTCGACCCGGACGGCAACCAGCTCGATCTGCTGGTGGTGGAGGTCAAAACGCTTGCCAAGCTGGAGCGCGCCCGCTCGTCCCTGCGCAACTTTGCCGTCAACCGTCTCAAGCAGTTCGAAAAAGAGGCCTCGCTGATCGCCTTCTATGCCCAGGACGATCATGGTGCGGACTGGCGCTTCTCCTTCGTCAAGATCGAACACGAGGCCTACCAGGACGACAAAGGCAAGGTCAAACTCAAGCAGGAGCTGACCCCGGCGCGGCGCTACTCCTATCTGGTCGGCCAGCACGAAAACAGCCACACCGCCTGC
>JBNGDP010000231.1:0-2569 GCA_049975345.1 Oceanipulchritudo sp. | reverse complement strand
CGCGCGCGCCACGAATGCCCGCCTCCATTGCATCAAACCTTGGTGAAACCGGTATAATCACAATGAGCCAACCCAACATCCTCCTCATCACGACCGACCAGCAGCGTTACGACACGATCAACGTGGCCGGCAACCCGCACATCCTGACCCCCAACCTGAACTGGCTCTGCGACAGCGGCCGACTCTTCGCGTGCCTGCTCAAGCTGGGCGAGTCGGAAAACACCTGGATCGCCTTCACCAGCGACCACGGTGAGCTACTCGGGGATCATTTCCTCGCCGCCAAGTTTCTTGCCCTCGAGGCCAGCGCCAAGATCCCGTTCATCATCCGGGCCCCCGGCGGCGACAGCGAATGGGCTCAGCTCCGCGGCACCTGTAGCGATGAATTGGTGACACTGGCCGACCTGCTCCCGACCTTCTCCGAAATCGGCGGAATTGAGAATATTCCCGCCCCCATCGACGGTCGCGACATCCGCAAACTCGTCGCCGGCGAATCGGAATCCCGCACCGGGCTGCGCTTCCAGGCCGCCGAGTTCCACGGACTCCTGGCCGGCAACTGGAAGTACCTGCTCGCCTCCTCCACCGGCGACGAACTCCTCTTCAACCTCACCGATGATCCGCTTGAGCAAAAAAACTTGATTGGGCAGTGTCCCAACGATCATAAGCGCCTGCGCGCCCGTCTCCTCCAGCTCATGGAGCATAGCGGCCTCCCCTCCGTAAAGAACGGCACCCTCAACCCATCCGGACCACCCACATTCGGCAACCGCCGCGGCGACTGGCCCGGCCATCACAGCATCGAGGTACCGTCTGACACCCTGCATTAAACAGGGAGCCGGACTTAATTTTAAATATGGGGGTGAATTCACCGCTGAAATCCAAATTCCAACACCCGCTGACATCCTCGCACACGTCTCCAAACCCCAGCCAAAGTTCTCTCTCAAAACCACCCTATCCCGTTCGCCCGCAGCACCTTGCGCTCCCCCTCATAACCTGGAGGCCGGGGGTTCTACCGCGTCCGAAGGGCGACATGAGCACAGCAGCGGTGGCGGATTACAGGGAATCCACCCAGGTGTCATAAAGGGCCTGTAATTCATTGGCGAGGCCGGGCTCCGTGGCGATTCGGTCGTTGGGCACGGTCTCGGATACGGAATCGTCGAGATTGAAGAGCGAGCGCTTGCCGACGATGCCATAGTCGAACCAGACCTCATCCGTGAACAGGGAGGCGTCGCGCCCGGTCTCGCTGTCGACGAGTTTCCAGGGACCCCGGCGAACGGCGTAATTACTCGTCTGCCAGCGCCAGAAGAGCGTGCGCGCATCGAGGGTGGGATCGCCCGGGTCGGCCACCGTTGGCTGGTTCTCGAGAACCGGATCCAGCAGCGAAACCCCGTCGAGTCCGGCGACCGGATCCATCCCGGCGGCTTCAAGCACGGTGGGCAGGATGTCCAGAGTAGACACCACGTATGGGTACTGGCTGCCGCCCGGCAGCGCGCGCGGCCAGCGCATCATGAAGGGAATGCGAATGCCCCCTTCAAAGACGTTGTACTTGCTGCCCATGAGAGGCCCGTTGTTGGCCCCTGTTTCCGGAGCTCCGCCGTTGTCGCCGAAAAAGAAGACAAGGGTGTTGTCGGCAAGCCCTGCCTCATCCAAGGCGTCGAGCAGGCGCCCCATGTTCTCATCCACACAGCGCAGATTGGCTTGGTAATAGCGGCGCATCGCCTGCGCCCCGATAAGATACACCTTATTCCAGTAGTTGTAAAAGTCGTGATAATTCGAGGGATTGCTGGGGGTATTGGTATTCGGATCGTAGACCTCCGCCTCGGTCGGATAGCTGTCCCAACCCAGGCGCGCGGCCTCCATCTGGAGGTATTTTTCGGGAACCTGGGGAGTCAGGTGGTGGACCGCGTTATAGCTGACATGCAGGAAGAAGGGATCCTGCCCGTCTCCGTGCTCTTGCAGGAAGTTCAATGCCTCATCGGTTATCAGGTCCGTCAGGTAGTACTGGTCGGGATCCTCATCGAGGTTGTTGGGATCGTCCAGTCCGGTAAAGGCACGCCGCTGCGGGGAGATCTCCGGCACCACCAACTCGTCATGCCACTGCAGCGGGCCCGCGTGGGCGCTGCTGCCGTTGACATTGTTGCCACCGGTTTCATGGAACCAGTAATCATGGGCATGGGCCGTGAAGCCGAGGAACCGGTCGTAGCCGTGATTGGCGGGATAGGTCCGGTCGGTAAAACGGTCGGGCACGGTCAGGTTGGTACCGAAGTCGTTCTTCCCGACCTTGCCCGTGACGTAACCGTTTTCCCGGAGCCATTCGGCAAGCGTGGTTGCGGAGGACGGCAGGCCGGGTGTCCAGCCACCGTTTTTGTCCCAGCGGTTCTGGTGCAGGCCGGTGTTGAAGCCGGCACGGGAAGCGCTGCAGATCGGCGCGGTGACGTAGGCATCGCTGAAGAAGACGCCTTCATTCGCCAGCCGGTCGAGATTCGGCGTATGGGCCTCCGGGACCGCCTCCGGGTTGGCGCTCAGGTCGCCCCAGCCGAGGTCGTCGATCATGACAATCAATACATTCGGGGGC
>JBNGDP010000230.1:0-2584 GCA_049975345.1 Oceanipulchritudo sp. | reverse complement strand
CCGCTCCAGGATTACCGGATCGGCGCGGCGCCCGGTGAACACCAGCTCGACCCGGTCCGGCCGCGCATCCAGCAACGCCAGTGCCTGCTCCAGGCTGACCAGCCCGAACCACACCGCCATGTTCATCTCGTCCAGGATCACGATCCGGTAGTCGCCCGATTCCAGCGCCGCCCGTGCCCGCACCAGCCCGGACTGCGCCTGCTCCAACTGCTCGTCGGTCAGCTTGCCCTTGTAAACCCAGCCAGGATCACCGTATTGCTCAACCGTAACGGAGCCCAGTCGGGGCAGCGCGTGCAGCTCGCCGTAGTCCTGCCCCTTCATGAACTGCCCGATATAAACCGGCAGGCCACGCCCGCTGGCCCGCAGCGCCAGCCCCAGCGCAGCCGTGGTCTTGCCCTTGCCTTCGCCCGTGTAAACCTGGAAATACCCGCGATCCGACTGCTTTGACATGCCGCCCAACCTCGCCCCATCCGCGCCACCGCGTCAAACGGGAAAAATAAAGTTGATTCCCCGCCGCTCTCTCCCCCACATTACCCGCCGATTCCCAAACGGAGAGATGGCTGAGTGGCCGAAAGCGCCCGCCTGCTAAGTGGGTATACGGCGTAAAACCGTATCGAGGGTTCGAATCCCTCTCTCTCCGCCATTCGACAAGCTCATGGCAGGCCAAGCGAGAGCTTGGAATGACAGGAGCGCAGTCGAATGCCCTGAGCCTGTCGAAGGGCTGACGAGTCGCGAAAATTCGGGTCTTCCGCCCATATCAGTCACACCCAAATTCAGGTAATTCTCGGGATGGCCATCCCAGTGGCTACGGCAGCAGTCTGGTTTGCATGCAACCCGCCACTCCCGAACACTCTACCCACTATGTCTACTTTCTTCGTTGTGCCAATGGCTCCATCTACGTCGGCCAGACCCACGATCTTGACGCCCGCATCGACCGTCATCGAACCGGTACCGGTGCACGCCACACTGCCGGCATCAAACCGGTAGAGGTGATTTATCAGGAAGGCCCGATGCCGTTTCAAGATGCCGTGGCCCGCGAACGGCAGCTCAAGAAATGGAGCCGGGCTAAAAAACTTGCATTGGCAACGGGCGACTTTGATCGCTTGCGCAGGTTGAGTCGTTGCCATACGAGTTGACTCCCCCCGGAGGCGGACCCGGTGGAATCGCCCCAGATACAGGACAAGGAGCCGGAGATTCTCACGGTCGCCGAAACTCGCGCCCTGTTCCGGGCCAACGAGAAGGTGGATCCGGAAATCTGCGGTCTCCTCGCCCTCGGGGCCTTTGCGGGCATGCGCAGTTCGGCCATCGCTCGGATTGACTATGCGGAGATCGACTTCAAACAGCGCGGCATTTTGACCCCTGCCGAAAAGACCAAAAAGAAACGCCGCCAGTGGATCGAGGATCTGCCCGACAACCTGTGGGAATGGCTCAAAAAGACGCCGCCGCAGGCTTTCGAAATGACCCACCGGCAGATGCTCCACCGGCGCGCGCAAGCGTTCAAGCGGGCTGGCCTGCTCGTCGAGGCGGACGATATCGCCCGGGAGAATGAAAAGCGGGAGCGGAAAGGACAGACGCTATTGGACATCAAACCGAAGTGCCCGCCGAAGAACGCACTTCGGCACAGCTTCGTGACCTACCACGTCGCCCTGCATCGTAATCCGGGTAAGACCGCCCTGATTGTGAGTCACCGGGATCAGGACTGCCTGTACCGGCACTACTTGGGGATTGCTAATCAAAAGGAAGCGGAGAAGTATTTCGAGATACGCCCGCGGGCATGAATCCGGCAATGCGCTTGACAGCGCTTATGCGGCATTGCAGCATTGCTGCATGATAAAAGTGGTACCGATCAGCAAGCGGGGGACGATCACCCTGCCGCCCCCGTTCCGAAAGAAGATGCGCCTGGATCAAGTGGACAATCCGCTGATGCTGGTGGAGGAGAAGGATGGAAAGCTGATCATGGAGCTGGCGGCGGCGGTGCCCGTGCGGGATATCGAAGAGGACACGCTGAAGAGCTGGATTGCTGAGGATGAGGCTGCCGGGGCAACTGTGCGCAAGTCCCGCAAGACCGTGAAATGAAGCTCTTTCTGGACTCCAGTGTGCTGCTGGCGGCATCGGGTTCTGCCACAGGGGCGAGCCGATTGTTGATCGGGGAGGCAGCCGACCGGGGTCTTGATCTGGTCAGTTCCCTGTATTGTTTCGAGGAGACCCGGCACAATCTTCCCAAGCTGGGGATGCACGCTGATGCGGACTTTGAAAAGCATGTTGCCCCGTTTGTTGAGTGCCTTGAAACCCGGCTGGTGGTTGATCGGCCGTTGGTTTTTCCGGTAACCAAGGACCGACCGGTTGTGGCGGGTGCCTTGGCCGCCAAGTGCCATGCTTTATTGACCCTGGACCGCGCGGACTTCCAGCGTCTGCTGGGAACAGAGGTCTACGGCATGTGGATTTTGACCCCGGGTGATTGGTTGAAGAAATTTCCCTTATGAGGCGAAAAGGCAGGCCGGAGGGGATTGACGTTTACAAATCCAATCCCCATCCTGCGCTCCATGCCTCCGCACCTGACCCTATTAGTAAACATGCTGGCCGG
>JBNGDP010000229.1:0-2642 GCA_049975345.1 Oceanipulchritudo sp. | reverse complement strand
CCTTCGGGGCGCTCTCCATAAAATAAACCGCATACCCCGGGCTCCCTCATCCCGCTACGTTACGCTTTGCGTAACTTCGGGGGATCAGTCACCCGGGGCTACCCCCTGCTGGGGCCCTTCCGGGCCCTGAGCCTGCTATGGCGTCCCCTCTCATGTCCTCGATTTTTGGCATTTTCTCAACAAGACCTGCATTCCGCTTTGTCCGTGAGAAAATTATCGCAGTTACGCAGATGAACTTGAAGATGGCATTAGATTGTTATGGATCCCAAAATATCCAAGCTAACGATACCCGGGCGGGTGACGATTCCTGCGGAAGTGCGGCGGGTGCTCAATCTGTCTGCTGGCGATTCCATCGCTTTCAACCTGAAAGATGATCACCTTGATCTGGCGCGGGCTTGGCCGAAGGAGCGTGAATTCGCCGAGAAGATTGGGCCGATGTTGGCCAACGAATGGCTAAGCGAGGAGGATGAGGCAGCCTATGGAGACCTTTGACCTTGCCGACATTGGCATTTTTGGCTGAATCAAATTCCGAATTCCATGCAACCACTCCTGCCACCCGAACCGCCGCCCGACAAGCCCGACCTGGACCTGAGTGTGGTCATTCCGGTCTACAACGAGGAGGGCTCCCTCGGGGAACTGGTGCAGCGCCTGCTGGCCGTGCTGCCGGGGGTCGCGCCGGAGGGCTTCGAGATCCTGTTTGTCGACGACGGCAGCAGCGATGGCTCCTGGAGCCGTATCCGGGAGCTGCACACGGCCCACCCGGGGTCGGTCCGCGCGCTCCGGCACCGGCGCAACTTCGGCAAGGCGGCCGCCCTGGCCCAGGGATTCCGCACCGCGCGCGGGCGCATCCTCGTCACCATGGATGCCGACCTGCAGGACCAGCCGGAGGAGATTCCCAAGCTGCTCGCCGCCCTCGACGGGGCCGATCTCGTCAGCGGCTGGAAGCAGCACCGACAGGACCCGATCGACAAGACCCTCCCCTCGCGCATCTTCAATTTCATGGTCCGCTCGCTCTCCGGCGTGAAGCTGCACGACGTGAACTGCGGCTTCAAGGCCTACCGCGCCGAGGTGGCCAAGGGGGTCAAACTCTACGGCGAGATGCACCGCTTCATCCCCATTCTCGCCCATGCCGACGGGTACAAGGTCGCCGAAGTCGCCGTCGAACACCAGCCGCGCAGGCACGGCCAGTCCAAGTACGGCGCCACCCGCATGATCAAGGGCCTGCTCGACCTGCTCACCACCGTCGTCCTCACCCGCTACCTGCGCCGCCCCGCCCACTTCTTCGGCGGTATCGGGCTCCTCGTCGGGGTGGCGGGCCTGGGAATACTCCTCTACCTCAGCGTCGGCTGGTTCCTCGGCCACAAGGGCATCGGCACCCGCCCGCTGTTCTTCTTCGGCATCCTCGGGACGCTGCTGTCGGCGCAGCTGGTGTCGCTCGGGCTGATCGCCGAACTGGTTCTGTACCGGACGATGGGGGGGGAACCGGGGGCCGGGGTCATGGAGCGCATTGACAGTTCCGGAAAGTCATGAGGGTCCTGCTCGAAGCGCATCACCCCGCCCATATCCATTTCTGGAAGTATCCCGTCCGGGAGTTGTTGGAAAAGGGCCACAAGGTCCTCATGATCGCCCGGGACCGGGATGTCATGCGGCGGTTGCTGGAGGCGTACGACTGGATTCCCGCCATCGTTCCCAGGCGCCGCGGAAACAGGAACCGCTTTCCGCTTCTGGAGATGCTGGAACGTCAATGGCTGGTGGCCCGTACCATCCATGCATTCCGCCCCGACGTCGTCGCCAGCCTGATGGGCAGCTACACCCAGTCGGCCCGGCTTTACGGGATTCGCAATGTCATCTTTACCGATACAGAGACGCAGGCCTTTAATCATGCGATCGCCCATCCCTTCTGTGATGAAATCCATACCCCGTATTGTTTCCTCAAGGATTTCGGACACAAGCACCACCGGTATCCGGGCCTGCATGAACTCTCTTTCCTTCACCCTTACCGGTTCAAGCCGGACCCTGAGATCTTGAAAAAGTATGAGGGCTTGCAACCCGGCACGTACATCATCGTCCGCATGTCCGCATGGAACACCTTCCATGACCGCGACCGCAGCGGGATCGGCAAGGCGATCTACCCCTTTGTGGAAAGGTTCAAGGATACCTGCCGGATTGTTTTGTCTGCGGAGGAAGGAAAGGTGCCGCCGGGGCTCGAACAATATGCCATACGCTTCGTCCCGGAAGACTTTCATCATCTGCTCGGCCATGCCCGTTTCGTTTTGACGGAGGGCGCTTCCACCGCCAGCGAGGCCGCCTGCCTGGGGGTTCCGTCCGTCTTCATCAACAGCGTGGGTGAGCTGGGAAACTTCAAAGTTCTCGATGGAAAATACAGATTGGTCCGTTTCTTCCGGGATCCGGAACAAGGCATGCCCTCCGCCGCTGCCTGGCTGGAGGAATTATTGGTACGGGAAGATACCGGCTTCACCGCACGCCATCGCCAACTCATTCAGGACCATGTGGATGTCTGTGGTTATGTTTTTGGGTTCTTCGCGGAAAAATGTGGAACCACGTAGAGGCCCGAAGACCCGCTTCCATACCAGCCCGTTGCGCAGCGCAGCGCAGGGCTGGGTGGCGAACGCCACGTACGA
>JBNGDP010000228.1:0-2730 GCA_049975345.1 Oceanipulchritudo sp. | reverse complement strand
AAGCCACGGACCATGACAGCTCGTGGGAAGTCGCTCCGAGGGGTACCGACACCGCAACCGGATCGCGGCCCTGACAAATCAAGTTCAGGGAGATCGGTTCGGGCATACCCGGGTAACCGTCACCTTCCGTGGAGACAAGGAGACGCTTGCGCGTGTCATCCCATTGGAGACACAGGATGAGATATTCACCCCGCATGTAGCCATCGCCATCACCGGTATCCGTGAAGAGCCGAAAACGGGCATTGGAACCGGGAAAGATCCTGATTTCGAGAGGCGCCGTCGGCTTCTGGTTGTGCCATTGTGCGGGTGCAGCCAGAGGCAACAGGCTCCCGGCCTTCACGAACAGGGGAATGTGGCTCCTTGGCGCCTCCACAGTCAGGGTCTGCCCGCCGGCGTGGCGTTCGCCACTGTGGAAATCGATCCACTCGGCACCATCGGGCAAATAAACCGGGCGACTGCGGGCACGGTCCAGGAGCACCGGACAGACAAGAAGCGACTCGCCGAGAAGAAACTGGTCATTAATGTCATGGCAAAGGGGATCGCAAGGAAAGTGAAAGGCAAGCGGGCGCATGAAGGGCGTGCCGTACCTGTGCACCTGCCAGGCAAGGCTGTAAAGATAGGGAATCAGCCGGTAGCGCAGTGCGAGGGCGTCTTTCAGGATGGCCTGCACGGGCTCCGGCCAACGGTGCAGCTCCTTGACCTGTGTGCCGTGGTTGCGGGCCAGCGGAACAAACATGCCATATTGGAACCATCGGATAAAAAGCTCCTCATACCAGTCCTGGCCAATTGAGCCGGCGAAGAAGCCGCCGATATCCATGTTCCACCAGGGAAGTCCGGCCATTCCAATATGCACGCCCGCCGCCACCTGGTGGGCCAGCACTTCCCATGTCGCGTGCGTGTCGCCGGACCAGACAACGGCGCCATGACGAGCCATCCCACAAAAGCCGGAACGGGTCATCGCCATCGGCCGCCTGCCCGTGGCCTCAATCACCGGATGCATGTAATCGGCGAACCCTCTGGCGTTCTGCAAAGCGTATGCGTTCAGGTAGCGGCTTCCCGATCCAAGCGCGTTGCCATTGAGCGACTCGCGCAGGGTATTGGCATTCGCCGGATGGACGGTTTCCGGCTCAGTGGCATCGAGCCACCAGATGTCGATCCCGTACGGCTCAAGCTGGTTGGCCACCTGCTTCCAGTAGAGCTCATTCGTCTTCTCGTTGAAGACGTCTATAAACCTGAACCCCTTGCCGTCTTCCCCGTAGGGAAGAAAGGCATCGTTCGCGAGCAGTTCATCATAGTTCTTCGAGCCCGGCTGGAAATTTGTCCAAACCGACAAACCGATCTGCACATTAAATTGCTGGCGAAGTTTTTCAGTGAAAGCCGCGAAGTCCGGATACCGCTCCTTGTTCACCTCGTGTGAACCCCAGGGCGCAGGATCCCAGTAGCGCCAATCCTGCACGATCAGATCCAGCGGAATCTCATTGTCGCGGTAGGCATGCACCACCGATTCCAACTCGGCCTCACTGGTATAGCGCTCTTTGCTCTGCCAGAGACCAAAGACCCAGCGCGGGAACATCGGCGAGCGGCCAGTCAAGGCCGTGAACGCCTCCTGAACCCGTTCCATGCCGGGTCCGTAAATGAAGGTATAGTCGATCGCGTCAGCCGCTTCGCTGGTGAACCGATAGGTCCCCTCCTCCACCGGCGTCTGCCAGCTGAGCTGAAGAAAGCTGCCGATCCAGGAGCGGATCATCTGACACTCCAAGACGATATCGACAAGGCTGTCGGCGGGCAATGCACAATATCCCTTGTGATCGAAAATGCAGGTCTCTCCCCAGTGCCCGATCACGACTTTTCGGTCGATGATGAGGCGCGCCCCGTGCGGCGCCTGTAGCCGGAAATGATAAAACCCGGCCCTCAGGGTTTTCAATTTTCCCTTCATGCGCACACTGCGACGCGCCCCGTCTCCGCCGCCTTCAACCTCATGCCATCCATCCGGTACCCCTTTTTCCCATAGAATATCGAGAGCGGAGACTACTTCTGTTCGCTCATAGGCGGTGAAATTGTCATCGGAATAGTAATCCGCCACCAAGCCGGCCCGGCGGCCATCCGGGTGAAACAGGTTTTCAGCCGGTATCAACTGTTCAAACTCGCCGAAGGCCGTCTGCGAAGTGTTGTCCCAGAACAGGCCGTATCCGCGGCTCGACGCAAGGAAGGGCGCGGCAATGGTCAGGTTTGCCTGCACCAGGCTGGCGGAGTGACCGCGCCAGTTCATTACCCCGTTCTGGATCTGGCCAAGTCCGTAGAGTCCCTCGCCATGCGGCGTCCGGAAATCCTGGCTGACCGTGAATGCGCCCGGATCGTACGGACATGTCACAGCAGTGCCCGGCGCGTTCTCCTCCAGCAATTCAGCACCGGTTTTCGTATCTGTGAATTGAGTACATCCGGTCTCATTATCGACGAAAACCGTCAGCGTGGGGCTGCGGTGCAGCGTCCGGCCACCGGCCTTTTCAACATCCACCTCTATTGATTGAGGATATGCCGGGACAGCAAGGCTGGCCTTTGCTTCCCCGTCCGCACCCGGAAAATGCCTGACCCGCGCCATTCTTTCATTGAGGAATTCGATCTTTGTTTTCATGGAACAAAATTGGCCTGCACGCGCCCCGCCATAATTCTCAGGCAACACCGTTCGGATGGCTCACGGCCAGCGGTAGGGGACTTCGTCGAATATCACCT
>JBNGDP010000227.1:0-2731 GCA_049975345.1 Oceanipulchritudo sp. | reverse complement strand
CCTCAATGCTGAGCAGGTTGTTGCCCCCCTCATTCACGACGGTCATCTCACCGGCCCCAAACCCATTATTGGTCCAGACCGCCCCGAGCTCGCCCGCGGTCGTGTCGGTGACATCGCTCCCGTCCGCGTAACTTTCAAAATTGTCCAAAACGACAAAAGCCGCGGAGGCGGGGAGGGTCACGGCGCAGAGGGCCAGGGTGGCGAAAAAGGATTTGGCGAGAATGGACATGATGAACTCCTTGATGGGGATGACTGAATTGAACGAGGTTCCCTCGTAGTATCGCACAACCCAGGCCGGGGCGGTTGATTCATTTTGTCTTTAAATTGACTTTTATTGTCAATTTGGTCATGCCGGTCCCCATGTACAACGTGGCCGTCTACAACTCCGGGCACAGCCATATGGACATCTCCCTGCTGGCGGGCATCTTTCAGGAGACGACGGGGCGGGCGGACTGGAGAGTGTGTCTGCAGCGCATGCCCGAGGAACTGCTTCCCAAGCGGCTGCAACCGGGCGAGTTTGACGGGGCCCTTGTCACCAGTCACATGCCGCTGCAGGCACAACGGCTGACTCGTGCGGGCATTCCCTGGGTGTCGATGGGCTTCACGGGCTTGGGCGGCGGCGACAGTGTGGTCGTGGACAACGAGATGCTCGGCGCCGAGTGCGCGCGACATCTCATTCAACAGGGGTATCGCCGCTTTGTCTTTATTGCCAATCCGCACAGCTCGTCCTCCCCGACCCGGGGCGTGTCCTTCGCGAAGACGCTGAAAGGCATGGAAAAAAAGGCCGAAACATTTGTGGCCGGGCAGCCGGCCAAAGGAAGGAAGCGCTGGTCGCTGGAGCAGGAACTGAAGGCCTTAAGCGCGTTTCTGCTCAAGGGGAGCGGGCCGGTTGGGCTGTTTGCCAACGATGATGTGCACGCGGAACGCGCGGTTGAGGCGGCACGCCTGGCCGGGCTCTCCATCCCCCAGGACATCGGTATCTGCTGCCACAGCTTGAATGACCTGTTTTGCCGCCATTGTCATCCGCCCCTCAGTTCCATTACCTTTGATTTCCGCCATGTGGGCCGCGCCGCCGCCCGACTGCTGGCCAGACGCCTTGAGCATCCGCAAGGAAAACGCCAGCGGGTCTGCATTCCCCCGGTCCCCCTGGTCACCCGGTTTTCCAGCGACCTGACTGCGGTCAGCGATCCCGGAATTGCGAAGTTCCTGCGCTCGCTGCGCGAATCCCCCGACAAAACGCCAGATTTCAACGCCGCCGCCCGGGCCATCGGCATGAGCCGCAGCACCTTTGAACGCCGTGTCCGGGCGGTGACTGGACAAACTCCCGGTGGCTGCCTCCGGGATGCGCGTACCCGGAAAGCCCTTCAGTTGCTGCGCGAAAGCGAACTCGATCTCACCGAAATCAGCCTTGAATGCGGCTTCGCCAGCCGAAGCGTCCTTTGCCGGGTCATCAAAGCGTCGACCGGTTCCCCCCCGGGGCATTTCCGCAATTTTCCGGCAAGTTGAAGGGCTGACCCTTTCCCCATGTTATTCCGCCAGCGGCGCCAGCGCCACCGTGGTGTTGCCCCCGTTGGTGGCGGTGTAGACGACGCAGGTGCCCTTGGGCGAAATCTGCGGATGCGGATCGAGGTGGTAGGTTTTGCGGCTGGCCCAGTAGTCGCCACCGGGCATCGGCATGGCCGACTGGACCTCCGTGCGCCTGCCGGTGGCGCGGTCGTACAGCAACACCTTGCAGGGCTGCTCGCGCCACTTGTAGGGCGACTCGTCCGCGCACCAGAATCGCCGGTCGCCGCTGCAGTGCGCATGGCAGAGCGGCTCATTCCAGATATGCACGGTCTCGCCGGTCGCAGGGTCGTATTCATACGCACCCGTGTCATAATCGATGAAGCAGAGGCGCCCGTCCTTCGACCACCATTCATGGCAGGCACCCTGAAAGGGCGAGCAGGGAAACTGGGGATTGATACAGGAGTAGCGACTATTCGCTACATTCATCAGGAAGGTGCGCTCGGTGTGGTGGACAAATTTCCCCGTTGTCGGGTCGGTGAATTGGTCCCGGGCAATGGAGAAAAGCTCCGGATCCACCGGCGAAAACAGCGCGTGGTTGTGATGCGTGTCAAATTCCCGGATCAGGCGGAATTCGCCGCTCGCCAGCTCCGCGGTGCCGACAAACCAGTGCGTGCCGAAGGAACCGTCCAGAAGGAAGTACCGCCCGTCCGCGGAGAGCGAGAGGTGGGTCGCCAGGCGGTCCAGCCGGCGACCGGCGATAAAGTCCTCCGGCAAGGTGAAGACACGTTCGGTCGCTCCGTCCATGTCCATCTTGTGGATCGAGGCCCCCACCCCGAACCACACACCCCCATCGGGAGCCACCAGCGGCAGCGCCGTCGGAAACTGCGCCTGCGGAAAATGCCGAACCTCCGGGTTGTCGGGATCCAGCGACACCAGCGCCAGCGTTCTCGCCGGTGCCGGCGGCCAGGCCGCCATTAGCCACAGCCAGCGCTCGTCCGCGGTCAAGCTCGGCTGCGTGTAGTAGAATGACTGCTGCACCGGCGCCACCACTTCCTTCAACAGGTAACTGGTGACGCCCGAATGCGGGTCCGTGAAGGGATCAAAGTGCGGATGCGCGGCAAGCTGGCTCGGCATGGTGGAATACTTCGTGACCGTCGAGGGCATCATGGCAAGAAAGGAATATACGTTATCCTACGAGTAGCGCGTTTACGCGCGAAGACCGGTC
>JBNGDP010000226.1:0-2808 GCA_049975345.1 Oceanipulchritudo sp. | reverse complement strand
GGTTGGGGAGGAAGGTGGTCCGGTCGCGCCAGTTGCCCTTGAGGAAGGCGGCGTTGGCGATGGCGATTCCCTCCTTGGCGGCGAATTCGTTGAATCCGCGGATGGTGACCGGGTTATAGGGATGGCCGGCCTCCCAGGAGAGGGGAAAGACCTCGTTGGTGGGGCGGGACCCGGTGCGGAGGGTGCTCCAGCGGTTGAGCCAGTAGCCGTGGTTGACGAAGCCGACGGCGACATTCGCGGCCACGCGCAGGGATTCGCGGATGAGTGCGCCCGGATGGGCCAGTTCCTGGACCATCCGGGAGAGGAGGATCCATTCGAAGAAGTGGTCCGGGAATTCCGCCAGCAGCGCCTCGGCGGTGCCGTGGTAGACCGGGACCGCGCGTTTGACGCAGGCCTGCACCTTCTCCAGGTTCGGATCAACACCGAGGGCGCGAACCTTGAGGCTGCGCATGAGGTGCTCAAGGAGGATTCCCCGGCCGCAGCCGATATCGAGCACGCGCTCCCCTTCCCCGATCCATCCGCTGATGATCTGGAAGTCCGTCTGGCGCTTGATCCGGTGACGCTGCATGGGGTTCAGGTGTTGAGGAAAGTGCGCACCACGGTGTAGAGCTCGGGTGCGTGGACGAGGAAACTGTCGTGGCCGAGGGTCAGGTCGAGCTCCACATAGCTGGCCTCGAGGCCGCAGCGCAGGAGGGCGTGCACAATGGCCCGGTTCTGTTGCGGCGGGAAGAGCCAGTCGCTCTTGAAGGCGACAACAAGGGTCCGCGCGCGGATCTTCCGCAACTGGTCCTCCAGCCGCCCGGATTCCCCGTACAGGTCGAAGCGGTCGAGGGCCTTGGTCAGGTAGAGGTACGAGTTGGCGTCGAAGCGGTTGATGAAGCTCTGCCCCTGGTAGCGGAGATAGCTCTCGACCTCGAACTCGGCGTCGAACTGCGAGCGGGCCCCCGTGCGGCGGATCTTGTCGCGTCCGAACTTCTCCTGCAGGCCGGCATCGCTCAAGTAGGTGATGTGGGCCATCATGCGGGCCACGGCGAGGCCGACGTTGGGGCCCCTTCCCTCCTCGTAGGCGCCCTCATTCCAGGCGGGATCCTGCATGATGGCGAGGCGGCCCACCTCGTTGAAGGCGATGGCCTGGGCGTTCTGGCGGGCGGTCGTGGCCATCGGGACGAGTTTCCGCACGAAGTCGGGGTAATCAATGCCCCACTGCAGGACCTGCATTCCCCCCATGGAGCCGCCGATCACAGCATCGAGCCCCTTGAGCCCAAGACCTTCCGTCAGCAGCAGGTGCTGGGCCCGCACCATGTCGCGGATGGAGACCAGCGGAAAGTCGAGATTGTAGGCCGTGCCGGTGGCGGGGTTGACGGACTTCGGCCCGGTGGAGCCCTGGCAGCCGCCGAGGCAGTTGCTGCAGATGACGAAGTATCTGTTGGTGTCGATCGGCTTGCCGGGGCCGATGATGTTGTTCCACCAGCCTTGCTTGCGGTCCTGCAGGGAGTGGATTCCCGCACAATGGTGGTCCCCGCTCAGGGCGTGGCAGACGAGAATGGCATTGTCCCGCGCCTCGTTCAGCCGGCCGTAGGTCTCGTACCGCAGCGCGAAGCCCGGCAATTGCTCGCCCGAGTCAAAGACAAAAGCATCCCTCCAATGGAAATCCCTCCACTGGACCAGGCCGACTTCACCGGGATGTTCCTCGGTGGACTCTGTTGGCGGCTCGAGCATGTCCCGAATTAAACACGCAGGCTAAAGGGGGTGGGCTCTTCTGCGCAAAGCTAATCCACAGATTTCGAGCATCTTTGTGGAGAGTTGGTTGATCCGCAGATTCCGCCGTTTTTCGCAGGTTGTACGGATCTGCGAAAACCGGCGGAATCTGCGGATGCTGAAATCAGCGCATCCCCGTCTACCGCAAAACGCTTTCGCTCTGCGGATCGAAGAGGTGGGCCCGTTCGATGTCGACGCAAAGTTTCACCTCCTGGTTGATGTCGTACTTGTCGCCGGAGTGGACCTTGGCGATGAAGCTGTGGGCACCGCTGTCCAGGTAGAGGTAGGTTTCGGCACCCATGGGCTCGGCGACCTCCACCTTGGCGGTCATGCTGTGTTGCGGGTTCGGCTCGGTGACGCTCAGGGCGTCGGCAATGTCCTCTGGGCGAATCCCGAAGACGATCTCCTTGCCGACAAAGGCCGCTCCGGCCTTGGCCAACCGGTCGTCCAGTTGCAGTTGGATCCCCTTCCCCGATGGGTTGCTCTCGACAAAACAGGTCTTGCCGCCCTCGGGCATGAGCTGGCCGTGGAGGAAATTCATGGGCGGGCTGCCGATGAAGCCGGCCACGAACATGTTCTCCGGGTGGTTGTACAGATCCAGCGGTTCGGCCACCTGCATGATGTCGCCATCCTTCATGACACAGATGCGGTCGCCCATCGTCATGGCCTCCACCTGGTCGTGGGTGACGTAGATCATCGTCGCCCCGAGCCGCGCGTGCAGCTTGGAAATTTCCGTGCGCATGGAGACGCGCATCTTGGCGTCCAGATTGGAAAGCGGCTCGTCGAAGAGGAAGACCTTGGGGTTGCGGACGATGGCCCGCCCGACCGCCACGCGCTGGCGCTGGCCGCCGGAGAGCGCCTTCGGCTTGCGTTCGAGCAGCTCCTGGATGCCGAGAATGTCGGCGGCCTCCTGCACCCGGCGGGAAATCTCCTCCTTGGGCCGCTTCTGCAGCTTGAGCCCGAAGGCCATGTTGTCGAATACCGTCATGTGCGGGTACAGCGCGTAGTTCTGGAAGACCATCGCAATGTCCCGGTTCTTCGGCTGCACGT
>JBNGDP010000225.1:0-2878 GCA_049975345.1 Oceanipulchritudo sp. | reverse complement strand
TGGCGATTCCCCCGGCCGGCCCCATCGGTTGCGCGGGTTGACGGCGGGGCTCAAAGGGATTTTTGCAGCTTACCCTCAACATCGGAAAGGGTGCAAAGGAGATGCTTTCCCTCCCGGTTGATAAATCCTACCAGTCCCTTGTCCCGATAAATCCAAGCTTTGAATTTCTTCCGGATTGTACCTCCTCCGGACTTGGGTTCATAGAATATGAAATCTACCGGCTCTCCGACCCAATCCGAGGAGTCCGGCGCCGGGCCCTGTTGTTGATAGAGGGCATAGGTGTCGAGGCGCTGGATACTGTCCTCCGTGCAGAAGTTCGATCCACGCCGGTCAAAAGCCGGATCGTGGATCTCCTTTTGACACAAGACCGCATGGCTTCCCCATCCGGCGCCCGTCATCTTTTTGCAGATTTCCTTGTAGGTCATCAGTGGACTTTCGCTTTAAACCCTATCATTTCCACTCAGACAAATACAGTCCTATGCGCGTTAGTGCGAAGAATCGACAAGTGCCATAGCGAAAGCCACTATCAGCGACTGGATTGACGCCGCCCGCTGTTGGATGACGCAAACGTAGTTGCGGGTAAGTCGGTCGAACAGCGGGGACTTCAGGCAGGCGTAACCGGCCGCCGCCATTTCCTCCTCGGCGGCCAAGGGCAAGAACACCGTCACCTCGAGCGCACACGCCATGCGTACCAGCATAGGCAGGCTGACCAACCGTGCGCGGATGTTCCACTGGATCTCCAGCTCGGTCCCAATGGTTGCGATGTCCCGGACATAGGCACCCCGCCCCGCCAGGGTGATGAGATCCATTTTCTTCAGGTCATGTCGCAGACGCTTCTCCGTGAGCTTGGGCCACCCGTTGGGATAGAACAGGCCAAATTGCATGCTGGTTAATGGCAACGGGCGCTGGCCATGCAGATCGGCCCGGTCATGGACAATGGCCAAATGCAGCCGCCCTTGGATCACCCCCTCGATCGTGTCGGAGGTGGAAGCATGCTCGACTTGGTAGTCGACGCGCGGGAATCGATCCAGAAGATTGGCCATGCGCGGCTGAAGGATCCAGTAAGTCACCGCCTCCCCGCAGCCAATGTGAATTGTCTGGGGACCTTTCCGATGGGCGGAAACCTCCGTCTGCAGGCCATTCACGAAGGCGGCGGTGATGCTGGCGAGGGTCTGGCCGACCGGGGTCAGCTTGCGCGTGCGCCCGTCCTTCTCGAACAGGGGCACGCGGAGCGCCCTTTCGAGCTCGCCCAACTGGCGGGAGTAGAGGGCCTGCGTGCTTGGATCCCCGTCGGCCGCCTTGGCGATGTTGCCCGCCTGCACCACCTTCAGGAAATTCAGGAGCCGCTCCAGGGAGACCCCCGTCCGCTGGAGCAAATCGAATCCATCGACTTTATATAACTCTTCGGTAATGCTGTTTACGTTTTTACCCATACATAAGTCATATATTCATGGTATGCTGGTGTCCATGGAAAAAACACCGAACATCACCACCTCCCGTGTCCTCGCCGGACGTCCTGCCGCCGTCCTCAATTCCGTCCCGCGGGTCGCCGACCTTCGCTTCGACAGCCAGAAGGAGCGGGAGGCAAAGATCAACTCGGATGCCTATGCCCGTCTTCTTGCGGAGGGATTTTCCGCGGCAAGGGATCCCCAGTTGGATACCTTCCTAGATATCGGCCTTGTAATGCCCGTCGTCGGAGACAGCGCTTGGGTCAAGGCTCTCAAAAGGGTTCGTCAGCGGCTTCGGCTTTCAATGCCGATTCATGTCGTCCTGCTGCTGCAAGACGAACTCGTAAGCCATTCTGCAATCGGAATCCAGCACGAGGCGGGTATCCACCTCATCGTGGGACAAAACTTCCTTGAGGGCGCCAGCGAAACCGAGTTGGCCTACCACTTCGGGGTCGCCATCTGGAAGGCACTCGACGAGGTCAGCTTCGCTTACCGCGAAATCCTGCGGCGAAATTGCCCGATTACATGGGCACTGAAGCAGGAAATATTGAACTGGGGCCGATTCTCCATGTACTCCGCCGCCTGTTATGGGCTTTTGGCCTGCGGTGACCTTGACACGGCGATCACCGAAACATGGCGGCATTGCCTGGGACGGCAGCAGTCCCCGCTCGACGCCACAGGCCTGCTGACCCTTTCCAGGCGCTACGCGGAGACGGGTCACATGGCGCTGATCCATCTCTACCAGCACTACCATGCATCGGGGCTCTACCTTGTTGGCCTGCCTCTGGTACTTGATGAATTCTCCCGCACAACCATCTATCAAAGCCTGGTTGGCGGCACGGGTGAAACCAGTCGGACTGATTTCCAAAAGTGGGTTGAGCAGCTGGATGAAAAGCTCTACAGCCTCCCCAACCAGCTTGATTTCGATTTTGTCAAGTATCTGACCGTGTGCAGCACGCTTACGCGGGCGCGCGTCTTCGAGGCTTCCCCGAATTTCTCGCTGGAATCCCTCTACGATGACTTGGGTGAGGAAATCATGGAGAAATCAGATTTCGTGGCCTCCATGAGCGAGATGGGGTTTGGCCCAGACGGCACAGTCGACAGCATGGAGTTGCTTCAGGAACTCAAGGATAACACCTTCGGGTGGGCCATTCCCCTCTTCTGCAACGAGTTCATTGTCGGCTGCCTGCGGATCATGGCGCGGGAGTCGATGCTCAATCCCGAGTGCCAGACACAGTTGTCGGACAGGCTAGACAGTGTCCTCGAATTTTGCGGGGTCGATCGAGGCATGGCAGATATCCTCATGGCTGTCACGGCAGAGCAGGAGGAAACACCCGCCTGAGTGAACCTAACACGCCTCCACCCCGGACAACCATTGTCCGGGTGGGGCTGGTAAACTGAAAGCAACCATGAGTCAGGACTATCCATTG
>JBNGDP010000224.1:0-2939 GCA_049975345.1 Oceanipulchritudo sp. | reverse complement strand
AGGTGGGCGTGCGCCTGCTCAAGATCAAGGAGTTCCCCGACTACTTGCGTCTAGCCGAGGACGAAGAAGCCCTCGCCGCCTTCGTGACCGGCAAGGATGAGGAATTCATCCAGAGCCTCACTGTCGATTCGATCCTCGCCATCTGCGAGCACGCACACGACCTAAATTTTCAGAATGCCTGCCGGTGGGCCAATCGGCGGGCGAACCTCAACGAAGCCCTTCTTCCGGTCGCCCAAAAGGGCATGAAGATGCAGCAGACCTTGGGGAGCTTTGCGCCCACTGCGCCATCATCCTCGGCAAAGCAGTAGCGGAGGTCGCCGCCACCATGTCGCTGCCGGAGGTCCTGCTCGTGCTTCGGGAGGATCATCGCCGGGAATCTACTCGGGCGCTTCTGACGCTTCAGACGGACGCTCTGGCAGCATTTGCCGTGTGGGATAAGGATGCGGGGCGAAAGCTGGAGGATCTCAGGAAATCGCTGGGGCGATCACTTGTCCATGAAGAGCCGACGAATCCGAATCAGCTCGCATCTGTTTTCTCAGGTTGGGGAGCAGACGTGGACGCAAGCCGTTGACACGCCGCTGGCCATTGAATGGCCGATGCCCGCGTCAGTGTTTTAATTGATATCCGCTCCCGCCTTGCCCAGCTCGACCGGGCGACCCAAGGTTTTGGCAATTTGCTTCGTGGAGTGGTCGCTGCGACGGCAGCCTATGTCGGATTCCGCTCGGCTTATGGCAACGCCCGCGAAATCCTGCAGCTCGGGGCCGACCTCGATCACCTTTCCAAACAGACCGGTGTGGCCGTGGCTGATCTTGCCACCTTGAGGCAGGCCTTCGCGGACAACGGCGTGGATGCCAAGCGGGTTGGAAAGTCGGTGAACGATCTCCAGCGTCGCATTGCTGATGCCGCCCGTGGGATGGGGGAAGGAAAGCAGGCCATGCGTGACCTGAACTTGGAGGCGGCGGAAGTGGCCCGGATGTCACCAGCAGACCAGTTTGATCTGATCGGCAAGCGCATCGCGGCCATCGAGAACCCTGCGCAGCGCACTGCCATCGCGGTTCGGCTCCTTGGAGAAAGCGGCGTGGAGCTGATGCCGCTCTTTCAATCTGGCGGTGCCATCGACGATGCCCGGGAATCCCTTGGTCAGTTGCCTTCGGTCCTCCAGCGCAATTCGGTCGAGTTCGAGCGCATCGACACGCTCCTTGGACGGATCCCGAACAAGTCCCGGCAGTTCTTTGCAGGACTGGGCGACCAGTTGGCCGGTTACCTTACGCAGCCCCTTGAGGCATTGAACCGGATCGACCTGACTGGCCTCGGCCAGCGCATCGGTGCGTTTATTTCCCTTGGGTTGGATTCCATCCGCGACGGCACCTTTTCTCAATTCATCTCCTTGGCCATCGAGGCAGGCTTCGAACAGGGCATGGCGGGTGCCCGGAGGATCCTCGACGGCTTCGCATCGGATACGACCTGGCTCAAGGCCATCGCCACCGGCATCATGACAATCGGGGTTGGCTTCGGCAAATGGGTCTCGGATGCCCTTGGATTCCTGTCACTTTTTGGCGCGTATCTGACCAGCGGCTTTGAGTTCGCTTGGGAAAAGGCACGTGAGGGATGGGACGGATTCAAGGGCGTGCTCATGTCGGGCTTGGCCGCCGTCATCAACTTCTTCGCCTCCCGCATCGAATCGGTCCTCAACACCGCCATCGAATGGGCGAACCGGATCCCGGGTGTCGACATCGGGCAGGCTTCCATTGGTCGTGTGCAGGCCGGCAGTACCGGTCCGGGATTCAAGGCCCGCAGCTATGAGGACATCCTTGCCGAACAGCAGGCAGAAGTGGTCGCCCGTGCTGACGCTCGCCGGGCAGCCTTGGAATCCAACCTTTCCGACACCCTCGCCATCATTGGTGCGGAAACGCAAGCCATCGAGGGACAAGCGACCGCCACCGAGCGCCTGAACCAGTTGATCGACCAAAAGATCGCCAAGCGGGAGCAGGAAGGGACGGTCTCCAGTCAGCCTACCACCACCTTGGGCCCAGCCGCCGCAGGTCCGCTCAGTTTCGCAGACCGCAGCCAGGAGCGTTTCGACCAGTTTAGCACCGGTCAGGGCGACTTCGGCGTAGGCACGTGGACGGCAGCGAAAGCGGCGATGATGGACTATGTCACTACAGCCAGCACGGTGGCGCAGCAGGTGTTCTCTGCAATTGGCAGCATCTCGTCTTCGATCACTCAAGGCATCGGCCAGTCCATCTCGGGCCTGCTTAACGGAACCATGAGCTGGGGGGATGCCCTGCGCAATGTCGGCAACACCATTGTGAATTCCGTTGTCACCGCCTTTGCCCAGATGGCTTCCCAGTTCATCGTCAAGCGAACCCTCATGTTCATCCTCGGGCGCAAGATGGATGCTGCGGAAGTGGCCTCCAATGTCTCGAAGAATGCCGCGATTGCCACCAGTGAAGCCGCTACCGCAACAGCAACCGCTGTCGCTTGGACGCCCGCCGCCTTGGTCAAGTCCATCGCCACATTCGGGGTGGCCGCTATTATCGGTCTGGCGCTCCTTGCCGCCGCTTTGGCCTCCTTCGATACCGGTGGGTACACCGGAGACGGAGGGCGCTTGTCGCCTGCGGGGATAGTGCACAAAGGCGAGTTCGTCATGCCCGCCGATGTGGTCGCCAAACGCGGGCCCGGGTACTTCTACGCCTTGATGGACAGTCTCAGGTTCAACCGTCCCACGCCGGACCTCGCGGGCTACGCGGCGGGCGGACTGGTCGGCATGAATGCACCCGCCACCGAAGGGGTGCGCGTCGAGGCAAACCGGCCAACCCAGAACCGCTTCAACATCGGGCTCTTCAATGACCCGGCAGCCCTGCAACGCTGGGCGCAGTCCCAGGAGGGCGAAACCGTCATCCTCGATGTGCTGCGGCGCAACCGACACGAATTTCAGG
>JBNGDP010000223.1:0-3120 GCA_049975345.1 Oceanipulchritudo sp. | reverse complement strand
CAGCGGTACCTTTTCCCCCATGCACCGCACCGTGGATTGGGGCCGCACAGCCTACCGGGAGGCCTTTGCCCGCCAGTTGGAACTGGTTGAGCAGAGGAGGGCCGACGCCTGCCCGGACACCCTTGTCCTGACCGAGCACAATCCCGTCTACACGATCGGGGTACGGCCCGGGGCGGAGCAGCACCTCGTCTGGCAGGCGGACATGCTGGAACAGCAGGGGATCGGGGTCGTCCGGACCAACCGCGGGGGCGACATCACCTACCACGGGCCGGGTCAAATCGTCGGTTATCCAATCCTCAGCCTGCGGGAAAATCGGGACCTGCACACCTACCTGCGCAATCTGGAGGAAGTGCTCATCCGGACCGTGGCACATTTTGGCGCCACCGCCGGCCGCCGTGAGGGAAAGACCGGGATCTGGGTGGAGGACCGGAAGATCGCCGCCATCGGGGTGGCCGTGAAAAGCTGGATCACCTATCACGGATTCGCTCTCAACCTGGACCCGGACCTGGCCCATTTCAGCGGAATCGTCCCCTGCGGCATCACGGACGGTTCCGTCACCTCCCTTGCCGCGGAATGCCCGGAATGCCCGCTGGCGGGCCAGGTGAAATCGCGTTTGGTCCTTGAATTCTGGAATCTTTTCGGAAACCGTAGCGGATAATGGAAGGACGCAAACCCAACTGGCTGCGGGCCAAGCTCCCGACCAGCCCGGAATACCGCAAAGTGCGCGAAATCGTGGACGGCAGCACCCTCCACACCGTCTGCCAGAGCGCCCAATGCCCGAACATGGGTGAATGCTGGAGCCGCCGGACCGCCACCGTCATGATCCTCGGCAATACCTGCACCCGGGCCTGCACCTTCTGCGCCATCCAGACCGGCCGGCCCAGCGAACTCGACCTCGCCGAACCCGCCCGCGTCGCGCGGGGCATCCATGAAATGGGCCTCAAGCACGCCGTGATCACCTCGGTCGCGCGCGACGATCTGAAGGACGGCGGCGCCTCCGTCTGGGCCGCCACCATCCGGGCCATCCGCTACCGCAACCCGGAAACAGCCATCGAGGTCCTGATCCCGGATTTCCGCGGCGACAACGGCCAACTGGACACGGTCCTCGATGCCGGGCCCGACATCCTCAACCACAACATGGAGACCGTGAAACGCCTGCAGCGCCCGGTCCGCAAGACCGCCTCCTGGGAGGTGACCACCAAGGTGCTGGAACATTCCAAATCCCGCGGCTTCACCATCAAGAGCGGCATCATGCTGGGCATCGGCGAGGAGGACCATGAAATTGAGGAGACCCTGCGCCACTTTGCCGACATCGGCCTCGATATTTTGACCATCGGACAGTACCTCCAACCCTCCCGCGAACACCGCAAGATGTCCCGCTGGGTCACGCCGGACGAGTTCGAGCACTGGAAGGAACTCGGCCTCTCCCTCGGCATCGGCGTCGTCGAATCCGGCCCGCTGGTCCGCTCCAGCTACCACGCCGACGAGCAGTCGGCGCGGTATGGGCAACGGTCTAAGGTCGAAGGTCTAAGGTCTAAGGTCTAAGGTCGTGGTGCGCGCGCTTGCGCGTCGCTGCACGGCAGATGGAGACCATCCGCAAGCGGGGGTCCCACGACCTTCGACTACCCCTTGATCGCCCCTGCGGCGAGGCCCTTGACGAAGAAGCGCATCATGAAGATGAAGAGGACGATCAGCGGGATGGAGGCGATGGCGTAGCCGGCCATCATTTCGCCCCACTGCTTTACATACTCGCCCTCGAGGCGCAGCAGGCCGACCGGTATCGTCAGCTTGTCATTGTCCCGCAAGACGACCAGCGGCAGGATGACGTTGTTCCAGATGCCGAGAAACTTCATGATGGCCACCGTGCCGAGGATCGAACCCGACATCGGCAGGACGATGTTCCAGATCTGCTGGATGTGCCCGGCCCCATCGATCTGGGCGGATTCAAACAGCTCCTTGGGAATGTCCTCGATGAACTGCTTGAGGATGAAGATCCCCACCACCTGGCCTCCGGCGCTGCCGACAATGATCAGCGACCAGAGGCTGTTCACCAGGCCGAGGTTCTTCAACAGGTTGAAAAGGGTGACCAGCGAGGCCGCCGTCCCGGGGAGGAACATCGAGGCGATGATTCCGTAGTAGATGATGTTGCGTCCGGGGAACCGGTAGCGCGCCAGAACATAACTGGTCAGGATGACCATGATCATCCCGAAAATGGTCGCCGTCACCGAGGTCACGATCGAATTCGAAACATAGACGCTGACAATGTCCCACGCGGTCGACCAGTTTTCCCACTTCCAGGTTGACGGATCGTCGAAGAACCACGGGTTCGCCTGATACTGCTCGTTGCTCTTCAGGCTGACCACGAACATCAGGAACAACGGGTAAAAGGCGAAGAACAGGATAAAGAGAATATACCCGTGCTTGATCCACTCAAGGTTCTTGCGATGGCTCTTCATTTCTCCACCTTGACGTATTTGTTGTAAATGATGGTGAGCAGGAGAATCATGACAAAGAGGACCATCCCGAGGGCGCAGGCATACCCGAAGAAGCCGTCCTCGAAGGCTTTCTTGAACATGTAGAGGCCCGGGACCATCCCCTTGTTGCCCGGGCCGCCGTCGCTCCCCAGCAGGAGGAGGAAGAACTCGTACTGTGTGAGGGTCGCGATCGTCATGAAGATCAGGTTGATGCGCACCTGCGTCATGATCAGGGGCAGTTCGATCCGGAACATCATTCCGACCGGCCCGACCCCGTCCAGTTCGGCGGCCTCGTAGACATCCTGGGAAATCTGCTGCAGCCCGGCCAGATAGATGAGCACCCCGACGGTTCCCACCCACGGGAATCCCCAGAAAATGATCGCCGGGATGACGAGATCCTTGTTACCGAGCCAGGCCGGCGTTCCTTCGAGGAACTGCCCGGTCGGCTCCGTCCAGATTTTACCGAACAGGATGAGGACCGAGCCGGCAACGAGCAGCGCCATGCCCGACCAGCGGACGATGTCGCGGGCGACAAAGCGGTCGAAGCGCAGCCGCAACAGCTCGTAAAAGGCGAAAGCGGCGGCGACGATGAGCGTGAAGCGCCATGCCTCCCCATGGAAGACGAGGAAGCTGGCAAGGGTCCAGA
>JBNGDP010000222.1:0-3251 GCA_049975345.1 Oceanipulchritudo sp. | reverse complement strand
GAACTGGAAGCCCCAGTTGCGGTGCGGATTGTGCCCCGGGTCCTCGGGAATGTAGCTTTGGGTATCGGCGTTCCAATACGGAACCTCCACCGGAAAGGCGGCGATGGAGAAGGACTGTGATTCGGCGGTCAGGAGGCCGTCGGCAATGGCCTTCTTGACGGCCGCGGTCACGTCGACCTGGACATTGAACTCGGATTCGGGAGCCTCCCGGCCACCCGGCATCGAAGTATAGCCGACCGGGCTCATCTGTTCGACAAAGACCGCTTTCGGGTGGTTGGGCACGTCAAAATGGAACAGGTTCAGGCCGTCCAGATCATATCCGGGATTGTTGTAATGGTCCGGAACGACAAACCAGTCGGTCAATGCCCCGCCCAGTTCGTCGTCGGCCGTCCGGGAGTATTCCTTGGCGGTAACCCCTGTGTTCAAAACAATGCTCGTCGCGTTCTGCAGCTCCTCAAAGGGAATCGGCGTATCACTGTTGTTGAGCATCAGGGAATTGTTAACCGAGAAGCGGATAAAGGCCATGAACATGCGGCCGTCTCCAACGTAGCCGACCGTTCCGGTGGCAGCCGGAAGGCGGGCATCCAGGTTCGTGTCAAAAAAGACCGTGTTGCGAAGGCGGTAATCCATACCGTCCTCCTGGATATTCGTGTAGCGGGTGGTCTGCGCAAAGGCGGCTCCTGCCGCAATCAGCAGGGCCGCCGAACAGATGAGGGATTTTTGAGTATTCATATTATGGTATTGGGTTTATGGGTTATGGTTTATTGTGTATTGCTTACGGGTTAAAAAAAGTCAGCTGGCAGGCCTTTCAAAAACTGATTCGCGTGGTAAACCGGAAGGTCCGGGGTTCACCAAGCCGCGAGGGTGGGCCCTCGTAGTAGCGCTTATCCAGAATATTCTTGATATTGAGGGTCAGGCTGACGTCGGCCGCCTTCCATTTGAACTCATAGCGAATGAGCCCATCAAATGCCCAGTAGGCTGGCAGCTCATACTGGTTGGGACTTGTCGGGCCCTGGGCATTGTAGGCATCGGTGTAACGACCGCCACCCCCCAGGGAAAATCCTTCCAGGCGGCCATCGCTGAATATGTATTTGCTCCAGAATCCAAAGGTATGCTCGGGGGTATTGCCCAATCGCTCGCTATTCAACGACGGATCCGTGGGATCATCCACGATTTCCGCCTCGGCCAACCAGGTATATTGGAAGGTTGCCTGGAAATTGTCGGTTGGTGTGTAGACCGCTTCCAGCTCAACACCGCGCGACCTGGACAATCCACCCGGTCGGTTGATCACCACATTGTTGTTGGGGTCGTCATCAAGATTTCTCGGATCGTTGTCCGTCGCATCCTGATTGTTCACCAGCTTCTCGTTCTCGGAGGTAACTTCAAAGACGGACAGTGTGCCGGATACCAGGTTATCCCGCCAGCTGGCCTTGATTCCCAAATCCGTTCCCTTGCCGATTTTCGGGGGAGCCCCGGCAGCCAACTCCTGCTCGGTTGCGCCCGGGCCGACCACGAGCCCCCCGGAACTGGGACGGGCCGACTGGCTGTAGCTGGCAAACAGCGAAAACCCTTCCTTGAATTCCCAGGTGGCCCCGATCATCGGCGTGTCCTCCTCATATTCCGGAGCCGTGCTGAAGACCTCGCCATCGGCCCTGACGAAATCCTGATTAAAAACCTCCCGACGAAAGCCCATCAAGGTATGCACTTTTCCATTAAAAAACTCGGATGTGACGTTTAGATAATAACTCTGCTGAAGATTGTCCTGACCATTCAGGAAAAAGACTTCCTCGCTTGAAAGCGCGTCCCTGAGGTCGAAGACCGGATCATTGAAGGGGTGCCAGTTTTCATACCATGGGATCTCCCCAACCGGCTTGAACCGTTGGGTCATGAATCGCCAGTTGTCATCATATTGTCCGTATCCCAGGACAAAGTTATGATAGCCGAAGAACTCGGCCCTGATAATGGATTCCAGCTTGATTTGCCGGGTATCATTATACAATCCCCAGAAGCCTTGCGGCCTGACCTGAATCGAGCCATCGCCCCGGATGTGATAGCGGATGTTGCTCAGCACAGGTTGGTAGCGCTCGTCCCAGAGAACCACCGCACGCAGGGAAATCCAGTCCTTCGGCTGATAGAAGGCCTCCGCGGAATAGGTCTCGAGCTGGGCGTCGACAGATCCACCGGGGCCCCAGTGATTGAACTCATCTCCCCATGGGGTCGCCTCAGGCATGAAATCCACATTCTTGGGGGGAAGATCTCCGTAAACCTGCCGGTAATCAAAGCGCCATGAATCGATGTCCAGCCAGCGGATGCCAAGAATGCGGTCGATGTTGGCCTCGGTAATGACCGGGCTGGTGCCGATCACAAAGTCTTTGAGCTCCTGTGGCGGATCCGCATACTGCTCCATGTATTGGCGGTTGCCCATCGGCACAAAGCCACCGTGATTGGACACGTCGTCCGTCTTCTCGTATTCAAGATAGATATCCAGGCCCTTGACCGGGCGCAGGCGCAATCCACCGTAGATAAAGCTCCGTTCCCGATAGGTCCATTCCTGCCAGCCTTCACTGTCCTCATACGACCCCATGATCCGGTAGGCTACCTTGTCCTCCCAAAGTGGACCCTGCGCCTCCACCGATCCATACCATTCGGAATGCTCACCGGCGCGGATCGTGACGGCATACTCTTCATTGAATTCAGGCCGCTTGGTCACGTAGTTGACAATCCCTCCCGGCGCCGTCTGTCCGTAAAATACGGCGTTCGGCCCCTTCAGGACCTCCATCTGCTTCACGTTGTCCGTGCCACTGTAATGATACCGGCGGATCCCGTTGCGGTTAAACCAGGATGTCTGGAATCCTCGGATAAAATAACTGGTCCCCTGCCGCTCTTCCGTCCCCCGCTGCACCCCCGCCATGTAGTCCGTCGCATCCGCCAGGTCCGTGATCGCCAGGTCCTCCAGAAACCCCTCCGTCACCACCGATATGTTCAGCGGTACTTTGTAGTTCTCAATATTGAAGCCGGTCGCCGTCACCGAATTCGTGCTCAGGTAGCCGCGGTTCGAATCCGTTTCCACAAGAAAGGGACTGAGCTCATAAACGGGTTCCTCCTGCGCCAGGACCAGTACGGGCAGGATACACACAGCCAGGGAAGTGAGGTTGAGGGGACGTTTCATAACAAGGGTAAGTTATACGTATATTTAAGGCGCGTTGCGCAGCGCAAGCTAAAACTTGCCAAGCGCGGGATAAATTCCTTGT
>JBNGDP010000221.1:0-3265 GCA_049975345.1 Oceanipulchritudo sp. | reverse complement strand
CGGAGGTCCCACGCCCATGCTCCACCTGATCAATCCATACTGAAAGCGGTATTAGTCCCGAGTTTTCTCCGCGCCACTGCGCCCGGGCGGGCTTGCCCCGCCCGGCGACCCAGGCAGGAACAAACCATCCCCGTCCCTTGATCCTCCGCCCGGGGGAGCTTGCCTCCCCCGGCGGAAGAGGTTTGATCCCCCGGCGGAAGAGGTTTGCCTCCCCCGGCGGAAGAGGTTTGCTCCCCCGGCGGAAGAGGTTTGCTCCCCCGGCGCCCCCCCGGGATTATTAAAGGGTAACAATCGGCACTCCATCAGAATGCCGGTTTCTTTGTTGTTTCATGTTTAGCTTAAACCGGGGAATTCCCTGCAAACCCCGCACCTGAAGGAGTTAAATGGAACTTTCACCAGTTAACCCGAAGTTCACTATCATGAAAAACAAACTGTATCCTACCCTAACCTCCCTTCTTGCCTTTTGCGCGGCCTACGGCGTGCAGGTGTATGAAGGATTTGACTACACGATTCCCGGCGATCTGGTCGGTTCCGGCGGCATCGGCTGGAGCACCGGCTGGGGGACCTTCCCCCGCGGCGGCGGCCTCAACCAGGGCATTGGCGGCGAAGGCAGCATCACCGCGATTGACGTGCAGGCGGAAACCATCGCCGCACCCACCGATTACACCGCCACCCGAAACGGCGGCGAAACGGTCGGCGTCGACGGCTTTCCAACGGCGTGGCGTGAATTCGCCTCCGCCAACCGCATCAGCACAACGGCAGACGGCACGGTTTACTTCAGCTATCTCTTCAAGATGGACGCGATCAGCGCGGGCCTCGGGGGATCCTACCTGCTGCTTGAGCTGGTGGGTGCCGACCGTGCGGACCTGTTCAAGATCGGGGTCGGCGTGGGCCTTGACACCGCGGCCATTCTCGACGGCAGCAACAACGTGCTGGACACCGGTGAGACAATCACCGCCGGCACCTCCTACCTGCTGATCGGAAAGCTGGAGACAGGCGTTGGCGCGGACACCCTCCGTGTGAATGTCTACGCGTCCAGCGAAACCATCGGCTCGGAACCGACGACATGGGAAATGACCGCCAGCGCGGACCTCGATGCCCATATCGAGATCGACCGCATCGGTCTTCTCTTTGCCGGCGAGGATTTCGAATTTCCCGGAGTCGACCACACCGGCTATATTGACGAGCTCCGCTTCGGCGACACCTTCGCGTCCGTCATTTCGGATCCGGCCCTGCCGGTGGCCGATGGCGTCAAGTACACCTTTGAGACCGTGACCATCAATTCTCCCGAGGATGACGAGACACCGAATGACCTTCCCCCGGATCCGGACACCTACGACCTCGTCCTTCCGGCCATCCAGGGCGGCGCGGCCAATGCCATCGCCGTCGGGGCCGGCCGTGACGGCGGCAACGCCTTCAATCCGGATGTGAGCGGTTACGCCGTCCTTCCTTCCTCGGCCGTTGACACGCAGTTCGACGGCGCCGACGCCCTCACCATCATGGGTTGGTACAAGTCTTCAAGTCTGGCCCCAGGCGGTCGTATCGCCGACGCGATGATTGGTGGCAATGCCAATGGCTTCTTCTTCCGGGTGAATGATGTCCTTGGCAACGACGCGCGCCTGCGCCTCGGCGACGGGAGTGCCGGTGTGAATGTCGACACCGCCGCGAATTACTTCATCAATGACGGAAACTGGCAGTTCTTCGCCGTCACATGGGACGCCAACGATTCCGGCAACGTGAAGTTCTACCGGGGCGACGAAGTGACCGTCGTCTCCCTTTTCGAGTCAAAGGCCGGGCCGACCAATCCGCTTGGCAACTTTGGCGCGGCCACGACCTTCCCGCAGCTGACTTTTGGCGTGCAGGGTGCCAATCCGTCCAGCGCCCGCTTCACGGGCCTGCTGGACGACATCCAGATCTATGCTCAGGCCCTTACGCTCGAGGAAATCCAGGCAATTCACGGTGTGGTAAATCCCGAGGTCGCCGCCTACAGCTTCGAGACGGTTCAGATCCTCGCTCCTTCGGATGACAAGACGCCGAACGACTTCCTGCCGGATCCGGATGCATACGACCTTGGGATCCCCGCCTTCAAGGGCGGCGCCGCGACGGCCATCGCCTTCGGCGCGGGTCGCAATGGCGGCAACGTCTATGATGCCGGAAACGCTTCACAGGGCTATGTGGTGTTGCCGGGCTCCGCGAATGACACCGCCCTCGACGGGGCAGACGCCCTCACCATCATGGGCTGGTACAAGTCCTCCAGCCTGACCCCCGCCGGACGCATCGCCGACGCGATGATCAGTGGCAACGCCAATGGCTTCTTCTTCCGGGTGAATGACCTCCTCGGCAACGACGCGCGCCTGCGCCTCGGCGACGGAAGCGACGGTGTCAATGTCGATACCGCCGCGAACTACTTCATCGCCGACGGCACCTGGCAGTTCTTCGCGGTGACATGGGACGCCAACGATTCCGGCAACGTCAACTTCTACCGCGGCGACGAGTCGACTGCTGCCTCCGTGTTCCAAACGGTGGCCGGCCCCACAAATCCCCTCGGGAACTTTGGCGCCGCGACGACCTTCCCGCAGCTGACCCTCGGCGCCCAGGCCGCCAATCCGGGAAGCGCCCGCTTCACCGGCCTGCTGGACGACATCAAGATCTACAAGAGCGCCCTCACCCTTACAGAGATCGAAGCCATCCGGGCCAGTGTTCCCCTGCTCCAGCCGGTTGTAACCGGCGTGGTCGATACGGGTACCAACGTCGAAGTCAGCTTCGAGACGGTCTCCGGACTGAACTACCAGCTGCAGGTCTCCACCGATCTGTCGGGATGGAGCGATGTGGCCGGCCAGTCCGTCGCGGGTGACGGATCGGTCCAGACCCTCGTGGATCCCTCCCCGACCTCCGGTGAGAAGGCCTTCTACCGGGTCCGGGTCGAATAACCCCCACCTCGATTTTAATAATTCCACCTACCAGGGGTGGCGCGCCGCACGGCCGTCACCCCTGTTTTTTTTGGTCTTCGCTGTTTTCAGTGAAAGCAGGGATGAATTTTGAGCCATGCCGCAACGCCGAGTCTGGTCCTCCCCCGGCACGCCGCGCTTCCTGCGCCTGCACGTGGGCCACTGGGAAAAGGTCTCAGTTTTTTGGCTTCCTTGCGGCTTTGTAGACGGCCGGTTCCTCTGCGACCGCAACCTTGATGGGGCTGATGTGTTTTCCCAAGTGAAGAACCATCCTTCCCTCTCTGAAAACAGGGCGAAGCAAAAGGTTCAAGCCATAT
>JBNGDP010000220.1:0-3358 GCA_049975345.1 Oceanipulchritudo sp. | reverse complement strand
CCGAGGCAAATTGCAGGTAGGGCATTTCCGGGATGTGGAAATAGACGTTGGAGGCGGAGGTGAAGGGTATCCCCGGATTCGGTTTAGGGTGAAGCTGTTTTATCCGGGAACAGGAATGATCGGGCGCGCGGGGGCAGCAAGGCATCGGGAAATGTGGAGTGGCGGTCCAGCTGGACCCGCTGTCTGTCGTGAATTACCGATACGGCGGGGATGAGCGGATCAAACCGGGGATCCCGGTCCGCGGCGGAATTCATCCAGCTGGTCCAGGTCGTGCCGCTTAGGGCCGTGCTGCCGATTTCGACGACCAGCGCGCCGCGCGGGGTTGGGCAGCGCCATTCAGCATCAGCCCAGGTGCCTTTTCTGGTGCGTTCGAGCGCCCTTGAGGCCCAGATGCGCAAAAGGCCCTCGCCGCGGCGTGCAAAGAGCCACTGGCCGGTTTGGACAACCTCATCAAAGGCCGCTGCCGGGAGGAACAGGTGAAACCACTGGTTTTTCTCCTTCGCGTCGATGTCGAAGAGATTCATGAGGAGGGTTTCCCGCATCCAGCAGGCCGGGGCGCAGCCGTGTCCCTGCCAGAATCCCGGACGCAGATCACCCGGCATTCCTGGCGGCATGTTGCCGGGGACCCAGAGCGGAGTGGGCTGGTCCATGTCCGCGAAGGCGTTTCTCGCGTATTTTTCCAGCAGATCGGGAGCGGAATTTGCGGCCCCCGAATGGCCTGGTGGTTGAAGCCTGGGATGATTGGCAAGAACGATCGCTTTCTCGTCAAGACAGGCGACCCAGGTGAAGTCGGTGTAGCGTGAAGCTGAGGCCGGTATGATGGTGCCGGAGAGTTGGGCGCCGGGGAGGCGCGTGGTGACGCGGAAGGTTTCCCTGATCTCGACATCCGGCTGGTAGAAGGGGCGGGTGTTCCAGTCGCTGCTGAATAAGGGGCCGGGCGACTGGGCGAGGGCGACGGTTTCCTTGGGCGGGCGGTATTCACTAAGGGCGGCCACGAGCACGCCGCCGATGAACCAGGGCACATCAAAGTCCTCCACGCCGCTGTCAAACCAGAGCCAGTGCAGTGGACGGCTCGGGCTGAGGCGGGCGTCGAGACGGTAGCAGCCGTACCCGCGCCGGGCCGCACCGGTGGTTGCCCCCGCATGGGCGTTGAGGGCAATTTCGCGGGCCATCAAGTCGAGGACCTGACGCGCGCAGGCGCGGATTTCCGTATCCGGGGCGAAGTCAAACAGGTTAAGCAGCGAGAGCAGGTTGACGTTTTCGTAGAGGTCGGCTCCCCATTCCTCGCTGCCCTGTTCCAGCCAGATGCGGCACCAGTCACGAATGAGGGTGCCGGTTTTGGCCACATGGTCGGATCCCGTCCGGCCGTCGTGAAAGACCGCATCCGGGAATGCCGATCCGGCCAGGTAACGCATGGCGTGCTGCAGCAGGTTGTGGTTTTCCGACATGCCGCCCGCGTGGTAGGGGTAGGTGACTGCACGCTGTTCGATGCGCTTGATCAGTCCGTGATCGATAAGGGCTTCAAAGGTCCGATAGCCACGCCAGACGGCATGGATGGCAAAGTCGCCCAAGTGCCATTTGTCGGCCTGACCGGAGAGCTCGTCGGCGATGTTTCGATCGATCAGGCCGAGGGTTTCCTCAAGCAGGCGGTTGCCGCCTGCGGTGTCACCGGTGGCCAAAAGCGCGAGGTAGAGGCCGTCGAAGCAGCGGTGCGGCCCCCAGATGGTGGTGTCGGCTCGCCCGGCTTGTGCGGCGTAGCGGTTGAACAGCAGGTTCTCCATCCTCACACGACCAACTGGTAATCCCGGCTTCCTGTCAAGGAATGGAGATCCGCCAGCGGAACGCGCGGAGGGTTCCCGGCTCGAGCGGGTCGTCGGCCAGGAAGCGCAGGATCTCCCATCCCGGCTCGGTGGCGGGCAGGATGTCGCTTGTGCCGACCGGGTCGTCCCACGCCCCGAGGTCGGCGGAGCCTTCGGCCTGGTAGGTACAGCCGCTGACGCCGACCGGCCGCTCAAGGGTCACGCGCAGCAACGGTCCGGTTGTTTCGCCTGCTTCCGGCAGCACCTCGATCGCGGCGAAGCGGCCGTTGCGGGCCGGCTTATGGATGGCCTCGAGCCATGCCTGCGCCATGCGCCGCCCGAGGGTCAGCATGCCCGCGCTGTCGTAGTGCAGCCAGTCGGATTTGGTCAGGTCGTCGGTGTCGACCCACGCGCCCATCCAGTCCCGCCCGGCCACGGCTTCCTGGCCGGCGCGGATGCTGTCCCAGTACTGGAAGGAGCTGCCGGGCGGATTGGTGGTGTCGATCGCAGCGAGGCGCCCGATCACCACCGGTATGCGCTCGCTTCCCCATTCCGCGCGCAGGGCGCTGACCAGCGCGCGCAGGTGCGCCGGGTAGGCATCGGCGGTCTGCGGTTGCGGCGGGGCGGGGGAGGCAGTCGCCGCTGATTTGGCGTCGGATTCCCCCTGCATCCAGAATATGCCGCTCAGCCACGGCTCGTGGCCGAGGTCGCGCAGGGCCTGCAGGGCCGTCCGCGTCTCCGCCAGCAGTACCGGAAAGAGGCGGAACCCGGCCGGATCGACGGCGTTCCAGTCGCTGTACAGGTAGGTCCCGTTGTAGGCGACTTTGATGACCGCCAGCGGCGTATCCAGATTTGAATACAACTCACGGCCGATGCCGATCTCCGGCCCGAAGCCTCCGTTCGGGTTGAGGAAGTTGCCGTTGCCGGGGTTGTCGGTCTGCGCCTGCAGGTGCGTCCAGGCGCCTCCCGAGCTGGCGTCCGTGCCGTCCGCCGGCGGGGCGCCCGTCCGGTAGTAAAACAGGATCTCCGCGTCCTCCGGCGCCGCCGCCAGCGCCGCCGCGTCGGTGCCTGAGCCGTTCGCGTTGGACTGCCCGGCCACCAGGAACACGCGGACGGGCCCCGCGTACACGGAGCCCGCCAGCATAAGCAATAGACTGAAAAGCAGCTGCCGGATGCCCCGGCCGGTCCTTCCGCGCATTGCCGCTCTCCTCCGGCCTAGCGGCCCAGACGGCGCCGCAGGAGCACCCCGCCGAGCGCCAGCGCGCCCAGCAACAGCCCGTACGTCCCCGGCTCCGGCACCGCGGCCGTGAAACTGTCCACCGTGATGTCGGAGAAGGTGGACGCGCTTCCACGCAGATTGATGGTGCCGATGCCGAAGCTGTGCTCGAGAGCGACAAAGGTCGGAGTGCCGTTCGAGTTGCCCGACGCGGCCAGTGCTACCGGGGAACCATTGAAACTCACCGTCAGGCGGTCGCCCACATTCGTCTGCGTGACGTCATAGTCAAAGCGGATGGTGTTTGTGCTGCCGTTGTAAAATGCCGGAATCGAGACGCCGAACC
>JBNGDP010000219.1:0-3416 GCA_049975345.1 Oceanipulchritudo sp. | reverse complement strand
GCGCCGCAGCCGCAAGGCTCTCGCCTGATCGGTGAGCACGGTCAGCCGCCCTAGGCCAAAGCTGATCGCGGCGACCCGGTTCAGGATCTCGGGAGTGATGGTGTAGGGCGGCTGGTAGGCACTCATGGGGCGGCCTCCCCGGCGGTGAACAATGCCGACTCGAAGGCGGTCCAGGCGGATTGGCGGATGTTGGTGGCGATAAAGAATTCACAACCGGTGGCGCGGGTGTAAGACTCGCCTTGGTAGTAGTCGCGCTCCTGAATCTCGATTGTGTCGGTTTTGCACTCGACTACCAGCGCCGGGCTTCTGTTCGCGGTTTTGTCATCCAATGATTGCCAGACAACGATATCGGCGCGGGGGCTCTTATGCCCATGCTGTGTGCGGCGTTCCTGATCCATCTGCTCCGAGGAGTAGCCGTAATGCTCCACCAGGGCACGGATGAATTTCTGGCGTACGATCTCTTCGGGCTTGTTGGTGATGTCTCGCCATTCCTTGCGTAACGTAATCCACAGCCAGTTTCCCTCTTGGTGCAGTTCATCGGCTGCAGGGGGAAAAGGCAGGCTCGGTTGGTGTGTCGGTTTTTTCATCTTTGCCATCATCGTTTTCCCCCTTTGCCGGTCGAGTGCACCTTCATCCACTGTTCGATCTCCTCACGGTCGAAACACCACTGATGTGCCGATCTCTTTATATTCCGGGTGAGGCTTGCAGTTCATTGCTCCCCCTTTTTGTGTTCAAGCTGCTTTTCGATCCGCGCAAGCTCCTCGATCTCCTCCGCATCCGCCTGCTTGACCTCGGCGATGCGGCGATTTTCGTCGAAAGCGTTTGCGGACGATACGCTCCATGGTCCCACGACCACAACTCAGTCTCCAGCCACAATCAACCCCGCAAGGCATTGAAAATAAAGGGCTTCACATAGGAAGTCGAGTCACGCCCCAAGTTCCCGGCCGGGAAGCAACTTTTCTCCCCCAATTTCCAAGCTCCGGACGAGGATGCTGGGTTTGCAATACGAGCGAATACCAAGAACAATCTCCCAACGAATCTGATTCGATTCCGAAAACAGAATCGAACTGGCCTAACTACTCGGCAGTTCCGTGCCGCGACTCATGATCTCGATATAGCCCGCATAGCTGAACAGGCGGTTGCGTTTCTGGGCGGTCAGCTCTTTGACGATGCCGAGCTGCTCCAGGTGGCCGAGCGCCTTGTTGACCGTGGCCGGGGTGATGCCGGTCTTTTCCACCAACGAGCCCGAGGTGGCGATAGGATGTTCCATCAGCGCCCGGTGGACCTGCAGGGTGGATGCCGCCGCCCGTCCGAGGCCGCTGATCTTGTCGCGGTCCTGGTTCGACAGGTCGAGGAGCTGCTGCGCCGTTTCCACCGCCTGGGTGGCGGTGACGATTACCGCCTCGGCGAAGAAATCGAGCCAGGCTTCCCAGTCGCCGGTCATGCGGACGTTGTTGAGCAGCTCGTAGTAATACTGGCGGTGCGTCTTGAAGTAGAGACTGAGGTAGAGCATCGGCTCTCGCAGCACTGATCGCGAGCACAGCAGCAGCGCGATCAGCAGACGCCCCAGACGGCCGTTACCGTCCAGAAATGGGTGGATCGTCTCGAACTGCACATGGGCCAGCGCCGCCTTGAGCAGCACCGGGGTCGGCTCCGGCTGGTCATGGAGGAAGAGCTCCAGCTTGCTCATGCACTCCAGTACCTCTTCGGCCGGAGGCGGAACGAAGGCCGCATTGCCCGGCCGGGTGCCGCCAATCCAGTTCTGGCTGCGACGAAATTCCCCCGGGGTCTGATTGCTGCCCCGGCCCTTGTTCAACAGAACGCCGTGGATCTCGCGAAACAAGCGCAGCGACAGCGGCAGCCCTTCTTCCACCAGACGCAGGCCATGATCGAGAGCCGCGACATAGTTACTGACTTCCCGCACGTCATCCAGCGGGACGCCGGGCGCCTGATCCAGCTCGAAAAGCAACAGGTCGGACAGGGACGACTGCGTCCCCTCGATCATGGAAGAGAGCACCGCTTCCTTACGGACGTACATGTAGAGGAACAGCGAAGTGTCCGGCAACAAGGTCGAGACGCTGTCCAGCCTCCCGAGTGCCAGCAGCGCCTGATCGAACTTGCTGCGCAGCTCCGGCGTCCAGTCGATGGGTGGACTTGGAGGCAACGGCGCGGGCACGAAAGCCTGGGCCTTCTCACTCGCCGTCGATATGGTCACGTATCTGCCTTGGAGTTCTCGCTTCATCCTGCCTGTCTCGAACCTAAAATAAGGTTCGTCTTTATTTTATTTTCAGGCCAAAACCTAAAATAAGGAAGCGGGAAGGAAAAATCAAGCAGATTTCCTGAACAGCCACTTCGATTTCCTCAGACGAGCGCTCGACGCTGCAACGCATCTGCTAAAGCGAAAAAAAGTTACAACCACGGCTCCGATTTTTCGGTTGCCGGAAAGCCCCTGGTATCAAAGGCTTTCGGGCCGTTGCCTGGAAAGGGCATTCTCCGGGGTCGGGAAGTACCGTTTCAACCCCGTTTCCTTTTCGGGGTCGCTTTCGGACCTGCGTTTTCTCCTTTCCACCGAAAAATCTCTCAAACTCGTCTTGAACTGCGCTTGACGCTCAACCCATTGTAAAATCGGGGTTTCGGTGTGAGGCGGTGTCAGCGGGAGGTCGGAAACGCGGGAAATCGGGGTGAATAATTTTTGCGGTTTCGTCGTCCACCGCCGCCGGCCGGTGCCCCATGTTCTTGCGCTTGCACCAGTAGGGCAGCGTGTCGGCGTGGTAGAAGCGGGTGGCGCCCTTTCAGCACTCGTGATGATCCAAGTAGGTGACCATGGCGCGGTGGTCATGGTTGGGCAGCGCCGAGAGGGTCCCGACGAACTCCGCCAGGGCCTCGGGCTCGACCTGCATCTGCCATTCCGCCTCGTCGATGATGGACCGGAAGCCCTTCTCGCAGCTCAGCTTGAAGATGTCCTAGAACTCCGCATCCATGGGCTTGCGCTGGTCCTCGGGCAGCGCAAGCCCGGCCTCGAACAGCGCGTCCGGCTTGGTCTCCTTCAGGGCGGAGAAGTCCAGATTGCCGAACAGGCCTCGTTCCGTGAAATACCGCGCCAGCAGGGCGTTCGGGAGCTGCCGGAAAAAGCTCTTGGTTGAATATGCCGGGCGATGCCTTCCTCCTCAGCCTAATTCCAGCATCCCATTGGGCTGTACGAAGCAATGCAGTACATTACAGTACATTTGCAGCCACCCCGCTGAAGGACCCCCATGGCCACCACCAAGACCGTGACCGTGACCTTCCGCATTGAGCCCGCCGTGAAGGAAGCACTGCGTGCCGCTGCCGCGCGCGAGCATCGCTCCATCGCCAACATGGTGGAGGTGCTGATCCGGGACTATTGCGGGCGCAACGGCATCACGATCCCGGAGCAG
>JBNGDP010000218.1:0-3445 GCA_049975345.1 Oceanipulchritudo sp. | reverse complement strand
GCTATCGGGATCGGGTCTCGGCAGTCGACGAAGCCTCTGAAGTACTTCCGATCCCGATATCGATCCCGATCCCGATAGCGATCGAAGGCTGGGCCACGTGACCTTACATCATACTTACATCAGTGGATTGTTCTCCCATAGCTCCGGGGGGTTGCAGCGGCGCGTAAACCGTTGAAAAACAACGTAAGCACCTCATAAACAGGGGCTTATATCCTTCCGCGGGTTCAAGTCCCCGGGTCAAGCCGGTATTACTTGGCCGTTTCCTCGAAGCGCTTTTCGCGGATCACGGTGACCTTGATGGTGCCGGGGTACTGCAGCTCGTCCTCGATACGGCGGCGGATGCGCCGGGCCAGCAGGGCGGCGTCCGGTTCGGAAATCGCCTCGGGTGAGACGATCACGCGGATCTCGCGTCCTGCCTGGATGGCGAAAGCCTCGGTCACGCCCTCCATGGAGGTGGCGATCTCCTCGAGGCGGCGGACGCGCTGCAGGTAGCCGTCGAGGCTGTCCCCCCGGACACCGGGGCGCATCGCGCTGATGCTGTCGGCGATCATGACCAGCGCCACGTAGGGGCTTTCCGGAGGGACCTCCCCGTGGTGGGCGGCAACCGCGTTGATGACCCGCGGATCCTCGGTGCCCAGGCGCTTGAGGAAATAGGAACCGGCCAGGGCGTGGCTCCCCTCGTGCTCCTGGTCAAGGACCTTGCCGATGTCGTGAAGAAGTCCGCTGCGCTTGGCAAGCTCGGTGTCGAGCCCGAGCTCGGAGGCGATCAGGGAGCACAACTGGGCCACCTCAACGGAATGCTCGAGTGAATTCTGGTTGTTGGAGAGGCGGAAACGCAGCCTCCCCAGGGCGGCCACGACTTCGGGGTTCATCCGGCTCAGGCGAAGGCGCCGAAGGGCGTCCTCCCCGCTTTCAACCACACTCTGCCTCACTTCCTCCTCGGCGCGGTGAACGGCCTCCTCGATGCTGCTGGGATGGATCCGCCCGTCCTTGATCAGGGCCTCGAGGGCCAGGCGGGCCGTCTCCCGGCGCACCGGGTCGAAGGAGGAAATGAGCACGCTGTCGGGGGTCTCGTCAATCAGGAGGGTCGTTCCGGTCATCGATTCGAAGGACTTGATGTTGCGCCCCTCTCGGCCGATGATGCGCCCCTTCATGTCATCGCTGGGCAGGGTGACGAGAGTGGCGGTGATGTCCTCCTGCGGGGTGGTGCTGAGGCGCTGCATGCAGGCGATCAGGGTCCTGCGGGCCTCGTCCTCGAATTCCTTCTCCGAACGGCCGAGGATTTCGTCCTTCAATTCGCGCACCTCGTCGGCGCATTCCTGGCGGGCTAACTCCAGCAACTGCTCCCGGGCGGCTTCCATGCCCAACTGCCCCGCCTCCTGGAGGCGGTTGCGGTACTGGCTGAGAAGGTCCCGGAGCTTGTCTTCCGATCGCTCGAGGGATTCGTACTTCTCATCGAGGTCGCGGCGCCGCCGCTCGAGGGAATCCTTATCCTTCTCGATGGTGAGGAGCGCGGAAACCGCCTCGTCCTCCCGCCCGCGAAGCTCCAGTTCGCGGTCCCTGTAGGCGCGTTCCAGCTCGGAACGCCGTTTCTCAAGGGCCAGTTCCTGGCGGTTGGTCCATTCCTCCAGGCGGAGTTGCTGCTCCCGTTCGGCGATCCCGCAGCGTTCCCGGATCCGCTCCTCGGTCTCCTTCTTCAGGCGCTTGAGAAACAGGTACGCCAGCGTCCCGGCAATCAGGAAACCGGCGAGAAAATCGATGATCAGAATGACGGACCCCATGAATTCAGAAATGGCCCGAAGCGGTCCAGGGGGGACGGTTCCGGAAAGTATTCAATCACACCACCTTAGCGATAGGTTCGCCGCCTGGGTTGTCAAGTGCGCCCTTGGCCTCAACGGACCATCCCGAAAAGCTTCTTGACGGAGGCGACCGCGTAATCGCGGTTCATCAGGGCGATGAAGTCCATGCTGATTCCCTTCGGACAGGCCGCCTCGCACTCGCCGATGTTGGTGCAGTTGCCAAATCCCGCCTCGTCCATGGCGCGGACCATGTTCAGCGAGCGCCGGTCCTTCTCCGGCTTGCCCTGCGGAAGCATGTTCAACTGGCTGATCTTGGCCGAGGTGAAGAGCATCGCTGAGGCGTTGGGGCAAACCGCCACGCAGGCCCCGCAGCCGATGCACGCCGCGGCGTCCATCGCCTTGTCCGCCACCTCCTTGGAAACAGGCAGGGCGTTGGCATCCCGGGCCGAGCCGATCCGCTGGTCCACAAACCCTCCGGCCTGCATGATCGTGTCCATCGGGGTCCGGTCCACCACAAGATCGCGGACCACCGGGAACGGCTTGGACCGGTAGGGCTCGATCGTGATCGTGTCCCCGTCCTTGAAGCTGCGCATGTGCAGCTGGCAAGTGGTCTGCAGCGCGTTCTTCCCGTGCGGGATCCCGTTGATCACAAGGGAGCACATGCCGCAGATCCCCTCCCGGCAATCGTGGTCGAAGGCGATCGGTTCCTTGTCCCCGTCGATCAACTGCTCGTTGAGCAGGTCGAGCATTTCCAGAAAGGAGGAGGCCGTGGAGACCGATTCCATCCGGTACGTCTCAAAGGCACCCGCAGAGGTGGCGTTCTTCTGGCGCCAGACTTTCAAAGTCACACTGATGTTTCGTTCTGACATGGTATCTTCTGTTTTCTATTGGCTCGAAGTTCCCTTTACTTGTAGCTGCGGACACCCGGTTTGACGTATTCGAAGGCCAGCGGCTCGACGTGTTTGACCGGCGGCTGGTCAAGACCCTTGAATTCCCAGACGGAAACATTGGAGAAGTTTTCGTCATCCCGCTGCGCCTCGCCGTCGGCGGTCTGGTGCTCCACGCGGAAATGCCCCCCGCAGGACTCGTCCCGGTCGAGGGCGTCGCGGCACATCAGCTCTGCAAACTCCAGGTGGTCGGCGACGCGCCCGGCCCGCTCCAGCTCGATGTTCAATTCATTGGCAGTCCCGGGCAGCTTGAGATCCTGCCAGAACCGTTCGCGAAGGGCACGGATCTGATCAATGGCCTCCTTGAGGCCGGCGGCGTCCCGGGCCATCCCGCATTTGTCGAGCATGATTTTCCCAAGCTCGATGTGGATGCTCCGCGGGCTGCTCTCGCCCTTGATGACCATCATCCGGTCGATCTTTTCCCAGACCGCGTCCTCCGCCTGCGCGAAGGCGGGGTGATTGGTGTCAAACTGGCCGGCCTTCCCGATGGGAATCTCGCTCCCCAGATAGTTGCCGACGGCGTAGGGGACGATGAAATAGCCGTCCGCCAGCCCCTGCATGAGGGCGGATGCCCCAAGGCGGTTGGCCCCGTGGTCGGAGAAGTTGCACTCGCCGGCGGCGAAGAGCCCGGGGATCGTCGTCATCAGGTTGTAGTCCACCCAGAGGCCGCCCATCGTGTAGTGCGGGGCCGGGTAGATC
>JBNGDP010000217.1:0-3496 GCA_049975345.1 Oceanipulchritudo sp. | reverse complement strand
ACATCAAGGAGGCCGGTGCCCCATGAGGAATGCGCCTCGGCGCCGACCAGGGATTTCCAGCCGGCCAGGTTGAGGGTGATGGCGCGGGAGGCGTCCGGGAAGGCGATGGTGGAGGCGGGCGTGTACCAGTTGTTGCCGTCGCTTGCCGGCGAATAGGTGCTGATAAACTGTGACCAGCTGGTGGCGCCGGCGGCGTCGATAAGCGTCTGGCCGGCGTCGAGGCAGACCAGGCTGGAGTTGCTGATCTCGACGTTGCCGACCGGTCCGCGGAGGGGCCCGTCGCCGATGCGCAGCTGGGTCTGGTTGCCGTAGACGAGGCAGCCGTCGATGACGACATTCTCCGACTCGGTGATATAGATGCCGCGGCCGACCACCGGGTTGGCCGGGCTGGTCTGGATGTTGTAGGCGAAGGTCGAATTACGGACCTCGACGGTCGTGGCCGACCCGAGACCGGGAACGGTGTTGGCGTTGTTGTTCTCGATGAAGATGCCGGTGGTGGTGTTGTCCTTGCTGTAGCAATTCTCAACGAGGATGCCGGCGTTGCCGGTGTCGATCCACATGCCGACCCCGTAGTTGTTTTTCACGAACAGATGGGTGAAGCTGACATTGCTGCTCTCGCCGATCTTGAACCCGCCGTAATCCCAGCCGTAGAATTCGGCGACATCGGCCTGGCGGCTGTTTCCCTCGAAGCGGGAGTCGGTGACCAGCGCGTTGGCGGCCCGGAATCCGGCCCCGGTGGCGCCGTTGCCGGCGATCGTGCAGCGGCGCACGGTGAAGGTCGTGGCGCTGTTGCCCTCAAGGGCGAGGCCGCCGTTCTTGTTGTCCGCGAAATGGCAGTCCTCGAGGATGAAACCGTTGTGGTTTTGGGCGCGGAAGGCGGCCCCGGCAAGGCCGGGGGCGGCATGCCGGAAGACGAGGTTGCGCACGACCAGCGGGGTGGGGGAAGTCTCCGCCTGCGGCCGGAAATAGCGCAGCAGCGTGCGACGGGTGCTCACCTCGACCAGTTTTGTGTTCAAATCGGCAATACTGACTGGCGGCACGACCCGGATAAGGTCCGCCGCTTCATCAACATGGAAATAGCCCTCGGAGGCGGACAGGTTGGCGATGGTCGGGTCGCCGGCGTCAAGGACCTCGTAATAGGTGACCCCGCCGACATGGACGAGATGGTAGGTGCGGACGACATCAGGCGGCGTGATGTCCGGCGCGAAGATGTTGGTCGATAGCCCCCAATCGTAGGGCCACGCCTTTTCCCATGCCGTGCGGCCGTTCTCCGTGCCGGCGTTGGTCCACCCGCCGGACCAGTCCTCGGAGCCGCTGATGACGACATCGCCCGTGTGGGTTCCGGGGGACCAGCCCGACCCCTCAAGGATGAGGGGCCGGTTTGCCGGGATTGTCCCCGGAAGGCTGAGAGCCGGCTCGGTGCCCACGGTGCCGGGGCGGTGGGTGCCCGGCAGCAGGATGATCCGGTAGCCGCCGCTGCCGGCACTGTAGCGCGCGAAGGCCTCCGCCAGCGTGGCCAGCGGCGAGCCCTCCGTCCCCGGATTGGCGTCGCTTCCCCCGAAGGCGGCCACATGCAGGGTGGTGGTGACCAGCCCCTCGTCGATTTCAGGCGCCCCGGTGCCCGCGGCCATGGCCGCTGGGTTGAGGGAAAGCACCGACAGCGCGGCCAGAACGGTCCGCAGGATACATTTATGCTTGATCATGGGGGATGTGTTTAAACTTTGAATACAATCTTACTGGGGGACAACCTGTGCGCGGAAGAAGCGCGGGGTGCCTGAGACATCGTACAGGCCCTCATCGGCGGGCACCCAATTCTGCAGATCGGTGCTGGTCTCGAGGTAGACCTCGACAAACACCGGAGTCCCGCTGGTTCCGTAGGCGGTGACGGATACATCCGAAATTGCGAGGACCGCGGAGGCGGCCGAATAGGCGCCGCCCGGCTCATCCCGGTAGGAGACCCACTTGATCCAGAGGTTGCCGCCGGCCGGGCTGTTGATGGTAACGCCCGTCGCCGAACGCAGTGACCGCGCCGACAATTCCTCCGCCCCGGTAACGTTTCCGTTGGCGGTCCCAACATGGGGGGCGGTGTAAAGCAGGGCCGGGACTTCCGTCCATGTGCCGCTGGCGAGGGAGGTCGCGTCGGAGGACACGTAGACCCGCATCTGCTGGGCGACGGTCGTCTTGTAGAACTGCGAGGCAAGGTAGCTGATGTCGACCGAGATCAGGGGGGATCCGCTGGTGTTGGCAATCCGCACCCCGTAGCTGGCATCGCCGACCGCAGTTCCAGTACGGGCGCTCAGGAAGCTTTTGCGCGGCTCCGATTCCGTGGTGTTGCGGTTGTGGTAGAAACCGGTCGCGCTGACGCCGGTCTCCCACTGCGGAACGTAGGCCGTGGGGGCGGCCGCCGCGACCGAGCTGTACAGGTACCAACCGGGGATCGTCGAGTCGTCGGTCCAGGGAGTTGAGGCCCCCGTGACGGTGCTCAGGCTGGTGAAGTCCTCGGTGGAAGCCAGAATGGGAGCATCCGAGAAGGTCACGGAGACATTCGTGACGGCCAGAACGGCCGAGCCGGCCGTGTAGCCCCCGCCGGGCTGATCCCGGTAGGAAACCCACTTGATCCAGATATCGCCGGCGGGCGCGATGGCGGCCACAGCGCCGCTGATGCTGATGATCTCACGCGCCGCGAGCTCCTCCGCAGCGGACACGGTCGCGTTGCCGGTCGTGTAGGGGGCGATGTAGGCCGCCTCGGTAATTTCGCTCCACGTGCCGGTGGCCAGCGAGGTCGCATTGGTCGAATAATAGACGCGCATCTGCTGGGCTACGCCGGTCTTGTAGAATTGCGAGGCGGTGAAGGTCAGGTCAAACGAAGTGAGGGTGGCGCCGGTATTGTTGACCATGCGCAGGCCGTAGGAGGCGTTGCCGATCCCGCTGCCCGTGCGCGCCCCGATGAAGCTGGTCTCCGTGTCGGTCGTGTTGCGGGCATGGTAAAAGACGCTGGCGTTGATGCCACTTTCCCACTGCGGCGTGTAATCGGCCGGCGTGCCCGAATTCGATCCAAGCAGATACCAGCCGGGAAGCGTGCTGTTGTCCGCCCATGCCTGGGCCACATTGGTGTCCGTGCTCAGACTGCTGAAGTCCTGGATGTAGGGGGTGCCGGTGCCCGTGATGCTCACTTGCGCCGTGGCGGTGAGGGTCAGGGCGGTCGCCCCGAGTGCGAGAAGGAGATGTGTTTTCATGGGAGTTTCGCGTTTTTGAGGTTTGTTCAATCCGTCCCGTGCAGGGACTGCGCAGGGGACGAAATGCAAGCGTGGACCCTTTCCCGCCGCCCGCGAGCAGGCCGCCTTTCAATCGTTTAAAAAGCGAGGGCGCAGGGTATAAAAAAGGGTCCTCGCTGTTTTCAGTGGAAGCCAGGTTTCATTGGATCACGTCGCCGGCCTCAAGGAGGCCAAATGCCATAGCCCAGGGCCAGCCAAGCGAAGCGCAGGCGCAGCCCTGG
>JBNGDP010000216.1:0-3532 GCA_049975345.1 Oceanipulchritudo sp. | reverse complement strand
CCATGGCGGCCGGCGGGACAAGCCCGCCGGCGCGCCCAATCCGATTGCTTGCCCGTCGGCGCGCTCCGTGGTTCCACAATTTTCCGGGAAGAACCTCAATTATTAAATCACCTCCGTGCTCTCCACAGCTTCGTGAGAGATAATAAATTCAAATTGTTCACGGCTTGCATCTGACGCACTGAAGCAGATCGCCGACATCCGCGGTGGCGAGGCATTCGACGGTATCCGCCGCGCCGTAGTAGATTTTCACTTCACCGGAGTCCTCAAGGATCATGCCGCCGGGAAAGATGACATGGTTGCGGAAGCCCTCGAAGGATTCACCCTGGGGAACCCCCTTCCCGGTTTCATACCAGGCCTCCGGCGAGAGCAAAGGTTTGTCGGAAAAGCCGATGATCTTCCAGGGCTCCTCGAGGTCCATGAGCATAAGGCCCGCCATGTAGATCTTCGGCCACTTCGATTCCCAGCCGTTTTTGCCACGTGTGTCGTCCTGCCAGACACCGTGGAAAGTGGTGAGCCAGCCCTTTGCGGTCTTAATGGGAGGTGCCCCGGGTCCCATTTTGCTGTTGGCGAACGGAATATCCTCCGTGGCGAGGACATGCTGGGAAAATCCCCAGTGGCGCAGGTCGGGTGAGCGGCTGCACCACATCATGGCCTGGTCGGGAGCGAGATGGAGTCCGCCGAATGTGTTCACCGCGCGTTCGAAGCGGTAGTAATGGCCACCGATCTTTTCCGGGAAGAGGACCATGTTGCGGTTGTCGGGGACGGAGGCGGAGAGGACTTCCCAGTTCTCGAAATCGTCAGTCGCGGCCACACCACCGCGCAGGCCATGGGCGGTATCGATGGCGAAACACATGTAGACCCGGTTGTCGATGACCGTCAGTCGCGGATCATAGAAGCGGTGAAGCTCGATCTCAGGGTCTTTGGCCGGCATGAGGGGAGCGATGAGCTCACGGGCCTTGTCCAGGGTGATACAAGGATGTGGCTGCACTTCCCAGCTGATACCGTCGTCACTGAAAGCGAGGCCGAGGTTGGTGCCGTCGAATCCGGGTCGACCGTTCGCTTGGCGCTCAAGAAACTCCGCCCCGTTCATCGCCCCGTAATCGTTGCGGAAGACCATGACATAGCGGCCCTGGAATTTGGCCACGCCGGCATTGAAGAGGAGGCTGCACGGATAGGGGACATACGCCGCCTTGAGCAGCGGATTGGCCGGGTGGCGCTGGAGGAGGTTGACCGAAGCGAAGAGAGGATCTGGCATACGGACCATTGAGTCTGTAAAAGCTGTGGAATCAAGGGAAGGAGTTGTCAAATGAGTCGACACTTCCCAGCTTCGCCGAGGCTGCGCAGAGCAGGTCGTGCCGGTTAACTTCATGCAAACGGGCCTGAATGTCCGATTGATTGGAGGTTTTTTTCTTGATACTTTATTTAATTTAGCTAATTTAGTGGTTATGGCTAAAAAGTACAATCTTCCTTCCAATCGATCCCTGCGTGTTGAGGAAATGCCGAGTGTGACGGCGACCGAGCTGAAGAACAAGACGGCGGACGTGTTTGACCTTGTGGCGGCGAAGCGGGCCGTGGCCATCAAGCGTCACGACAAGCCGCGGGCGGTCCTTCTATCGATGGAGGAATATGCGGCCCTGACCGGCGGGGGTGATCCGTTTTTGCTGGAAGAGCTGAAGGCAAAATACCGCTGGATGCTCGACGACATGCAGTCGCCGGAACAGAAGGCGGCGGCTGAGCGCCTATTTGAGGCCACTCCCGAGGAACTGGGCGAGGCGGCGGTGCGGGGTGCCCAGCGTATGATCGAATCCGGGGAAATCAAGCTGTGAAACGTCCTCCGAGAATTGTCGTCCTTGCCGGCGTGAATGGTGCTGGTAAATCCAGCATTGGTGAGAAATTTACTGAGGCTGAAAAAGGCTTCTTCTTCAACCCCGACACCACCGCCGCGCAGATCAAGGGCTTGCATCCGGATATTTCAGCGGGACTGGCCAACGCCCATGCCTGGCAAATCGGCAAGTCATTGCTGGAAAGCGCGATCGCCGATGGGCGCGATTACCGCTTTGAGACGACTTTGGGCGGAAACACGATTCGTAATCTACTCGAGCAGGCCACGCAGGCAGGGCATGAGGTGAATGTGTGGTTCTGTGGCTTATCCTCGCCGGAGCTGCACATCAAGCGCGTGCAGACGCGCGCGTCTCGTGGCGGCCACGACATTCCGATCGAGAAGATTCACCAACGCTGGCGCAGCAGCCGGGAAAACCTGATCCGCCTGCTGCCGCATATCCATCACCTGCGCCTGTACGACAACTCCTACGAGGCCGATCCGGTCGCCGGCGAGCGACCGCGCCCGGTGCTGTTGCTGGAGATGCAGGAGGGAAAGATCACCGCCCCGGCGGACCTTTCCGGCGCCCCCGACTGGGCACAGCCGATCATCGCCGCGGCGATTATCCTCCATCAGGCGAGCTGACCCGCATGCCGGCATGACGGGCAAGGGTTGCCTGGCGCTTGTCGGTGGTGACGAATTCACGGATGGAAAGTGTCCGTGCACAAGCCACATGCAACGCATCCAGCGTGCGACAGCCTGTGGTTCCCGCATGCGCATTGGAAAGTTCCCGACAGGCAATCCATGCATGGTCCCAGTCAAGACCGACCAGACGAATAACGCCGCTGGATAGGTCGTCCTCAAAATCGGCAATGGCCCCCGCAGCGGTCGTCTCATCGCATTCCCCACGGAAAACCTTCAGACGAAAAGCGGAAACAATTTCCGAACGGTGGAGTGAGGTCAGATATACAGGATCCTTTTTCCGGACCACAAAGCGCCGCACGGCCGGCGATTCTGGCTCGACCGTGTAGAGCTTGAGCAGGACACCTGTGTCATAGTAGCGGGTCATCGGTCGCCGCGGCTCTCATCGAGCAGTTGGTCGGTTGATGCACCGGTCCACGCCGTTCCCCATGTTTGCCGGGCCCGCTTGGAAAAATCGGGAAAAGCCACGGCTCCCTCATTTTCCGGCGACAGGATTTGCGCCACCACCTGCTTCCGCCGCGTCACGTACACCGCATGCCCTTCCTCAACCTGCTTCAGGACCTTGGACAGGTTGTGCTGCGCTTCCATGATCGTCACTTTCTTCATAGCGCACAAAATTAACGCATAACGGGTTTTTAGCAAGGAAAACCACTGGGCGATGCCGATCATCGCCGCGGCGATTCTGCTACATGGAGAACTATTGTTCTCCTAACGCGTCCCTTAAAATTGACAAAATGTAACTCTTTGTGGGGATTGGATGCATGAAAACCATTTCCGTGCGCGAGATGAAGGCTCATTGGGCGGAAGTTGAGAAACTGGTCCGCCAGGGGGAAACCTTCGAGGTATTGAACCGGGGCAAGCCGACCGCGCGGATCATACCGGCGGGCCCGCGGGAGGTCCTGAAATGGGACGATCACCTGGCCACGGCCGCCAAGGGAAAAGGCAATAAAGGCACGGAGGCGGTTTTGGCCAATCGCGAGGGGCGCTGGTGATCTATTTGGATACGAGTGC
>JBNGDP010000215.1:0-3591 GCA_049975345.1 Oceanipulchritudo sp. | reverse complement strand
CTGCCCCTTGAATCCGGTTCCCTGCCAATTTCTTGAGAAATCCTGGGAGACGTCCCACGCTATCAGGTAGAGGTGGCTCTCCAGACGCGTCAGTTCATCACGGCTGGCGAACTTGCGCTTCAGGTCGGCCTTCTGCTCCGTGCTCAGCCCCTCCGAGAGCGCCTCAAACATGCTGTCCACGCCCTTTTGGTTGACGTCCTGCATGACGTGCCGCCCCTCGTAGAAAAGCGGCACGACAGCGCCATCCTCGACCGCCTGGCGGATCGTGTAGGCCGGGTCGATGAAGCCGCCGAACTTGCGGGCGGTGTTCTTCTCCTCCTTCATGAGGGGAGTGCCCGTGAAGCCCAGGAAGCAGGCGTTGGGCAGGGCCTTCATCATGCGGATGTTCGCCTCCCCGTACTGGCTGCGGTGGCTCTCGTCCACGAGGACGAACAGGTTGTCATCCTGCACCCGGAAATTGCCGGCGGCCTTGGCCGCCGCGCCAAACTTGTCGATGACCGTTGTGATGACCGCCGCCTTGTCGCCCTTGAGGAGGTCAATCAGGTGCCGACCGCTGCGCGCCTGCTTCGGATCCTTGCCGCACTGGTGAAAGGTTTTCCAGATCTGCTCATCCAAATCGATCCGGTCGGTTACAAGGACAATGCGGGGATTCTCGATGCCGGGATCGAGCGCGAGGGCCTTGCCCAGCATGACCATGGTCAGCGACTTGCCGGAGCCCTGCGTGTGCCAGATCACACCGCCCTTGCGCCGACCCTCAGGGGTGCGCTGGCGAACCCGTTCCAGCGTCCGTTTGACCGCGAAGTACTGCTGGTAACGCGCCACCTTTTTCACCGCGCCGCCTTCGTCGTACAGGACGAATTGCCGGGCCAGCTCGATCAGCCGCTCCGGACGGCAGAGTGACCAGAGAAGAAAATCCTGCCCGGTCGGCTGCTGCGGTTCCATCGCCTTCCTTTCCGCCTCTTCCTTGGCGAAGGCGAACAACCCTGTGAACAGCTTCTCATGGTCCTCCGGGCGCGGGGCGGTGTTGACCATGCGCTGCAGGGTGGGGGCGGGATCGCCCATTTCGCGCCACTTCGACCAGAATTTCAGTTCCGTGCCGGTGGTCCCGTACAGGCCGTCGTTCTTGTTGATGCCGAGCAGCAGCTGCGTGTACAGGAACAACTGCGGCACCTCCTCCGCCTCCTGGTTGCGCAGGTGCTGCTTCACCGCTGCCTCCAGCGAGTGTCGCTCGTCCGGGCGCTTGCACTCGATCGCCACCAGCGGGATGCCGTTGACGAAGCAGATGATGTCCGGGCGGCGGGTCTTCAGGCTTCCCTTGCGCTCCACCTCGAATTCCGCCGTTACGTGGAAGGTGTTGTTGTGCGGGTTCTCCCAGTCGATGTAGCGCAGCTGTGGACTGCGGATGTCGCCGTCCACCTTCTGCTCGAAGCTTTCCCCGAGGGTCAGCAGGTCATAGACCTTCTCACTGGTGCGCACGAGGCCGTCATAGGGCGGCTCGCGCAGCAGCTCGATCGCCTTGGCGATGCTCTCATCCGAAAAGGACAGCTCCTGCCCCTTGTATTCAAACTTGTTCAACCGCTTCAGCTGCCGCGTCAGGATCCTCTCCAGCAGGACATGACGCACCTTGCCCCGCCGCTCCACCGCCACTTCCTCCGGGCTCAGGTAAGCGAATCCCAGCTTCTGCAGCAGCTGCAGGGCCGGTATCTGGCTGATCGGGGCCTCCGTGAAGCTGGGGGTGGTCATCGGGATCGGCCTCCTGTCTGGACAAAAAAATACCCGCCAAGTTGCGCATCGCGGAGAGGCGTGGCGGGTGTGTTGGACATGTGTTTAACCGACTCGAATACAGTGTCCAGTGCCAAATGGCGGCGGTAAAAGCCCATAATCCTCCTTGAGGGAAATGTAGACGTGAAAAAACGGAAAGCCGTGGATTTCAGGCCTCTGGGAATATTTTTTTTATCGCATTCAGACTGATATTTTAAAGCATGTTCATGATGGCTGCCGTGATCGCTTCTCCCCCGGATGCGCTTGAGGAAATTCGCAAATACAAGTTCAGCGAACCTCGCTGGAATTTGCCCGGACGAAAGGGAGTCGCCACGGCCGAGGATCGATTTACGATCGCCTTTTCCCGGGCATATTCCGCTAGCTTCCAGAAGATTCATCATGGAACGAATCAAACCGAATTGGCCCTCGCCCGGGAGATTCCTGTGAATGGATTCGGCATCGCCGACCTGCTCGCCATTTCGTGGGTGAGGTCGCAGGCCACATTTGATACTCTGGAAAATTTCCTTGAGGAAGGATCTTTCAGAACCCGGGCGTTCGAGTGCAAGTTGACTGACTGGAGACGGGCGATGAGCCAGGCATCCCGCTACCGGTACTTCGCGCATCAGTCGGTTGTTGTGCTTCCGGAGCATATCTGCCAAAGGGCTCTTCCTTTTATTGAAACCTTCAAGAAAATCCGGGTTGGCCTGTGGGGCTTTGATCCGGATAGGAATCGAATCAACCCCTACCATACAGCCCGGCCAACGACTCCCAAGTCTGAGCGTTACTATATGCATTCGATACGGTTATTGAATGAGGCGACTAGGCGAGCTCTGCCCATTCGGTGAAGAGCTGGACGCCTTCAAGCATGGCGTCCAGACGTTCAAGGTTCTGCTCGGTCTCCTCGATGAAACCGGCTCCTTGGATATAACTCCAGAGCCGCTTCGCTTCCTCTACCCTTGCAGTAAACCGACCTAGTTCATCGCCAATATTCGCAAGGTCGCCTGAGTAGTCCTGGCTTATCGCCGTTAATGCTTCCCATGCCTGCTGGGCTTGCTCGGTCTGGTTTGCATCACGCGCGTCGTAGACCGCATCCATCTGCAGACCGTTGGCTATTTCGGGAACGACAGCCTTATAGTCCGCATAGTCCGTTTGGCGGATAAACGACAGCAGAGGATTGCTCACATAACGGGCATTGGGTTGGCTGCCACCCCGTCCCTGGCGCAGGTACTTGTTTATGCAGAACTTCCTCAAGCCCGAAGACCATCCGCTGGCGCAGGCATGGGCGCCGCAGATCGCCATCAACGGGCTCAGTTGAAAACAATATCCGTTGACAATATTTGCCCCATTAAGCGACAACACGTAATTCATGTACATCCAGGCGGCAATGATTTCAGGATCGTACAGGTCTGAACGGATATAATTGCCCGTACTTTGGAGCTGATTGCTTCCCACGACCAGATAATACCCATCTGGAGGATTGTCCAACCCGGTCAGCCCATCCAAGATGTCCCTGAAATTATTGTTGGAAAGGAGAGCATCCCGATGAATGGCTATTGTGCCCAGAACCGGGCGATCCGTGACTTCGGCGGCTTGAGCCTTGGTCTGGTTGAGGAAGTTCAGTGCGATAGCCGTATCGATTGAATCGGCATTCCTGATAAACAAGTTGGGAGCGATGCACGCATCCACACCAAGTTCATGCTGTATCTCCACCGTTTCCCTTATGACTAGAGGAATATCCGCTCCGGATATCAAACGCGTTCGCCGTAGCGGCTTGAAGTAATCCCATGATTCAAGCGATCCGAGATTCGGATCGGGATTGGAGATGTATGC
>JBNGDP010000214.1:0-3621 GCA_049975345.1 Oceanipulchritudo sp. | reverse complement strand
ATCGCCAAAATGAATGAAGCCCCCTGCGGAAAATTCCCGACAGCCACGCTTAACCAAGTGCCATTCGGTCATGGGTGCTGTTGCCTGCATTCAGAGTTGACCAGGTTTGAAGAAGACTTGTGGGGTGCTGTCGCTTTACAAGTCCGTGATAAACAAAAGCCTCCGTCTTTCGACAGAGGCTTAACTTGGGCCTGCCCAGCGACTTGTCGTGCGAAACGCAGTGAAGCATGAAGCCGGGAGGCGAAGATGGGTGCAGGGGAGGGATTGGGCTCTTGTGGTCAAGTCGCTGACGCTCGTGTCGCTTCGCTCGGTAGAACCCCCCGACCTTCAGGTTATGAGGGGGAGCGTAAGGTTATGGAGGGCAGCGGGATATGGTTGTTATGAGGGGAGTGTCTGGTCGGGTTTTGGGGATGTGTAGGAGGATGCCGGCGGGTGTAGGAACTTGCAGGATGCGCGGTTTCAATCCTTGGACCAAATTTCCAGGTACGGCGCCAAGGATTGTTTGAGATGCGCAGGCGGAGGACACGGGTTCTTCCTTCCGCACAATGCTCATCGTCGGCGTGGATATCTGGCTAACGATGCCGCCGTCGGAATCACCGGTACAGCCGGTTGGCTGGTGCGCATTCTGCGCGATCTCTGTTTCCAAGGTAAATGGCAGATTTCAGGTTGTATTTGACTGACAGCACGCATGGCACAAGCAGTCCGGAATTGACAGCCAGGTAGGAATTTTTACGGTGAAAGTATGAAAGCGATTGTGTCGGAAAAGGGGCAGGTGACGATTCCGAAGAAAATCCGCCTGGAGTATGGCTTGGAGGCGGGGACGGTGCTCGATTTCGTGGAAGAGGAAGGGGCGATCCGGGTGCGGAAAGTGGTGCCGGCGAATCCGATCCGCCAATGGCGCGGGCGCGGCAGGCTGCCGGGCAATGCGCGCGTGGATGACTATTTGAAAAACCTGCGGGAAGGGGAATGAGGACCGTCCTCGACAGCAGCGTAATCCTTGATGTGGTGACGGACGACCCGGTCTGGGCGGATGCATCGGAGGCGGCCCTTGTTGCTGCGCTGGGCCGTGGCGCGCTGGTCATCGGCGAATGCGTGCTTGCGGAAATCACGCCTGCGCTGGGCGAGGAGGACCTGATCGCCTTTCTGGGCGAGTGGAAAATCACCTACGCGGCCACGAGTCGTGATGCGGCGGTCACCGCCGGCCGGATGTATGCCGCATACCTGCAGCGTGGAGGAACCGCGAAACGCGTGCTGCCGGACTTTCTCATCGGCGCGCACGCGCTGGAGAACGGGGCCCGCCTGCTGGCCAGAGACCGCGGATACTACCGGGATTACTTCGACGGCCTGACTGTCATTGACCCCGGTATGGCTTGATCCCTGCCTGATCCGGCAAGCGGCCATCGCCTCCGCGTCCAGGGAGTCGGGTGCCAAATCTTCCCCGGACTTCAATCGATCGCGCCATTGGATGGGGTATTCGGTACGATCGCACCGTGATCGCGCAACATTTGTCGAACCGCCGGCATCGGGACGTCGGCCGGATCAGAGCCGGTGGATGCAGCAAGGGCGGCGACGACGCCGGCGGCCTGACCTGTGGCCATCGCGGTGGATTGGACACGCAAGGCTGAGTTGGCCAGACGGTCGCTGGAAATGCAACGACCGGCAATCAGGAAGTTGCGGCTGCCCTCGGGGATCAAGGCTCTGCGAGGAACTGTTGGTACGGTACCGACCGTAAGCGGCTTGCAGTCAAGCCCCTCGTCTGAGAATTTGTGCAAATCGATTGGATAGAATGCATAGCAAAGAGCATCCTCCCAGACCCGCCCTGACGTATAGTCCTCGACCGTGACGGTCACCCGACCCCGGATGGTGACGGTTTCCCTTACCCCGCATTCAGGCGCAAATCCTTCGATTTTGAGGTTTTCCAATCCGGGCTGTTTCCGGAGGAACCGATACATGCGAAGAAGGCTTCTTCGGGACTCAAGTTCCAGCAGGGACTTACCTGCACTGTCATGGGCCGCTTCATGGTAAATGTGGTTCGACTGGACGCCTTTTTGGCGGAGCCAGCGACCCACATCCGGTGCGGCGGCATTCCAGGAGGCATCCGTGTACTTTAGGTTGCCCGCTTTCACCTCCGCATCAAAGGCCGCATTGATGGCCTCCAAGTCAAGTGTGTCCAGATCGTAACCCGATACTTCATAAGCCAGAGTGGCGGGCTGGTTATTCTCATGATATCGCAAAGGAAGATCCGCAATGGCAGCGGCATTGGCATCCCCTGTGGTGTCAATGATCACCGCAGCCTTTAGCTCCTCCAGTCCCGTCTTTGTACAGACCAGGACTTTCCACGAGCCGTCCTCCTCCTGCTCGAGCCCGGCCAGCATCACATGGAAAAGGATTGTCACTCCGGCATCGACCAGCATCTCGTCGCACAGGGCCGAGAATAGAAACCGGTCCACCCGGATCTGGAGCTGCCAGTGGGGACGATCGTAATCCGTAAAGTCAGGCATGCTTGTTCCGGCCTCTTCAACGCAGCGGGAAATCAGCTCCCATCCGATGCCGGCGATTACCTGTTGCCCCCAGGCATGGAATAATCCCGGAAAGTTCACGCCGCCATTCGTGGTGGTGCCGCCAAATAGTATCATATTAACGACATAATTAATGACTGAATTCTTAAATAAAATTCCCCTGCTGGAGTGGAGCCGCTTGCGTATCCTCCTGGCCTGGGTCCGCGAAGGCGGTGTTGGACCGCGGGGCCATGGTCGCAAGCACAGGCGGGAGCTGAACGCGGCCTGGCTGGTTCTGCGAGGCAAGGTCTGGGCCAGCGGTGACGGATGGGCAGCGGAGGCCGGGAAAGGACAGTGGCTGATCCCTCATCCTGATCCTCATGAACAGTATTTCAGTGACGACGCCCGCATCCTTTCCGTCCGCTTCCAGGCGACCTGGCCGGATGGTTCCTACTTATGGGAAAAGGGCTTGGGCCTGGTGGTCGAGGCAGCCGATTATCCGGACTTGGAGCCCTGTGCGAGGCGGTTGCTGAGGCTGAGAAAGCGACATTTGCCTGAAGCAGGTGCCTTCAGCGCATACCAGACACTGGCCAACGGGCATGGCTTCCTCCATGTGCAACGTGAGCTGCTGGTGTGGCTCGACGCATTCAGCACCGCCTTGGCGACAAGGGGCGTTGAACCCCATATTCCGGTGGCGGGTGATGAACGGATATTCCGGGCCATCGAGGCCATCGAGGCGCGGCTTGGGGAACCGAAATGTGACGTGGACGCCGTGGCTTTCACGGTCGGACTCAGTGCCCGCCAGTTGGACCGTATCATGCTCGGATATAATGGCCTCACGACTCACCAGTTCTATCAGGAGCTGCGACTGGCCACCGCCAGCGACCGCCTCCTGCAATCACTGACGCCGGTCAAGAAGATCGCTTATGAGCTCGGGTTCAGTTCCCCCAGCCACTTTTCATCCTGGTTCCAGCAGCGCACCGGTGTTACGCCGCGGCAGTTTCGGAACAGGGGCGGCTAAGGGTGGCAGGTGGCGGCTCTCGTCCGAGTCGTGCATATCCCTTTTTTAAGGTTCTTCGCTATTTTGAGTGGGTAAAACACTCCAAGTTGTTTCGAGGACGGC
>JBNGDP010000213.1:0-3654 GCA_049975345.1 Oceanipulchritudo sp. | reverse complement strand
CGCGCGCCACGAATGCCCGCCTCAATTGCATCAAACCTTGGTGAAACCGGTATAAATAGATGTCCTGTCATTTGGCTGGGTGCTTGGGGTGATAGGCAATTATACCTTCTTCAAATAGAAATGCATGAATAACAATTTATTCTCTCACGGTGGCACGGAGAGCACAGAGAAAGTATTGATCCAGTCTCCGAGCGCTCCGTGGCTCCGTGAGAGATTATTGAGAACTTAGGCGGATTCATTTTGATTTGGTATTACCACTGGAAACAGCGAGGAACCTTTACAATTTGTCCCGCAATGACTTCAGTTCATCGACGGTCTTGACCTGCTCGAGGGAGCGGCGGAGGTCCTTGGAGCCGGGGAATCCCCTGGCGAAGGCCTTGAGGCGGGGGCGCATCCAGTTGATCTGGTCCCAGCGGCCCTTGCGCTTGTGGTCGAGGAGTTCCTCACAATAGCGGATCATGACTTCCCATCGCTCCTCGAGGGTGGGGGGCGGCAGGGTTTCGCCGGTTCGGAGGGCGTGCTTGATTTCGCGGAAGATCCACGGATAGCCGAGGGCGGCCCGGCCGATCATGAGGCCGCGCACCTTGCCGGCGGACCGGATGCGATTGACATCGGCCGCGGTGCGCACGCTGCCGTTGCCGATGACCGGCATGCCGACGGCTTCGGCCACGGCATGGATGACGTCCCAGTCGGCCTCCCCGCTGTAGCCCTGCTCCCTTGTGCGCCCGTGCACGGCGATGGCCTCCATGCCGGCATCCTCCAGACGCCTGGAGATCTCCACCGCGTTGATGGAAGCGGCGTCCCAGCCGATGCGGATCTTGGCGGTCACGGGAAGCCGGTCCGCGACGCGCCCGGCCACGGCCTCGGCGACGGCCTGGAGGCGGCAGGGATCGCGGAGGAGGGAAGAGCCGGCGGCGTTGTCGACCACTTTCGGGGCCGGGCAACCGTAGTTGATATCAATGAAATCCGGCTTCAGCCGGTCGGTGATCCGGTCGGCGGCCTCCGCCATCTTGTCCGGCTCGCTGCCGAAGATCTGCACCCCCATGGGCCGTTGCCGGGGTGTGAAGTCGACGATCTCCCAGGCATCCGCCACCCCGCGGGGATCAAGGAACTTGTTGGCCATGACAAATTCGGTAACCATGACGTCGGCCCCCTGTTCCTTGCAGAGTTCGCGGAAGGCACGGTCCGTGAAACCCGCCATGGGGGCAAGGTAGAGCGGGAGCTTTCCATCCGCGAACCACGGTAGTCGTCCCGCCAGGGAGGACTGGGCGGTTGCTGTCATGGCTGTCTTATCCGGCCAGCTCCTGGAGCATGTCCTTGTAGATCGTGAAGGGGCGCCTGAGGGCGTCGATCTGGGCGGCCCAGAAATTGGGATCCCCGATATCCTCGTTGAGGGACTCCTTGACGGCGTCCTCACAGTTCATTTTCCCGGAATTGGCGAGGAAGCGCTCATAAATGTTGAGGGCGCTGTTGCCCTCCTCGCGGAAGCGCTGCATGAAGGCGGTGCTGAGCAGGTAGCCAAAGGTGTAGGGATAATTGTAGAACTCCACCCCGTCGATGTAGAAGTGCAGCTTGGAGGCCCAGAACCAGGGATCTTCCCGTCCCTCCGCGAGGGTGTCGCCAAACACGTTCCGCTGGGTGATGGTCATCAGGTTGCAGAACTCGGTCGGGGAGAGGGTTCCCTCCTTGCGGCGCTCGTACACCTCCCGTTCGAAGCGGAAGCGCACGGGCAGGTCCAGCAGGAAGGCGAGCATGTGCTCGACCTCGGCATCGAGCAGGACCAGCTTGACGGCCTTGTCGACATCGTCATCGCCGAGGATCCCCTCGGTGAGGATCCGCTCGGCGAAGGTGGAGGCGGTCTCCGCGAGGGTCATCGGGTAATGGGTGGCGAGGACGCGCTGGTCCTTCATGACGCGCGAGTGCCATGCGTGGCCGGTTTCATGGGCAAGGGTGAGGACATCGTTGAGGGTGTCCTTGTAATTCATGAAGATGCGCGACTCACGTGTGGCCAGCGAGGTGGTGCAAAAGCCGCCGGGGCGCTTTCCCTCGCGCGGAGTGTGATCGATCCAGCGCTTGTCGACCATTTCGTCGAAGAAAACGCCGAGGGCCGGATAGGTGGAATTGAAGGCGGCGGAAATGAGGCTGGTGCCGCTGGCCCAGTCCGGCCCGCTTTCCTCGGAGAGGGAAAGGGGTGCGCGCAGGTCGACGTATCCGGGATCGCTGATGCCCATGCTCTCGGTGCGGAAGCGGAAGACCTCCCTGGCGAAGGGGAGCCGGTCCTCGACGGCGGTCATGAGCGCATCCAGGGTGGTCTGGCGGATGCGGGACTGCCGGAGGCTGGGCTCGAGGAATTCATCGATTCCGCGGCGCCGGTTGAGGAGGTGGCGCGCCCCGGAGATGGCGTTGAGGGCGGCGGCGTAGGTCTGCTGATGCTCGGCGTGCGAGCGGGCGGCTCCTTCCTGGACGGCGATGCGCCGCTGTCGGTTGGGGTCGCACATCAGGCTGTTGTAGTGGGAAATGGGTACTTCAGTCTCGCCCTTGCCGGGATCGGTGTAGCGGAATTTCAGGTTTCCGACAGCGGTGAAGTAGAGCCGGCTCCAGGCGCTGATCCCGTGCACGCCAAGGTCCGCGGCCAGCGCCTCCAGTTCGGCGGGCATGCGCTTTTTGGCCAGCCGGCGCATTTCCGCAAGGGGGTAGGCCGCGTCCTCCATCCGGTCGCGCGTGACCAGGTTCTCGAAGGTTTCCCGGTCCATGCCCCCGAGCCCGCGCAGGATCTTGTCCCGCAGCTTGGCAAGCATGGCCTCAAACTCGGCGAAGGCGTTTTCCTCCTTCAGGTAGGCATCGTTGCGGGCATCGGCGGCGGCGAGGCAACCGAGGTAACTGGCGATGTGGGAAAACCTGGCCTCCAACCCCTCAAAATCGATCAGCAGGGTTTCCCACTGCTTGAAGGTGGCCACCTCCGGGCTGGCGAGAAGCTCCCCGGTGCGGCGGGAGAGCGTCTCCATCTCGTCCTTCAGGTCCTCACGAAAGGCAACATAGGTGGGGCTGCCAAATTCCGAAAAATAGCTGTCCAGATCCCAATCCATTTGGGCAATCTGACACGAAACCGGGGGTTTTCAACACCAACCTAGCCGATAATTCCGCGGTAGGCGGCTGGATCCATGAGGCCCCCGGCCTCCGCGGGGTCGTCCAGGCGGATCTTCACCATCCACGCCTCCCCGTAGGGATCCGCGTTGACCGCCTCCGGATGGTTGGAAAGGGATTCGTTGACGGCGATGATTTTGCCGGAAACCGGCATGTAGAGGTCGCTTGCGGCCTTGACTGATTCCACGACCCCGAAGGAATCCCCGGCCGCGAAGCGATCCTCCGGCTCCGGCAACTCCACGAAGGTGATGTCCCCGAGGCTGGACTGGGCGTAATCCGTGATCCCGATGGTCGCGGTGCCGTCCCCCTCCAGGCGCAGCCATTCGTGGTCCTTGGTGTATTTCAGATTTTCCGGAATCTCGCTCATGCAGGATGTTCAATGGCGCACCGGCGGCGGAGACAATATTAAAATGGACGAGGGACGAGGGACTTCCTGTTCTTTGGTGCGGGAATCATGTAATACCGCTTTCAGTATGGATTGATCAGGTGGAGCATGGGCGTGGGACCTCC
>JBNGDP010000212.1:0-3718 GCA_049975345.1 Oceanipulchritudo sp. | reverse complement strand
CTAGAAGCCCCATCAACATGGCATAGGTCGAGGGTTCGGGGACGGCCACACCTGTCATGACTTCCTGAAGCCCCTGATCGCCCGACAGATCACTGATTCGGATGTTGTCGAAGTCGCCCGCACCACTACCGGTCCCGATACGACCCCCCACCCAGATATCCTGGACGTCATCCCCATACTGTACGGTGGAGGAAGTAAAGATTGCGCTTCCGAGGGAAACCTCCGTCAAACCGAAGGAAGAAGTGTTGTCGAAGGCCCAGAGGTCAATCGAGTCGTTTGCTCCGCCCCCGTTGACCGTGATCTTGGCCACAAACAAGGTCCAGCCCCCACTCTGGGGAACCGCGACGGGGCCGGCCACTTCCGCAGGTGCGGCTGCGCTTTGCGAAGTCATAAGATTTCCATTTCCACTGATCCCGACCCCGAAACCGTCGAAGCTGGAAATCGAATACCCGCCGTTTTCCAGGGCGAAGGCGATGCCGGAGTCAGTTCCTGCACTCGAGTTCTCATCCATCAGGATACTGAACCAGAACTGCCCGGAAAGAGGGGAACCAAAATCCAGCTGTACACCCCGCCAGGTGTTAAAGGAGTTGGCCCGGATCATCCCGCCAGCCCCACTCAGGGTATAATCGGAGTCGCCACTCCAACTGGCCGTTCCGCTGTTGTATCCGACATTGCTCGTGGAATCGCTCCAGTCCGTATCATAATCCGTGGAGGTGGGAATCGGATCGTTGACCAAAAGGGTCGCGTGCAGGCCCGATGTGGCAACCAGCAAAAGAATGGTAGAGGCTATTGTTTTCATCACTTTCCTGATTTGGAATTAACAAGATGTTCATTTTAGAATTCACAAGCCGTTCCGGCAATGCACAATCGAGCATAACTTATTGCAAATATGCGTCTTTCCGGTCCAAAACCAGGATCCCTGAAGCCCCATCGCGACGTCCGCTACATCGGGGTCTCGCTTCCCACACATCTTGAGATCAGCCGACAGGTCCTTCGTGGCATCCGGTCTTTCTGCAACGAGAACAAGAGCTTCGAGCCCAACCTGTTGAGCGATCGCGGGAAACTCGGGGCCGCGGTCGCGGAAGCCATTCCGGTGATCGGGCTGGTGGCCTTTTCCCTCGAACAGGGGGATATAGAAGATTTGCGTCATCGGAAGCTCCCGGTCGTGCTGGTCACCCGCCGTCCCACAGCCATTCCAGTGCCCCGGGTGGTCGATGATGAATACGCGATCGGTCGACTCGGTGCGCAACACCTCCTTTCCCGTGGCCACCGCACTCTTGTTTTTATTGGCCGGGTTGAGCACAAGGGCTTCCTGGCACAGGAACGGGGATTCCAATCAAGGCTTGCAGAGGAAGGAATCAACGCATCCATCCTCAATCCGGAATTGACTTTTGCAGGATTCCGTTCGGCCATCGACTCGATCCGGGACATGCCGCATCCGGTTGGGGTGATGGCCGCGAACGACGTTCTCGCGCGACTCCTTGTCTCAAGTCTGGAAAACCCGATGGCGGAAGTACCCACCCGCATGGCGGTTCTGGGAGTGGACGATGATGACATGGAAAACACGCTTTCCCCGGTTCCCCTTTCGAGCGTCCGTCCAGCGGGCGAACGCATCGGGTACGAGGCGGCTTCCCTGGTGGTACGCCTTGCGCAAGGTGCCCCGGAACCCAAGGAGCCCCTCGTGATCCCTCCAGTCGGGGTCGTGGCACGCCTATCAACCGACACATTTGCCGTAAGGGATCCGGTCGTCGCCCGCACCCTGCGGGCGATCCACGAGCAACCAGCCGACTTCACGGACGCGTGGGCTATCATCCGCCGATCCGGGCTCTCCCGTCGCACCCTCGAGAAACGCTTTAACCGTGCAACCGGGCGCACCCTCGCCGCTGAACTCAACACCGCGCGAATCGAAAAGGCCTCCCTGCTGATGGTCACGACCGATTTACCCATTGCGCGAATCTCAGAATTGGTTGGATTCTCCGAACCGCGCATGCTGACCATTGTTTTCAAGCGGGTCACCGGCGAACTGCCCAGCGAGTACCGCGCCCGGGTTCGTCCGGGAGAGTGACCCGGAAATGCCGGATCCAGGGTGGACATTGGATCTCTGGTACTCATTATTGAAGCATATGGGTAAGCCACCGAACATCCTTCTCCTGATGGCGGACCAATTGCGCGCCGACCACCTTGGCTGGTCCCCGCGCAGCCGCATGGCGACGCCCCATTTCGACCGGATCGCCGAGGGGACGGCCTTCACCCGTTGCGTGACCGCGAACCCGATCTGTTCCCCCGCGCGCAGCGCCCTCCTGACCGGACGCTACACGCACCAAATCGGCATGCTGGCCATGTCAGGCGACCTGAGCCGGGAGATCCCGACCTATCCGCAGGCGCTGCAGCGGGCCGGCTACACGACCGCCGGCATCGGCAAGTTCCACTGGCTGCAGACCTGGCCGTGGGGAACGCCCCGTGGTCAGGGGGTCGATCTGGTCGCCCACGAGGCGGAGATCAAGGAATACGGCTTCGACCACATCTGGGAGGCCAGCGGCAAGCAGCTGTCGGTGCAGAACTATTGCCACTACTGCCGTCATCTTGAGCAAAAGGGCCTGCTGGAGGATTTCCGCGATCATGTCCTTTCCCGGGGGAAAAATAACAATGAGGCCAAACACGTCGAATTCAGCGGCGAGCCCTGGCCGCTGCCGGAGGAGGATTATCCGGATATTGTCATTACGGATCAACTACTTGACTGGCTGGACCGGCAGGATGGAGAGGAACCGTTCTTTCTCTTCGGAAGCTGGCTCTCCCCGCACCAGCCCCACGACCCGCCCAGGCGCTACCTCGACCAGATCCCCTATGAGGAGGTGGACGACTTCGTTCATGGCGAGGACCAGGAGCCGATGGACGAGACAACGAAGAAGCGCATGTGGAAGCTGCGCCGCTCCTACAAGGCGATGGTCCGGCTGCTCGACGACCAGATGGGGCGCATCTTCGCCAAGTTGGAAGAAAGGGGCCTGCTCGACAACACCGTCATCCTCTTCGTATCCGACCACGGGGAAATGCTCGGCGACCACGGGCGCTTCCAGAAGTCGATCCACTGGCACCAGTCGACCGTTGTGCCCTGCGCCATCCGGCACCCGGAAAATTTAATGGGCCGGAAAGTCACGACGCCTGTTGACCTGACCGACCTGACGGCCACCATCCTCGACCTTGCCGGCCTGGACCCGCGGCAGGCGCTCGCCAAGGACTGGCCGCGCTTCAACAACGTTATCCCCGGCAACTCCCTGTTGCCGTGTGTCCGCGGCGAAGCCGACCGGATCCGCGACTATGCCTTTTCGGAGTGCCAGGGTGAGTGGAGCATGATCCATTCCGACCGGTTCAGCTATGTGCGCTACCACGATGGCGCGCCGGATGAGAAGCGGGAGCTGCTCTTCGATCTGCAGGCCGATCCGGACGAGCGGCACAACCTCGCCACCGATCCCGCCTTCTCAGACCAACTAACCTGGCACCGCGCCCGCCTCTTCCACATCCTCGAGACCACCCCACCCTGCCAGACCCGCTGGGCGAAATATGGTGATTAATCTCACACGGAGCCACGGGGGCACGGAGACCATAATCAATTATGGTTCATCGTGGAATTTTGTGGAAATTTCATCGCGGCGGACGGTGGCCTTGACGGCCAAAGGCCACCGCTTTTAACAAGGATGGATCCAGGATGCCCGCCGGGCTC
>JBNGDP010000211.1:0-3774 GCA_049975345.1 Oceanipulchritudo sp. | reverse complement strand
CTTGAACAGCTCGTCCCGGCCGGATCAGAGCCGCCAGCAGAGCTGCTCGACTCCCCCAACAAGGGGGACAATGTTCGGACGGATACCTCCCTCTGCAGGATATTGGCAATAGTTGTCTTCGAACGTTTGACGCCAAGGTTCTGGAGGGCTCCAACGATACGCGCGTAACCCCAGGTCGGATTTTCCAAGGCGAAGCCCTCATGAAAGACGGCATCACCCGCATCATCAACGGGCAACTCACTCCGTGTTCGCCGTGCCGCCGTGAGAGAAAAAAAACGGTCCCCAGTCAACATCCAGTCAAGGTCAGTTGAGGCATAATCAAGGCAGAACGGCCCACGAAAGTAGTGATTTGTCGTGATTTGTCGTGCCTGCGGCGGACTGTTAAGGCGTTGGTGATTCGCAAGTTACTGGTATTCAACGCATTTACGACAGATAAATGGCGGAGAGGGAGGGCTATTTCCTCACTGTGGACCAACTATAAGGCACGAAAGTAGTGTTCTGTCGTATTCTGTTGCATTCGGGTTTGAAAGTCACCCTTCAAGGAGCGCTTCCGGATGCTTGCGCGCAATCTGCAGGAGCCTCAAGGCGGCACCGGAGGGTTTGCGACGTCCCTTCTCCCAACTGGCAGCAGTAACGGTTGGCACATTCAGCAATCGGGCAAACACGGGCTGGCTGACATTCAAGGATTCCCTGGCAGCCGCAATTTCCTTGGGAGTCATTTCCTGCGCGGGCGGCGGCAAGTTAACTTTGCTTGTCCGCAGGGTGACCTTCCGCTTCCCGGTTACATGGTCGCGCACGTCCTCAACGGCCTTGAGGAATTCATCGGGATTAAACTGGATCTCTTTCTTTTTCATTTTGCAAAGTAAGTTTTGATGTCTGCGACGGCCTGCCGCAGCAGCTTCTTTTGATAGGATGACAGGTCGGTGATGTCCCCCTTGGTATAGGCATAAAACAGGTAGATGATACCTGGCTTTGGAATGAGCAGATAAATGATCCGCGCACCCCCGCGCTTTCCCTTGCCTTTTGCACCCCACCGAATCTTCCGCAATCCGCCCATTCCCGGAATCACATCACCGGCGTCCGAACGGGCTGCCAGGTCCAGTTGAAAAAGGCGGTATTCCTCCTCCTCAAATAGCTCCTGAGCTTGCTTCGTAAAGGTTGGGTGCTCAACAAAGGTCAGTATTTATAAACCCTTACATTGTATAGTACTTTAGTCAAGTAGAACTTGCCTCTTAGCTCCCTTTGCCAAAACTGGGGGGCATAGCTTGGACAGTCGCGCGATTACCGGTTTTCCACAGCGGATTTTGGACTGAAAGATGTCGTCGCTGCGCTCCTCGGTACGTTGTTTAGTCAGATGTAGGTGAAGTTAGCTCCTGTACCGAGCCGAAGGCGACATGACCACAAGAGCCCAAAGATTGGAGGGTTGATAACCGACCTGTCCTGAGCCTGCCGAGGGAGAAGCTGTTCAAGTGCTATTCTCTTTATGCCCGGTGTGTTTCTGGCATGCCCCCGGCTATGGCTGGCCTGTAGGTTGGTTAGTGGCGGGTCTCCTCGAAGCAATACAGTGAGCTGACCAGTTCCAAACCAAGGTCCGCTGCCTCCACGATCAGCAAGCGACTCGCCCCTCGCGCCGACCCTGAAGCGGCCAGCAGCACGCTGGAGTCCAGAAAGAGCTTCATTTCCCCTTCTTGCGCGACTTGCGTACCGCAGCCCCGTGCGCCTCATCCTCAGCAACCCAGCCCTTAAGCGTATCCTCCCCAATGTCTCGCACCGGCACCGCCGCGGCCAGTTCCATGATCAGCTTGCCGTCCTTCTCCTCCACCAGCATCAGCGGGTTGTCCACTTGGTCCAGGCGCATCTTCTTGCGGAATGGGGGCGGCAGGGTGATCGTCCCCCGCTTGCTGATCGGTACGACTTTTATCATGCAATAATGCTGCATTGCCGCATTACAGTTGTCAAGAGGTCCTTGACTTAAGAGGAACAGGCCCGGTTTTCCAATTGGTCTGGGTGATTCTGAGGGTGACTCCTTGTACAAATCGGTCCCACCAATTTCTGGGCTTTTCCAAGGACATCTCAGAAAAAGCTTTCAAAAACAATTAAGATGCTCATAATGGGCCTTTTAGTTGTTACATGAACCAAATTGGAAAAGAATTGCTCAGCCAAGCCTTGGCGCTTCTGGGGGAGGTCTTGGAGCGGCGCGGGCATCCACGCCAACATTTCGTGGTGTGCGGGGGTTCATCATTGATCGCGCTGGATCTGGTGACCCGGACGACTACCCGTGATGTGGACGTGCTGGCCCGATTCGAAGACCGCCAACTGACCCAGGCGAAACCCCTGCCGGAATTTGTCCGGGAAGCGGCGGAGGCGGTTCGCGTGGAACTGGACCTGCCAAAAGACTGGTTCAACACCGGACCGGCGGACGACACATTCTTCCGTTTTGGGTTTCCGCCGGGGATGGAAGAACGGCTGACCCCCTGCCGGTATGGCGATTCACTGACCATCAGTTTCATCAGCCGCCACGACCAGATATATTTCAAGCTTTACGCGGCGGCGGACCAGGGTCCCGGCCGGCATGTGACCGACTTGATGGATTTGCATCCGACCGGCGAGGAACTCCTCGCCGCCGCGCGCTGGACCCGCAAACACGATCCCTCCGACGGCTTCCGCATGGTGCTCGAGGGATTGCTCAACCACCTCGGACATGGAGACCTCGTTGGAAGAATTTAGGGAGGAATACCGGCAGCTCATGCTGGGTTTCCTGTGGCGGCAATGGGCCTCCATGGGGGTGGCGGGCTATGCAAAGAGAAGGGAACCCTGGGTGATCGACCCGGAGGCGCTGCTCCTGTTTTCCACGGAGATCGCCCGCCAGGATCCGCGCCTGTTTGATGAAATCCTCGACTGGTTGCATGACCAGGCCGGCTGGATCAGCCTGCAGCGCCTCTCGCGCATGCGCGCTGAGCACAGCTTCGGGTCGGACACGGTCCTTTGCGCCATCGCGGAACACCTCACCCGGGAATCCTCCAACCAGAAATGGAAGGTTGTCTGGAGTCGCAAGGCCGTCGCGGCCGGAGCAGCCGCGCAAGCCGGCCCGCAACCACTGTTTCCGGAGGCCGGCCAATTCGGGGAAAACGATTCCATCTTTCTGAAGTGGGGCTGGCAGCGCAGCCCCGTCCGCTACCGGGGTCTGGGATCGGCACCCCGATTCGACCATCCAGGCCCCTTTCTTCTAAAACTGCGCAGCCTGTTTGGCCGCCAGAGCCGTGCCGAGATCATCGCATGGCTACTGGCGAACGAATCGGGCCACCCGGCCAAAATCGCCCGCCAAACAGGTTATTTCAGGCGCTCGGTGCAGGTGGTCCTCAACGAACTGGAAGTTTCCGGCCACGTCCGCGCCCGGCGCGTCGGCCGCGAGAAGCACTTCGCCATCCTGCACGAACAGTGGCGCTTCCTCGCCAACTGGGAGAACAGCGATACCTTCCCCTCCGGATTCCCCCGGTGGATCATCTGGCCGGCCGTTTTTGAGTTGCTGGATGGTGTGCGCAAGGTGCTCTTCCATCCAGATCTGGAATCCATGTCCACCTCCCTCACCGCTATCGAACTGCGCACCGCCATCACTGATGCCAACCTCCCCGCCACCGGCCTACCCACCCAATTGCAACCAGCCACTTCGCTCAAAGGCGAGGCCTTTCTCAACGACACCCTGCTTAAGCTCCAGCAGTTCCTCGACCCCACAAATGCACCAGCGCTCTTTCAACCGTAGCTTGTACAAACCCG
>JBNGDP010000210.1:0-3883 GCA_049975345.1 Oceanipulchritudo sp. | reverse complement strand
TTTTACGCGAGCACATCATTATCAACAGCTTATGTTGGTCCGACCCTTTATCCCTAAGGCGTCTTGACAATTCTGTCTAGTCTGTCCAGAATTTTCCTAATGAAATCGACCTGGCAGGTACAGGAAGCCAAGAACAAATTCAGCGAGGTACTCGAACGGGCGGCGACGGAGCCGCAGGTAATCACCCGCCATGGGAAAAAGGCGGGCGTTCTGATGTCATACGCGCAATACCAGCAACGCTTGTCGGCAAACAAGGGGTCCATCCGGAAACTGTATGCGGCGGCGCCGAAGCTTGAGCCGGGGGAGCTGGATATTGAACGGGAGCGCGACACCGGAAGGGAAATCCGGTTGTGAGCTGGTTGCTGGACACCTGCGCGCTCTCGGAAAAGCTGCAGCGCCACCCGGATCCGAAGTTCGTGCGCTGGATCGAGGCGCGGGATCCCGGGGAAATGTTCATCAGCGTGATCTCAATCGGGGAAATCGAAAAGGGCATCCAGCTGCTGGCCGATTCGGCCAAAAAGAAAAAACTGGCCCGCTGGTTTGCCAACGAGCTGATTCCCTTCTTCAAGGACCGCACCCTGGAAATCGGGCCAGCGGAAGCGCGTGAATGGGGCCGGATCTTTGCCCGGCTCCAGCTCCAAGGCAAGAAGCCTCCCGTCATAGACAGCCTCCTGGCAGCCATGGCGGCGACGCATGGCCTGACCCTGGTGACCCGCAACGAGGCCGACTTCCTTCTCCTCGGCGTCGAGGTGCTCAATCCCTGGACACCCTCCTGACCTGTCCGGAAAAACCATACGCCCGGATGACCATTCCTGGATGCGGTCCCTGCCTCCAGCCCGTATTCCAGGCCGATTTTTTTTCGGGATCGTCACCTGCCCCTTTTCCGACACGACCGCTTTCATACGCTTACGGTAGGATTTCCTGCTCCTTTTTAAATGTCAGGTGACCGGAAAACAACGCGTCTCCTCGTGCCAAGTCGCGTGCTCGGATAATGAGGGTCCGACCCCATTAAGAAACATTGACAAGAAGCCATAAATCCTTAGTTATGGCCATATGAAGACGACAATTGAATTACCGGATGAATTGTTGCGCCGGGCAAAGGTGTCGGCCGCCAACCGTGGAACAAGCCTGAAGCGACTGGTCATCAAGGGCTTGGAAGCAATCCTCACAAATGAGGACCCACCCGGACTGGTTGCGGAGGATTCTGTGGAGCGACTGCGCAAGGGGTATCACTTGGGTGGAAAACCGATGCCGCGAGGCGAGTTGCATGGGCGTTGAGGCTTTCATCGACACCAACATCCTGCTGTACGCGTACGATCTGGATGCGGATACCAAACGCGAGCAGGCCATGCGGCTGCTTGAGCGGGCATGGCGGGATCCAGCAAAAGTTGCGGTCAGTATCCAGGTGCTGCAGGAGTTTCACGTGAATTTCCTCCGGACCGGAAACTCCATGAACGAGGCAAGGCTTGTGATGGGTGACCTGTGCCGCTTCAAGGTGGTCGATAATACGCTGGAGTTGTTCGGTCTTGGTCTTGCTCTGCAGGAACGTTGGCAGCTTTCGCTTTGGGACGCCATGATTCTGGCCGCCGCACAGACCAGCGGGGCACGGCTTCTCTACTCTGAGGATTTCAGCGATGGCCAGAAATACGGAGGGGTTCAGGCAATCAACCCGTTCAAGCTACACTGAAGGTTATTCGGAATAGAAAGAGATGGGTTTCAAGGTTACGCCCACCACCCTGTGCCCTCCCCGCCGCCCCGCAAGGGCCGCGTTCCTGAACCTGTCCCGACCAGCCACCGCCTCGACAATTCTGGCCAGTCTGGCCAGAATTATTGGCATGAAATCGACCTGGCAGGTGCAGGAAGCCAAGAACAAGTTCAGCGAGGTGCTTGAACGGGCGGCGACGGAACCGCAGGTGATCACCCGCCATGGGAAGAAGGCGGGTGTGCTCATGTCCTACGCGCACTACCAGCAACGCACGGCGGCCGGCAAGGGGTCCATTCGGAAACTGTATGCGGCAGCGCCGAAGCTTGAGCCGGAGGAGCTGGATATTGAACCACATCATTGGAAATTCCGGATCCGGTATTCAGGGCAGCGAAGCGCCTTGCGCTGGAGCGCAATACGACGCTGAAGAACCTGGTGACCGAGGGGTTGCAGCTGCTCTTGAAGGATAAAGCGGATTCCGCCGCGGGGTTCCGTCCGGACTCGCGGCGCCTGCCGAAGGTCAGGCCGAAGGGCAAGAGGGGACCGTACCGGGCTTTCGAAGGCGACGGCGAAGCGGACAAACCTGTTACTCGGGCATCTACTCCGTTGCCATCAGTCTAAGGAACAGCCGTTCCCAGCCGGTTACAGGCGTGACCGTGTAGGTCCACTCATTCCAGCCGGGGTTGCCCGGCTCGGGCGTAATGACCGGATCGATACCCGAGGGATCCCATTGGCTCAGGTTGGTGCTGTGCTCAAGGGACAGGTTCGGCATGCGGTCGCGTGGGACCATGAACGAAACCATCTGCGGTGAGGTTGAATCGCTGACGGAGTAAAGCCAGGGAGAGGCTCCGCTTTCCGGATTGTTCGGGTCCAGGCCAAAGGCGAATTCCCACAGGTTGATCCAGCCGTCGCCGTCGGGATTGTCTCCAGGGCCCTGCTGGCCGGCAGGGATTGCCTCCGCCACGGCCCACTCCGCCAGCGTCTGCGGATCGAGCGTGCCGGTGGTCTCGCGGTAGGCCTTGATCTGCCCGTCATCGGCGACGAGACGCAACGTGTAGTCGCCGGGGTAGTCGAAGGAGACAGTGCTGCTCGGCGAGGCGGCGTCGCCGAAGGTGGCCGATCCAAGCCCGGCGGATTGTATCCACTCCGTGGTGACGCTGCTTCCGCCCGGAAGGCCGTCGTCGCTGACGGAGCCGGCGAGCGTGATCGAGTTGACCGAATAGGCGGTCGACTGCGCCAAGCCCGGGTCGATGACCGGGGCGATGTTGATGGTCGCTTGCTCCAGCGAGGTGGCGCTGAGATTGTCGATCAGGCTCTGGGTACCGCTGCCGGAGGCGGTGACCCGGATCCAGACCTCCTGACCGTCGGCGATACCGGTGAGGTCGAGGGTATCGGTGAGCTCCGTGAGCGTGCGGTGGCCGGAACCGCCGAAGCTGGCGTCGGTGTAGGTGGCGGTGCTGTCCGCCGCGGTGTAGCCGGGGGCGGAGGTCAGCGAGGTACCGTCGTTCGGCGTGAAGCCGGCGCTGGTATAGACCAGTTGCACCACCAGGCTGCCGAAGGTCGTGCCGTCGCGGTCGCCGAGATCAAAGCTGACTTCATAACTGGTGTCGTCGCCGGTATTCCAGGTCCCGAGCAACTGGTAGATGGCCGGGTTCGGATAGCTCGAATCCGGGGCCAGGTTGACCCAGTAGCTGCCTTCCGTGGCGGCGGGCACGGTGGAATTGGCGGCGTCCTGCAGGACCTCGCGGCCGTTGGCGATCGTATTGGTGCTTTCATTGTTGGCTCCATTGTAGCGCTCGTACCAGTTGACGATGGTCCGGTAGTTGGTGAAGCCGCTGCCAAAACTGCCCAGGCCCGGCGTCTCCAGCGCAAAGGGCACACGCTCGGTTTCGGTGGCTCCGCCTCCACCCGGTGGCGTGGCGCCCACCGGGTCGACCCGCACCTGGAAGTCGGTGGTCAGGGACGTTGCGCCGGCATAACCGGTGGTCAGGCGCAGGACATAGTCGCCTGTCGCCGGAAAGCTGACACCGGTGGACTTGGCAAAGGTATTGTCAAAGGTGACCGGATCCCCGCTCACCTGCGACCAGGCATAGGTCGTGCCGGACGGATCTGGAACGGAATTGATGGTGGCGGTGCCGTCCGCGATGAGGCCGTGGTTGGCATCCTGAAGGGTGGCGTAGG
>JBNGDP010000209.1:0-3945 GCA_049975345.1 Oceanipulchritudo sp. | reverse complement strand
ATCCATCTCGATGTGCTTGAAATCCACGTAGGTGGTTTTCGGAATCCTGAACTCTTTGTCTCTTCCTTTCACGCTCATGCCTCAGCCCTCCTGCTTACCTTTCCCAGATGCAGGATGCCGCCGGAGTCTCTGCGGATCTGGAAAAACTCAAAGCCGGTTTCTGTCAGAAGGACCTCCTGATACGGCGCAGCGGAGAGTACGTTCTTGAACACGGCCAGACTGAGATAGAAGCCTTCCTCTTCCTCGATGCTAGGCCGGTAACCCTTGTTGAGCCGCATCAACATCTCGTAAATATCGAGGTTGATCTTCAGGGTGGCTTTATTCCCATCACCTGAGTCGTATTGCAGCAGCAGCGCTTGTGGCAAACACTCCAGGAAGGGATGCGTTTCCGATTCCTGCTCCGTCTTGAGTGCGAAATTACGACCGTCAAACAGGCGATAACTTCGTATGGTTCCTCGCTCGACACGACGCACCCGAAGCGCCAGTTGGTTGCCCAAGCGTCCAGGGTCACTCAGACCTTCGCCACGATTGATGGCTTTCAGAATTGCGGAGACCTCGGCAGCATTCTTCTGACCGGGACTGCGGATAGCCTCCAGGAACGGATCGATGCTGGTGTAGGGCAACATGTCCCGCCACCCGTCATCCCTCCGTTCAAAGAAATGACGTCGGCGCAGATGTGCGAGGTAGTTACGGTGCTTGGCAATTAGCCGTCCGCGGTTCCTCGATGAGTAATCCCGTGGCAGGTTGGCAAAAAGAACTTCCACCAACTCATCGTCGTAGGCAGGGCGTTCACTGAAACTGAACCGGCTCATTGCCTTGGCCTTGGGACTCAGAAAGCCCAGCTCGCGGTCGAGATCGGGATTGCTGACCTGAGCCACATCGATTTCCCTGAGCAGGGAGATAAGACGGTCATTTGAGCCTTCACTGCCACCCAGCCAGGAGTTGAAATAGAAACCGTCCAGAATACGGTTCTGATTATCCTCGCCGCCGTTCTGGTAAAGCTGGTGAATCCCGTCGCAGTCCCTTGTGCCCACAAGCATAAAAGCCAGCGCCGAGCGTAGGTCACGCATGGTGATATGTAACCGACCACGCAAATGAGTGATGGTGTAGAGCATTTTGAGCCGCTGGGTCACCTTGGGGCCAAAGGTCGGGTCCTGGAAGGTCCTGGCATTGTGGTAGGCGTAACACTTGGCCTTAAGATCGCATTTCTCGCAGGCCTCCCAGTATTCCCTCTGAGTCATGCGTGCAATTAATCGCTCCAGGATCGAGGCCTTCCCACTGGCCGGGTCGCCCACCACGGAGCGCAGATTCAGGTTGATTACTGCAATCCCTTCTTGAGGCTCCTTCCCTGCGAGGCCCTCCTGAATCTGCCGGGAAAGAAGCGGAAAGTGTTCCTCGTGCTCCAGGAAGAAATCCACCAACCGTCCTTCATTGATGGCGATGATGCGGGTCTGGTTTGCGGGCCAGCTCCCTGGATCATGGCCCGCAAAGGGTCCGAAGAATTTTCGCAGGACGTCATCGTTTCGTTCGTCACCTTCGTCCTGGCTGCCGTCATAATTGCTCTGGAAAGTATGTCCTTTGAGCTGGAAAACGGCTCCGTTGGCACCGTACTGTATTTGAGCGCCTTTACTCTCGGCGAATGCCTCGAACTGCTGAATGAAGGCGGTCTTCCCATCACCTGCATTACCGCTGATGATCGCCAACCGGAACTCGCCCTTGAGCAGTGCAGGTTTGAGTTTTTCATCCAGGAAGGTTGGCACATAGGTCGCCTTGCCGATCTCATCCAGCCCTCGCGTTCCGGCATTGGAAACTTGACTCTGGCTGTAAAGGGTCAAGAGGTGGGTGACAAACGGGTTGGTGTTGGGCCTTACGGGTTCGAACCCCAGCTTGCTCACTGCTTTCGGAGCGACCGTGATCTCGTCGGTGGTCAGCACCGAGCGATAACGCTTCACCTCGCCAAGCGCTTTCAGAAACTCTGCCGCCGATGCAAAACGGTCCTTGCGCTCCGGAGCGATCATCTTAACCAGTACCTGGACCAGAGACGAGCTCAAGTCGGCACACCCCTTGAATTGTCTGGGGTCCTTAGGCTGAGTCTGGATAGGTGGTGTCGGTTCGTCAAATGGATAATGGCCGGTCAAACACTCGTAGAAGGTCAACCCCAAAGCATAGAGGTCACGGTCGACCCGATCTTCGCCCGACGGCTCCCCGGAGTAGTCATAGTCCGGCGGCAGATAACGTCGGGTCCCGCCGCCACCCTGAACTTCGTCCTCCTCGCTGACCGCCACGTTGAAATCGATAATTCGCACACCCTTGTCGGTCCAAAGGAGGTTGGAGGGCTTAACATCCTGGTGGTACACGCCGTGCCTGTGCAGGTGCTCCAGCCCTTCAGCCGCTTCACGCACGATCCGGACTGCATCGTCCAGCGAAAGAGCCTCGGCCTCAATCAGATCGGAAACATCAAGGCCTTCCACATATTCAAAAACGATGTAGGGCGTTTGCTTGGCGTCACCCATGCGATCTGCCCATACAACTTTCACCACATGCGGATGATCGGGCAGGTTGGTAAGGGTCTTGTACTCCCGGCACAGGCGTTCATAGACGCTTCGACGGTCCCTGGTCACCAATTTGATAACGCGAACCACATCGCCTAGAGAATCAAACACCTTGTAGGCCACACCGAAGCCCCCGCTACCAAGCTTCGATTGGATTCGGAAACGGTCGGCCAGAATGAAATCCTGGGGCAGATTGGTCAGGTCATCGGGGATCTTCTGTGCCGGCTCCACCGGGCCGCTCAACACGGCTGCGGACTCATCCTTGGCCTCCGGCAGGATCAGGTCATCCAGCGCCTTCCTGGCCACGGCGGCGCTCGTGTGGCGATCCTCCGGGTCAAATTCGCAGAATTTCTGCAACCATTCGTCTATGCCCTTGGGCAGATCCGGTTTGTGCGCGGAAGGCTGAACAGGGAACTTGCCGTCCGCCTCCATCATCTGATCCACATTTTCAAAGGGCAGTTCACCGGTCAGCAATTCATAGAATATAAGCCCGGTGGCATAGAGGTCCGATGCGATGCTGGCCTGTGCCGGGTCCTTGAAACACTCTGGGGCCTGGTAACTGACATCCAGGTCATCCACGATCTGCTCGGCGATGGTGGAGGTGCGGTTCTTGCCCACCCGGGCGAAGTCAAAGGCCGTGACCCTGGCCTGACCACCCTTGGTGACGATAATAGCGTCGGGCGTAAGATTCCGATGGATCACCTCGTGTCTGTGGGCGTGATCCAGCGCATCCAGCACATCTCGCATGACCTGAAGTTTCTGGTCGAAAGTCAGAGCCAGCGTTGCCTTATTGATGTGCTGGCGGAGGGCTTGTCCAGCCACGTCCTCTGTGACCAACACAACCTTATCTTCATCGTCATTGACAAAAAGGTCTTTGACCGCAAGCACGTTCGCATGCGTGGGCATGTGAGCAACAGCTCGGTAAGCGTTGCTGATCTTCTTGAATTCTTCTTTTCGGGCCGCTTCATCCTGATAGGGATCGGCCTGATAGACCCGCAACCGGGCCATGCCGCCGCTTTTGCCCAAAAGGTTGTGCTTGGCGCGGTATTCGGTAAAGCGGTCGGTGCCGCCGAGTTTCTCTACCACCTGCCAGTCGCGGAATACCAAAGCGGCGCTTTTGGGCTTGGCCTTGCCCTGAATGGCTTTGATGATCTGGGAGTGGAAGCGGCTGATGTTATTGAGCCGATTGTCAGGAATGCGGCTGGTGTCACGGAAATATTTCAGACAGCGCTTGAAGTCGGTCACATCCGGACCGTCGATTCCTGTCGGATCGTTGATCGCGGCGTCATCGGCGGTCAGCAGTACCGTGGCATGGACATGGGCCTTGCGCAGATCGGTAAGTCCCGGGTTGCTCTCCCGGATAATGGTGGCCATGGTCTTGGCATGATTACGG
>JBNGDP010000208.1:0-3979 GCA_049975345.1 Oceanipulchritudo sp. | reverse complement strand
GTTAAAGATCACAGCGCTCAGGATGGCCGACTGCGGTGAGTGCAGTCCCATGATGTTCAGGACGGCAAGCGGGCCTTTCGCGCCATCGGCGGCAAACAGGCCAAGAAAGATCGCTGGAAGGATCGCAAAGTATTTGGCCACATCGTTGGCCAGGCTGAACGTTGTCAATGATCCGCGAGTCATCAGGAGCTGCTTGCCGATCTCAACCACTTCAATGAGCTTGGTTGGGTTGCTGTCCAGATCGACCATGTTGCCCGCTTCACGGGCGGCTTGCGTGCCGCTGTTCATTGCCACGCCGACATCTGCCTGCGCCAGAGCGGGAGCGTCGTTGGTGCCGTCTCCCATCATGGCGACGAGGTGACCTTTGCCTTGCTCCTCCTGGATGCGCGCCAATTTGTCTTCGGGTTTTGCTTCCGCGATGAAGTCATCGACTCCCGCTTCCGCGGCGATGGCGGCAGCGGTCGCCGGGTTGTCGCCCGTGACCATGATCGTGCGGATACCCATCCGGCGCAGTTGCTCGAAGCGCTCGCGGATGCCGCCTTTGACCACATCCTTAAGGTGAATGACCCCATAGATCCTGGTCTCGTCCGCCACCAGGAGCGGCGTCCCGCCTTCCTTGGCGATGCGGTCCGCCGCGTCCTTGACCTCAGCCGGAATCGTGACCCCACTCCGCTGCACAAAACGCTCCATTGCTTCCACCGCGCCTTTCCGCAGTTTCCGCACATCGCTGCCCGAGTGAATGTCGAGTCCGCTCATGCGCGTCTCGGCGGAAAACTTGACCGGCGTTGCTTCGAGTGAATGCAGATCGCGCCCTCGCAGCCCGAATTCCGTCTTAGCCAGCACCGTGACCGAACGGCCTTCCGGCGTCTCGTCGGCCAGGGACGCCAGTTGCGCCGCATCGGCCATGTCGGCTGGTTCCACGCCAGGGGCTGGGATGAGTTCCGTTGCCTGACGGTTGCCCAATGTAATTGTTCCGGTTTTGTCCAGTAGCAGGACGTCGACGTCCCCGGCGGCCTCCACGGCCCGTCCGCTCATCGCGAGCACGTTGTGCCGCACCAGTCGGTCCATCCCTGAAATGCCGATCGCGCTCAGGAGTGCTCCAATGGTCGTCGGAATCAGGCACACCAAAAGGGCGACGAGCACTGGAAGGCTGATTTGAATGCCAGCAAAGGCCGGGAACCGTAGAAATAGCGGCAGTGTGAAGACCACCAGGACAAAGATAACCGTCAGACTGATCAGAAGGATGCTGAGCGCCACTTCGTTCGGGGTGGGTTGGCGCTTGGCCGTTTCGATCAACCCAATCATCTTGTCGAGAAAGCTCTGTCCTTGTTCCGCCGTCACACGGACAACAATCCGGTCGGACAATACCTTTGTGCCACCGGTCACCGCGCTACGGTCACCGCCGCTTTCCCGGATGACTGGCGCCGATTCCCCCGTGATCGCGCTCTCATCCACAGTGGCGATGCCTTCAATAATTTCACCATCGGCAGGGATGGAGTCACCAGCCTCGCAAACAAAAGTATCTCCCTTGGCCAGATCGGCGGCGGACACGGTTTCCTCGTTTCCCTCCTTATTCAGACGGCGCGCCTGGAGGGTGGTCTTGGCCTTGCGTAACGAAGCAGCCTGAGCCTTACCTCTGCCCTCGGCGACCGCCTCCGCAAAGTTGGCGAACCAGAGGGTCAGCCACAGCCACAGCACGATCTGGAGATCAAAGGCGGAAAAGCGAAATGGCAGCATCGCGGTCAGTACCACTGCCCCCAACCAGACCACGAACATCACTGGGTTGCGCACCTGGATGCGCGGATCCATTTTCTTGAAACCCTCCAGCATCGCAGCGCTCAGAAGATCTCCCGTCCACGGGGAATGAGATGCCTTGTTTGTCATCCCCCCACCATACCGCAGACACGACCGATACAGTAGTTAAGATCGGGGCATTTTCCATTAAGATTTCGTTAAGGGTGAATTGCTTCAAATCTTAAAATTCATAGTTTACAAAATAATAGAATTTGGCAATATTGTTTATTGAAGTTAACCCCGAACGTCTCTGGAGGATGCTATGAATGAACCGAAACAACCCTTGGCTGAGCGCGTTGGTGCGCGGATTGAACGTGCCCGGCGCATGCGTGGGCATACCCTGCGGTCCCTGGCGGAATTGCTGGGTGGCCAGTATTCCCATACGACCCTGCAGAAATACGAGAAGGGCATCATCTGCCCGGATATCCGGACGATTGGCCTGATTGCCCGTGCCCTGGACCTGCGCACGGACTACTTCATGCAGGAAAACGAATTCAAGCTGGAGGAAGTCGAGTACCGGAAGCTCTCGAAACTGGGCAAGAAGGCCCAGAAGCAGATTGAGGAGGAGGCCTTTGAGTTCTTTGAGCGCTATCTGGAGATTGAGAATATCCTCGATGTCCCGCTGGAAGAGCTTCCCCACTTCGATCTGTCGTCCAAGAACATGGATCAGCTGGGAGAAGCGATTGAGGCGGCAGCTGAAGAGCTTCGGGAAAAATGGGATTTGGGCCTGAACCCTATACCGAATGTCCATACCATGCTGGAGGAACACGGCGTGAAGGTGAAATTCATGAATGACTGGGAGGGCTTTGACGGATTTTCCGCCCTTGCCCGGACGGAGAATCGGGAGATTGCGACCATTGCCCTGTCGCGGAAGGCAGTCAAAGATTCGACCCGCCTCCGCTTCACCGCCCTGCATGAGTTGGCCCACCTGGTCCTGAGCTTGCCCAAATACCTGAAGGCGGCGGAAATCGAACGGGCCTGCCACCGCTTTGCCGGTGCCATGCTGATCCCCAAGGCTATGTTCATCAAAATGTTTGGCCGTAACCGGGTTGGAATCTCGGTTGCTGAACTGGTGGCGATCAAGGAGGAGTGGGGGATCTCCTGCATGGCGATCATGGCCCGTGCCCGGGATTTGGCCCTGATTACTGCGGGCCGGTTCAAGTCCTTTTGTATCCTTGCGAACAAGCATGGTTGGCGGAAGGCAGAGCCGGGAGCCTGGAAGGGCGATGAGACCTCCGGCCGGTTCAAGCAGCTGGTCATGCGGGCCTTGTCCAGTGATATCATCACCGCCTCGAAAGCCTGCGGTCTGTTGAATTGGACGCCCTCCGAGCTCGCTGAAAATTACCAGCTGATTGAGGCCTGAAGCATGAAGATCGCGGTCAAGGACGCCAATGTATTCATCGACATGGAGTCGATGGGCGTCTTTGACCTCTGGGCCCAGCTGGGCTACGAGACTCTGACCACCAGCCTGATTGTCTTAGAGCTGGAGGACGGAGGCCACGCGGAGGCACTGGCATACATTGAAACGGAGGCGATTTCCGTAGAGGATCCGTCCATTGATGAAGTTGATCGCCTCCATTCGGCATTGCCCGGTCTCAGCTTGGAAGACGCCTCGGTCCTCTGCCTGGCCATGGAGCGGGGAGCCATGTTGCTCACAGGTGACAAAACCTTGCGGAATGCCGGAGCGGTCCGGCAGGTTGAGGTGCATGGCAGTATCTGGGTGCTGGACCAGTTGGTCCGGCAGGGGAACCTGGCGGGTCGGGTAGCCGCCGAGAAGTTGCAGGGATTGCTGGATGAAACCGGCAAAAACCCGCGGTTTCTGCCCCGGAAGGAGGCGCTTCAGTATATTCATCGCTGGAGGTTGGGTTGAGGCCCATCGGACCGCCCTTGTCCGACTGGATAGATTATTATCAAAATGATCCGTTTATCCCTTGCTAGTATTAGAATACATTATTACCCAGAAATGTAAATCTCCCCAAAATCGATACCGGCATGGAAACGACAATCTCCCAGATACGCGCTCAATTGGAGCAGGGCATCTTCCGCAATGAGCAATCCATCTCCCAAGGGATTGTCCTGAGGATCCTCAGTCAGCTCTAACGGAGTTCAAAGAGACTTAGCCGATGCCAAGTTCCCAGCCAAACCAGACACCTGAGCAAATTGCCCGCGACCGCATCGACGCGCA
>JBNGDP010000207.1:0-4004 GCA_049975345.1 Oceanipulchritudo sp. | reverse complement strand
TTCAATGGCCGCCGGGCCGATGCCCTCATTTCAGGCGACTCTGATTTGTCCTTACCAGTGAATCGCTGAATCCTTTTCGCTCAACCCCTGTTAAACAATCCCCCGCCTCCTTCTCTCCACCGCTCACCCCAATCCGCCTGCAGGTTGAAATGCCGACGCACCTCCGCTGGTAATGGTAAGCTACCTCGCTTGTTGACCTGCACAATGGTGGCCATGCAACGACTACGCTGAATTGCTGAATTTCAGTCAAGGCAGCCGTCTCTCTATTATTGTCAGGTTGACAGAACTTCGACCCCCGTATGCCCCGCAGCCCTTTGCCTACCGGCATCAGACAGAGAGTTGTCTGACTCCCGTTTGGAATGGGCAGCCAATTTCAGCTCCTTCAACACGGAAGGTCTTTTTCGTTTTCAGTGGGATAATGAGGTCCCAAAGGGTCAAATCAGACAATAGGGAGGAGCAATCACTCGTTCCTTTCGAGACTACCTGAATTTGTCTGTTTTGCCGGGTTGTCTATCCGTTGTTTCCGATGCAGGCCTGTTGCATGAGAAAAAAATCACGGAAAACACCATCCGTTCAGTCCGAAATCGTTCGCCTGGAAAACAAATTAAAGCAATTGGGCGCCACCATGGGCCGCCACCCGGATCTTCCCCCGGAAGTCCATCTGGAATTCCTGAAACGGGTTTATGCCTTCGAAGTGAGGGAACAGTGCCGGAAAAATTGACCCAGGCCATATACCCCATCAATCATTGACATAATTCATCCGTTTCATCTAATTTGGATGAATGAAGACCATCTCTTCCAATGCGGCAAAGCAGTCCTTTGGGCGGGTTTTGGACGACGCCCAGCGGGAGCCGGTCATGATCCAGAAGCACAACCGGTCGGCTGCGGTGATATTATCGATTGCCGAGTACGAGCGGCTGCGTGGATTGAATGTAGCGGAATTCGAGGCCTTTTGTGATGGAATTAGCGAACGGGCCCAGTCGCGTGGTTTGACTGAGGGAAAGCTGAACGACCTGCTGGCCGAGGATTGAGATGCAAGCCGGACGATTCGTTGTCGATACCAACACCCTGGTCAGCCGCTTGCTGCTATCGGGATCAATTCCGGCGCAGGCAGTACAGAAAGCCATTCGATCCGGCGACCTGCTCTTTTCCAGCGCGACCCTGACCAAACTTAATGAAGTGTTGCGCCGCCCGAAACTCGACCGCTACCTCGAGCCCAATGACCGGGAGCAGTTCATGCGCCTGCTGGCACGACTGGCTATCATTGTGCAGGTCACGCATGCGGTTCAATGCTGCCGCGATCCCAAGGATGACAAGTTCCTGGAAGTTGCCATCAACGGCCTGGCTGATGTCATCATATCCGGCGATGCCGACCTGTTGGAGCTGAATCCTTTTCGAGGAATCCCGATCCTCAGCCCACGGGAATTCCTGGGCTATGAAATGAATAGTTGAATGATTCTTCCCCGCTCCTGTTAACCAATTCGCCGCCGCCCTCCACACCTCCATCCTCTATCTTTATAAGGCGTGAGTTTCCGAACACGGTCACGCCCGGGCAGCCATTCGAATCGCTCGCTCATGGCAGGCCAATTTTCAGTTTTTGGAATAAAACCCACAGTACCGCGACGCCCCCAAGCGTCGGGCTTCTTCGTCTCCGGCCAGTAACCAAGCCTCGCGGGCGATCCCACCCCTCCGGCGACGCCACTCTCGGTTTTGATCCGAGATTCCGGGTCATCATTCCAATCGCCGGGGTGTTTGGAATGATGGTCCGGAAATCTACCGCGAAAAGGATGTCGCTGCGCTCGGTACTCTGATTCCCTGATTTACAGAGAAATTGGCTTAACAGTCGTTTGGTACGGGGGTGGCGGGGATTTGCGAACGGGAGTCGAATTCAGCTGTTGCCTTTACATATTTTGCCGCCTAACGCTTCCCTTCGGGATTGTTGACCAATATGCATTTAACTTGGAGATTCCCATGAGCATAAACTACGATAATTTGATACGGAGGCTTAATGCCCAGGCACAAGCGTCGGTTAACCCTCGCGGGGCGTGCCGCGCTGGATGCGCCGGTCGATGTAGGTGAGTGCGTCGACGAAGTGGCCGTTGCGCAGCTGAGGGTCTTCTTCAGTTCCGCCTTCTGGGCCGTGAGGAATTCCTCGACCTCGGTGGTGGTGAAGCCTATTAAGTAGTCGATTTGCGGCATGTCAGGGTCAGCCTGTCAACGAGGGCCGCTTTGTTTTCACCGCTCGAAATAAATCCATTCCTTGTTTCACAAAACTTGCCATTCGTGAAATTAGCGCCATGCTTGTTTCAAAATGGAGCACACCCCGGCAGGCATTTGGCGAAAAACTTTGGAAGGCTACCGCGCTTTCTATCCCCATCCGCTGCCGCCTGCACTGGACTGGGACGTTTCCTTGGTTGGCAAGCTGTCACGGGCCGACCAAATCCTCGGCCGCTTGAGCGGTGAAGCGCGGCGACTCCCCAATCCGCACGTTTTTATTCGGCCCTTCGTGAAGCGGGAAGCCGTGTTTTCCAGCCGCATTGAAGGAACACAGGCCACTTTGGGCGAACTCCTGGCAGCCGAAGCGGGAGCGCAGGTTGAGCGCAGCCCGGACGAGCTCAGGGAGGTCACCAACTATGTTGTCGCGCTGGAGCATGGACTGAGGCGTCTGGACGAGATCCCCATCAGCTTGCGGCTGGTGAAGGAGATGCACTTCCATCTCATGAGCGGTGTGCGCGGGGATCATGCCACGCCGGGCGAGTTCCGGCGGAGTCAGAACTGGATCGGCACCCCCGGTTGCACCTTGGCGGCCGCATCCTATGTGCCGCCACCGCCAGATAGCCTGATGAATTGCCTTTCGGACTGGGAGCGATTTCTGCACGAGTCCGAGTTGCCGTTGCTTATCGTCTGTGGCTTGATGCATTATCAGTTCGAGGCCATTCACCCGTTTCTGGACGGGAATGGTCGTTTGGGCCGCTTGCTCATCACCTTACTCCTGTGCGAGCGAAAGGCTTTGCCCGGACCGTTCCTCTACCTGAGCGCCTTTTTTGAGGCCTCGCGGCGGGACTACTACGATGCCCTGCGGGCGGTCAGTGAGCAGGGCGATTGGGGCGGCTGGCTGCACTACTTCCTGAATGGCGTCATCCGACAGTCCGAAGATGCCCTTTCCCGCGCCGAGCGGATCAATCAGGCCATCCTGGAGGGCCAGCAACGGGTGGCGGGTAAGTCGCCCGCCGCTGCCTATCAACTGGTGGGGCTTCTCGCTGGAAACCCTTATCTCACTGCCAGAAAATCCCAGGAGATGCTGGGCGTGGCGTTCAACACGGCGAACAAGGCAATCACGCTGCTGGAGTCGACTGGAATGGTTGAGCAGGTCGGCGATGCCCAGCGAGGTCGAGTCTACGTTGCGAGGAACCTCCTGGATATTCTTGAAGAGCCCGCCCGGCTGCATGGTTAGTCAATCGACGCAAACTGCTCGGTCACATCCACACCATTTCGGATAACCCTCTGCCCTTCGCCGCCCGCGAGCCAGCGCTTCGCCCCCTTTATCCTGGCGGCCTGCGGGTACCAGCGTCGCCGGTGAGAAACCGGCCCGCTTGGGCGCTCAGGGCGGCGGTCAACAGGGGCAGCAGTTGGCGGGGCAACCCCGACCGCAGGCACATCAGCTCGGCCAGCCAGCGCGCCGGGGATGGCTTGACATATTGCCGTTAATTCCGTAAATACGGCATCAATGAAAACAACCTTGATCATGCGTGACGATCTGGTTCGGCGGGCAAAGGCGCGTGCCGCCCTGCGTGGCCAACCGTTAAGTCGTTATATGGAGGAGAGCCTGGAACGCGCACTCAAAGAGGATGAGAAAGCCCCCGCCACAGTGACCGAATGGATCGATTCCCTTCCCAAAATTTCCAAGTCGGCGGCGAGTGATCTTAAGGCAGCCCTGGCAGAGAAGGATTTCCGGGAGATCGATGAGGAGATGTGGCAATGATCCTCGATACCAATGCCTTGTC
>JBNGDP010000206.1:0-4091 GCA_049975345.1 Oceanipulchritudo sp. | reverse complement strand
CCGCTTTCAGTATGGATTGATCAGGTGGAGCATGGGCGTGGGACCTCCGCTTACCCGCCCTGAGCCAGCCGAAGGGCGGATGGTCTCCCAGTGCCCTGGCAGCGGCGCGCAAGCGCGCGCGCCACGAATGCCCGCCTCAATTGCATCAAACCTTGGTGAAACCGGTATAACAGGCATCATTGCCAGTATTTCTGCTTGGTACTCACAGCGGGCAGGGATGCCCGCGACACTTCCAGGTCCCACGTCCCACGTCCCTAGTCCCGGTGCAATGGCGGTTTTTTAATTTCGATGGGGATGCGGGTGCCGCGGATCTCGACGAAGAGGGGGGACCCCGGGGAGGCGAGGGCGGCGGGGACAATGGCCGAGCCGATGGGGCGGCCGAGCATGGGAGACAGGGTCCCGGATAGAACCTCCCCGACAGCGGTTCCCTCGGCGTCGAGGATGGCGGCGCCCTGGCGGGCGATGCGCCGGTCGTCGAGCCGGAAAAAGACGACGTTGCGCACCGGGCCGGCGGACTGGATGGCTTCCAGGGCCGGGCGCCCGGTGAATTTGTCGGGTTTGGAAAACTTGACGACCCAGCCCAGCCCGGCGGTGAGGGGATCAATGCCGGCGCTGATCTCATGCCCGTACAGCGGATAACCGGCTTCCAGGCGCAGGCTGTCGCGGGCGCCGAGGCCGACAAGGTGCAGCCCGTGCTCCTTGCCGATTTCATGGATCCGGTTGGCGACCCGGCTCGTTTCCCCGGCGGGCAGGTAGAGCTCCACCCCGTCCTCCCCGGTGTAGCCGGTGCGGCTGATCATGGCGGAGGTTTCAAAGAAATTGTCCTTGATGAAATGGAAGCGCTTCAATCCGGAGAGGTCCTCGCCGATGGCCTTCTTCAGGATGGCCATGGAGCGTGGGCCCTGGAGGGCCAGCTGCCCGAAGGCCTCGGAAACATCGTCGACAAGGCAGTCAAACCCGACCGCCTGGCCGGCCATCCATTCCACGTCCTTCTCGACGTTGGCGGCATTGATGCAGAGCAGGTATTCCTCGTCGTCGACCTGGTAGACGATGAGGTCGTCGACCACGCCGCCATCCTCGTAGCACATGACCGTGTACAGGGCCTTGCCGGTTTGGAGCCGCTCCACATCGTTGGTCACCAGCCGGTTCAGGTAGGCCCGGGCCTCCGCACCATGGACGCGCACCTCCCCCATGTGGCTGACGTCAAACAGGCCGGCCGCCTCGCGCACCGCCCGGTGCTCCTCGAGGATGCTGGTGTACTGTACCGGCATCTCCCATCCGGCAAAGGGAACCATCCGGGCCTGGTGCTCCACATGGAAGGCATGCAAAGGGGTGCGCTTCAAATTCTCGCTCATGGTAAACCACCAAAACGCATTTCCCGGAAATTGCCAACAAATCCGGCCAAGTGTCGCGGGCATCCCCTGCCCGCGATGGGGAATCCAGAAATGAAATTACGGGCAGGGATGCCCGCAACACGCTTGCCCGTGACACGTTCAGTTTAAATCGGCCAGTTCATCCTCGGTCAGCCACTCTCCACTTTTGAAGTGGAAGAACAGGCGGGATCCCGGGGGGCTGTTCACATCAAACAGGAGCCAGCTTGGATCCTCTCCATAGTGGTACATGTAGGGATATTTTTCGCCGCTGGTCTCCAGCCAGGAGTCGGTACCGTAGTCGAAAACAATGAGGGTTTCCGTGTTTCCGGGGGGAAGATTCTGAAAGCCGTGCACCTGGTGGTAGACATGGGACTTTCCCGCCCGGCGGAACAGGCCGTAAAAGGGGGAAACCTGCCAGTTGGGATCCAGCGACTCGGATTCCACGAGGCCGTCCCTGTAGGCACCGGTCAGGTGCCATGCCTGGTTGGTCCAGCTTCCGCCGCCGCCTGTGTAGGTGCCGTATCCGCACATGGAACTGCCATCCTCATTGACCGCGTAGACCCATGTGAGGGATTCCCAATCGCTGGCCTTATCGCCCAGTTCGGCCAACAGGTCGTGGACGCCATTGGCGTCCCAGTAGACGGCTGTAAAATCCTCGTATCGGTTTTCCCCGGAATTGTAATAGGCGCTGGTCCCGACAACGACCTCCCCGTTGCCGGAGATATCCTTGGCGGTTGTGGTATTATGATTGTAGCCCATTTCCGGTGGCAAGGGCTGTAGGATCTCGATCTCCGGCATGAGCAGGGTGGCGGAATGACGGTTTCCGGCGGCAATCGCCATGGCCAGGCGGGTATCGAGGCTTTGGGGAAGCGCAACGATCGGATCCTCCAGCAGGCCCCATGCCTCCACAGCGCCATCGGTATAGAGCAGGAGCGAATGCACCGCGCCAAGGGCGACGTCCTTGATTCCGTAGGTCTGGCCGACCCCGTAGGCATCCCATTGGCCCTCGTCGTTTCGTCCCCATGCGAGGAGCTGGCCGCTTTCATAGAGGGCCATGCAATGGTCGGCCCCGGAGGCGATCTTCATGACCCGCTGCAGGGGGGGGGTCGGTGCGGTTGGTGCCTGCCCGTAATCATTGGCCCCCCAGCAAATGATCTGGTTGTCGGCTGTGAGGGCCACGCTGTGCGCCCGGCCGGCGGCGATGTCGATGACACCGGAGATCGCGGGCACGGCGGACTGGCCGTCATTGTTGCTTACCCATGCGTACACGGTGCCGTTTTCCGTCAGGGCCAGGTTGTGGTAGTAGCCGGCGGCGATGTCGATGACCCGGCCCTGGATACCTGGCACGGTGAGTTGTCCGTCCCCGTTTTTTCCCCAGGCAACAACCGTCCCGTCCGCCTTCAAGGCCAGGAGATGCTCGGCCCCGGCATCCACCATGACCACCCCGTTCAAACCTTCCGGCGGCAGGTAGTCGGGATCGTAGGCGGTTCCCCAGACGGCCACCGTGCCGTCGCCCTTGAGGGCAATGGTCAAGGCATCCCCGATTTCCACATCGAGCACGGGGCCGTTGCTCAAATCATCCGGTATGCCGGTCTGTCCCGGATCAAATTCCCCCCACATGAGGACCTCGCGGGGATCGTTTTTCCATTTGAAGCCATGGTAGGTGATCGGGTCCTGCACGGCTCCCTGCCAAACGGTGTTGCCGATCAGGGTCTTCCCGTCATAGGAGGCGGCGTCAATGGTGGAGGGTTCGGCATCCGAGTAGGGCGGCTCATCGTCATAATATTGCTGCACGGTGTGTGCGCTCCAGTAGGGATTCCCCCATTCCTTTTTCCACCACACGCCGACGTTGGCCATGGAGACCTTGGAAACGCCCACCAGAACAGAGCCATCCCCCGAAATATCTGCGGCCGAGTTTCCCAAAAGACTGGATGAGGGGAATGAAATGGGAGGCGGCCAGATGGGCATCGGGATGTACTGGATGGCGTAACCGCCGTAGGGATCCGTGCTTGTGTAGTCGGGGGGACTGTCAAGCGAATATCGCCACCATATGGCAATGGTTTTTGCCATGCCCACGGGAGGCGTGAAGGAATCGCTGGTGGCGATGACGGATCCGTCGTCCGAGACGGCATTGGCGGTTCCGCCACCAAAGGATTTGTCATAGAAATTCGGAACGGCATCCACCCAGATCATGGGATGGAAATGCGTCTGTCCATCCCAGGTGGCCGCTCCCACGACGATGCGTCCGTCGGCGCTGACGTCACTGGCCCCGCTGTCGGTCACAGTCTTGTCGTCTCCCAGTCCCAGGTAGGTGAAGAAATTGCTGTAATCGCCGGCGCGGTAGGGATTCCATGAATAAGCCTTCCACATCGTGCCGTCGCGGGCCTTCCCCACCACCGTGCTGCCGTCCGCCGATAGGCCAACCGGTGAGCAGGCTTGTTGGGTGTTTTCGGATTCCGCTATGCGCAGGAGACCCACTTCCGCGGATGCCGTTTGAACCACCATTAAACCAACCACCATCCACCCAAGAAAATGCTGTGCTTTCATGTTTATCCCTCCGTGAAGATGCAGCGGGGGAATTCTTAGCAAAAATCCGGGTTTATGTCGATGAGATTATAGGTAAATTGCCTGGGTGCCCGGAATTTAGAAATGAACCCATCCCCGGCCGGCGGCGGCGACCCGTTCGGGGATGTAGAGCCACTTTTCCGTTTTCGGATG
>JBNGDP010000205.1:0-4129 GCA_049975345.1 Oceanipulchritudo sp. | reverse complement strand
CCGGCGACTTGATCCAACGAAACCTGGCTTCCACTGAAAACAGCGAGGAACCATAAAAGTCGTCCAACGCCCCCCAATGACCTTGGATGGGGATTGGGATTGCGATTGGGATGGGGATTGGGATTGTGAATGGGATGGGGATGGAAAAGGCCATACACATCAAGGGGGCCCGGGTGCACAACCTGCGGGGAATCGATGTTTCGATCCCGCGGGAGCAACTGGTGACCATCACCGGGGTGAGCGGATCCGGGAAATCCTCGCTGGCATTCGACACGATTTTCGCCGAGGGGTACCGGAAATTCATGGACAGCCTGTCCACCCGGTCCCGGCAGTTGATGGACCAGATGGAGCGGCCGGAAGTGGATTTCATCGAGGGCTTGACGCCGGTGATCGCGATCGAGCAACGGACCGGAACGGGGGCCAATCCACGCAGCACCGTGGCCTCGATCACGGAGATCGCCGATTTTTCGCGTCTGCTCTGGTCGCTGTGCGGAGTGGCGCATTGCCCGAAGGACGGGGGGCGGATTATCCGACAGAGCCTCGACGACTGCCTGGAACGGATTTTCCGCGAGCCGGAGGGGAGCCGCTTGATGGTCCTTGCCCCCTACATGAAGGCCAAGACCTCGGTATTGCGCAGCGAGGTGCCGCATCTGAAGCAGAAGGGCTACAGCCGGATCCGCATTGATGGCGAGGTGCGGGAGTTGGAGGATCCGGACCTGCTCCCGGGGGGCAGGGGAGAGCGGCAACTCGATCTGGTGATTGACCGTCTCGTCCTCCGGCCGGACCAGCGCAGCCGTCTCGCCGACTCGCTGGAGCTGGCCTTCCGGGAAGCGGACAACCGCGCCCTGATCCTGCTGCAGGTGGAACGCGACGCCGAATGGCAGACCATGACCGTGAGCCAGCACCTCGCCTGTGAGAAATGCGCAACGGTGTATCCGCAAATCACCCCGAAGCATTTTTCATGGGATCATCCGGACGGGGCCTGTCCGACCTGCGGCGGGTTGGGGGAAACGCTGCAGTTCAGCCCGGAACTGGTGGTGCCCGATCCTTCCAAATCGGTCCGCAAGGGGGCGATCAAGCCATGGCGACTGGGCTCCCGGCGGATGATCATCCAGCGCAACGCCATCCTCAAGCAGCTCGCGGAGCAGTACCCGTTCGACCCGACAATTTCCTGGCGGGACCTGGACGAGAAGGTACGACACGACATTCTGCACGGCACCGGGGAGCGGGAATTCCTTTTCAAGACCAGGCCCGGCAACCACAAGCCGGAACCGTCCCGCTTTGATGGGGTGCTGGCAGACCTGGAGCGCACCCGGCGGGAAACCCGCAGCGACGGCCTGCGCAACCGGCTGCTCGCCTACCAGGTGCGCAGTGAATGTTCGGATTGCCATGGGGCGCGGCTGCGGGCCCTTTCCCGGCATGTCCTTCTCGACGGCCACAGCTACCCGGATTTCCTGGCCCGGTCCATCGGGCAGGCGCAGGCCTTCATCGAGAGCCTTTCGCTGCACGGTTTTGAGGAGGCCCTCAACGGGCTGCGCAACCGACTCGTTTTTCTCAATGAGGTGGGGTTGCATTACCTCAGCCTGGACCGGGCTTACGCGAGCCTGAGCGGTGGCGAGGCCCAGCGGGTACGGTTGGCCACCCAGGTTGGCATGGGCCTTGTGGGGGTGACCTACGTTCTCGACGAGCCGACCGTGGGGCTGCATCCGGCCAATACCCGGGACCTGATCCGGACGCTTTCAGGTCTGCGCGACCGGGGAAACAGTGTCCTGGTCGTCGAGCACGATCCCGATGTCATCCGGGCCTCGGATCATCTCTTGGAGATCGGCCCGGGGGCCGGGGAAGCCGGCGGAAGGATTATTTTCCAGGGAACCGTCCACGAGGCCGAAAAAAGCAGGAAATCCCTCACGGGGAGCTACCTCAGTGGCCGCACCTGCGTGGAGCGACCCGTACCGGTCCGTGAACCGGACGATGGGTGGGTCACTGTGATCGGCGCGCATGAACACAATTTGAAGGAACTGGAAGTCCGCTTCCCGGTCGGCCTGCTGTCGGTGGTTACCGGGGTGAGCGGTTCCGGAAAGAGCACGCTTGTGAACGATATCCTCGGCCGGGCGGCCGCCTTCAAGCTGAACCGGGCGAAGGAGGTGCCCGGGCGCCACCGCGGGATCGAGGGGCTGGAGGCCTTCGAACGCGTCGTGCGGGTCGACCAGGACCCGATCGGGCGCAGCCCGCGCTCCAACCCCGCCACCTATACGAAAATATTTGACGACCTGCGCCGGCTTTTTGCCCAGACCCCCCTGGCCAAGGTGCGCGGTTATGGTCCGGGGCGGTTCAGTTTCAATGTCCGTGGAGGGCGCTGCGAGCGCTGCCAGGGGGACGGGGTGATCCGCATGGACATGCAGTTTCTGAGCGACGTTTACGCGGAATGTCCCAGTTGCCATGGTCATCGCTACAATCGCGAAACCCTCGAGGTGCGTTTCAAGGGATACAATATCGCCGATGTTCTCGACCTTTCCGTGGACGAGGCGGTGCGGCTCTTCACCAACCAGCCGCGCTTGCGGGCCAGGCTGGAAACCCTGCAGGCGGTGGGGCTCGGATACATCCGCCTCGGCCAGGCCGCCCCGACCCTTTCCGGCGGTGAGGCGCAGCGCTTGAAATTGTCCCTCGAGCTCAGCAAGAGCCAGCGCGGCACCAATCTCTACATCCTCGACGAGCCGACCACGGGTCTGCACTGGGTCGATATCCAGCACCTTATGGACCTGCTCTTCAAGCTGCGTGGACAGGGGCACACCCTCGTCATGATCGAGCATAACCTGGACGTCATCCGTCTCGCCGACTGGATCATCGACCTCGGACCGGGGGGCGGGGAGGCCGGGGGTGAGCTGCTGTATGCCGGTCCGGTCACCGGACTGGAAAAAGCCAAACGCAGCGTCACAAGGACCTTTATTTAACTACGGATCACACGAATTTTCGCCGGCTATGATGAATTTTTGATTCATGCACTTCGCGATATTCGTAGTTGAATCAAAGCGGATCCGCATTCACCATGAGGTAGCTGCCCAGTGGCCGCCAACCGCGGATGCCGGTATGGGCCGGCACGCCGTTGGCATCCCTACCAATGAGCAGGCTGGTCGAGCCGCCACAGTCCATCATGGCGCCGAACACCACCCCTGCCTCGAGGGCCTTGTGGAGCATCACGCGGCCGGAGGCCTTTTCGAAAGCCAGAAGGTAGAGAATGTTTCGTGTCGGGTCGAAGCCGATGAAGGTCCGCGGCATCACCTCGTCCACATACCCCATGGCCTGAAAACGGGTTTGCCCCTCGCTGATCGGGACCCCCTGCACCCCGATCCCCAGCACGGCGTCCTTCAGACTTTGCGGATCCGGGGGCTTGTGCCGGAGCATGTGCGCGTTCATGTCCCGGTCCCAGTACATCAGGTAGCTATGTTCATGAACGTGCGAGGGGACGCCCTCCACCACCACCGTTTCCCCGCTGCGCACGGGCAGTCCCGGGATGGCCTTGTAGAATTCACTGGGGTGGTAGGTGGTGGTGTTCACCAGCACCGAGGCGCCTTCCTTCCACAGGGACCAGTCCGCGTTGGCGAGCCGGTAATGCGGATTGAGCGGGTTGACCGCATAGCTGTAGTTCCGGTTGCGGAGTTCCACTCCGGGTGTGTCCCAGTGGACCTCGACCACCATCAACCGGCCGCTTCCCTCGGGAGTGTCGGGCAGTTGTTCCACCCTCAGGTACACGCCATGGTAGATTTCGGTCCGTTCCATGGGGGCGGCACGGTAATGGCGCGCCAGCAACAACACGGACAGGCCGGCCAGGATCGCGGGAATCCCAACGGCGACAAGCCACTTCATCCTTTTTCTCCGCATGCTTCCGTTCTGGAGGATTTTGCGGGTGGAGGCAAGGGGGCATCACCGGAAATCAAACGGGCCCTTTTTCCGCCCCATGCGAAACCGGGATGTTACAGGCAAAATGTTACGGAATTGTGATTACTCTGAGTCGGCCGGAGAATCGGTTTGCAATGCCGCGGTCCTGCCAGAACTTGCGGCCCTGAATGAAGTTTTTGGGTTCTTCCCGGAAAATTGTGGAACCACGGAGCGCGCCGGCGGGCAAGCAATC
>JBNGDP010000204.1:0-4159 GCA_049975345.1 Oceanipulchritudo sp. | reverse complement strand
CTCTATCACCTCAAGGCGCGTTAAAGATCCAATGAGCACCAGACCGTCCAACCCCACCCTCCCCCCCGCCCCCAACTGGCGCAAGTGCCTGCGCCCTGGCATGCGCCTGCACCTGGCCTCCGGGGCCGGGTGCCCGGTGGCCCTTGTCGAGGACCTCCTCGAGCACGTGAAGGAGATCGGCGACCTCGAGCTGATGCAGGGGCTGACCCTGCCCCCGGCCCCATGGCTGGACAAGCGCCACCATTCCCACCTGAAGGTCAACGCCTTCTACATGGACGCGGAACTGGCCCGCCTGGTCAACGAGGGGAATGCCGATTACACCCCCGCCCATTACTCGGATGTTCCGGTCCTGTACCGGGACGGGACCATCCGCATCGACGCCGCCCTCATCATGGTCTCCCCCCCCGACGCCCACGGGTACTGCTCCCTCGGGCCCACCGTCGAATGGACGCCCGCCGCCGCCGAGTGCGCCAGGGTGGTGGTCGCCCAGGTCAACCCCAGCGTTCCGCGCACCGGCGGGCTGAGCCACATTCATGTATCGAAAATCCACCATGCGCTGGAGAGGGAGGCCCCCCTCGCGGAGCTGGGGCCGGCATGGGAGGATCCCGCCTACGGGAAGATCGGGGAGTACGCCGCCCAGCTCATCAAAGACGGGGACACGCTCCAGTTCGGCGTGGGCCCGGTGGCCGCGGGCCTGTGCGCGGCACTCGCGGGACACCGCAAGCTCGGGATCCATTCGGAGGTGATCGGCGACGGGGTGATGGAGCTGTTCCGGGCCGGGGTCATCGACAATTCGCGCAAGACCCTGCTGCCCGGGAAGGTCGTCGCCTCGCACGCCCTCGGATCCGGGGAGTTGTATTCGTTTCTCGATACTAATCCCCACTTCGACTTCCGGCCGACGGAATTCACCAACAACCCCCTGAACATCGCCCGCAACGAAAGGATGGTCTCGATCAACGGGGCCCTGCTCAGCGACCTCACCGGGCAGGTCGTGGTGGACTCGGTCAAGGGACTGTTCCGCAGCGGGGTCGGCTCGATGGTCGACTTCGTCCGGGGGGCCGCCATCAGCAAGGGGGGCAGGCCGATCATCGCCCTGCCCTCCACCGGCTTCGACGAGGAGGGAAAACGGTTTTCCCGGATCGTTGTCGACCTGCCCGGGGGCGCCGGGGTCGGCTGCCACCGCTCCGACCTTCATTATCTGGTCACCGAATACGGGATCGCGACCCTGCGGGGCCGGACCATCCAGGAGCGGGCGCAGGAGCTCATCCAGGTGGCGCACCCGGACTACCGGGAGGAGCTCCTCGAAAAGGCCCGCCAGCACCATCTGCTGCCCGGATACTTCCAGCTTCCGCCCCCCTGGCACGACAGCGCACAGGGCATCCAGGTGCGCCGGCTCCACCTCAAGGACGAGCGCGAATATATCCTCCGGCCCCTCGGACCGGCCGACGACCGGCGCCTGCAGGAGTTTTTCTATTCCCACACGGAGGAAACGATTGTCCGCCGCTACGGGTTCACCGTCACGCGCATGAGCCGCGAGCGGGCCTTCGAAATGGTGGGAATCGACCAGAACCGCGACCTTGCCCTCGCCGTCGTCGAGCTGCAGGGTCCTCGGCAGGTTATCCACGCGGTGGGACGCTACTACCTCGACAAGAATGCCAAGGGGGCTGAGATGGCCTTCGTGGTGGCGGAGAACAAGCGCCGCCTCGGGATGGCCCGGACCCTGCTCGAGCGCATGGTGGAGATCGCCGCCAAGCGCGGGCTGGAACGCCTCTGGGCCCAGGTCGACCGGGACAACACGCCCATGCTGGCGCTCTTCCGGGACTATGAAGCAAGGGAATCGGAGGGGGAGGACATGCATACCGTCCGCGTCGAAATTCCCCTGGCCGGAAGAGGAAAAAACTCGCCGTCCTCCTCAAGGAAAGCCTTTCTCCGTTTCGGAAAAGCCCATGAGTGACAAAATCGCCGAATCCTGGCCCCTGAAGGCCTACAAGAACCTGGAATTCCTCAACAGCCCGGAGGCGCGCAGGATCCGTATCCTCTGCGAACTGGACGAGACCGAGCGAAGGTTCAAGCAGGAGAACATCGAGGACACGATTGTCATGTTCGGCTCCGCCCGGACGATCCCGCCCGGGGAGGCCAGGAAACGCCTGACCGGACTGGAAAAGAAGCTGGCGGGCAAAAAGCGGCTCTCCGGTGCGGACAAGCGGGAATTGCATCAGGCCCGGGCCCGGGTGAAGAACGCCCCCTACTACGAAAGCGCCAGGCAGCTGTCCCATGAGCTGACCAAATGGTCGATGTCTCTGCCGGACCGCCGGAAACGCTTCATTGTCTGCTCCGGGGGCGGGCCGGGCATCATGGAGGCGGCCAATCGCGGGGCCCGCGAGGCGGGGGGAGCCTCCATCGGGCTGGGCATCAGCCTTCCCTTCGAGCAATCCCTGAATCCCTATATCACGCGCGACCTGCAGTTCGAGTTCCATTATTTCTTCGTGCGCAAGTACTGGTTCATCTACCTGGCCAAGGCCCTGGTGGTCTTTCCCGGAGGGTTCGGCACCATGGATGAACTGTTTGAGACCCTCACCCTGATCCAGACCCACAAGGTCGAGAAAAAACTGCCCATCGTCCTCTTCGGGAAGGAATTCTGGGACGATCTGATCGACTTCGACGCTTTTGTCGAATGGGGGGTCATCTCACCGGAAGACCTCGAGCTCTTCCAGGTCATCGATACCGTCGAGGAAGCGCGCGACCATATCATCGAGCAACTCAGCAACAACCACCTCGGGAAGCACCGCCGCTAAGGGTCCCCTTCCCTTCCCTCCAGACCGCAGGGAAACAGCGGGCGAAGTCCTGCGGACGGCGGCGGATCCAGGATTCCAGTTCCTCCGGGGAGATCCATCTCCCCTCCTCGATTTCATCCGGATGGAGAACAAAGGGACCCTCGTGGGAAAGCGCGTAAATGCGCACGAATTCGTTGCCTGTTTCCGCCGATGCGGGCAGGGCCCCGATTAAACGGACGCTTTCCGCGGTGATGCCCAACTCCTCCCTCAATTCGCGCACCGCGGCAAGCCCGTAGCTCTCCCCGCTGTCCAGATGGCCGCTCGCCGAGGAGTCCCACTTTCCCGGGTGGCTGTCTTTTCCCTTGGACCGTTTCTGAAGGAAGACATCCCCGTTTGCCCGCCGGACCAGGATATGGACCGCCCGGTGCAGCAAGCCCCTGGCATGCACCTCCCCGCGCGTGGCCGTTCCGATCACCCGGTCCGCGGCATCGACCACGTCAAAGATTTCCGCCGGATTATCGGACATTCCCGACCTGATCCGCGAAAGCCCGCACTTCCTCGGAATCCTCCTTGAGCAGGATCACTTCCTCCCCTTCCGTCCGTTCCCCGATATAGGGCCGGGCTGCGACCAACAGGTACGGCAGCGCGGAGCGGTAATCCGAACGGTCGCTGCGCAGCGATACCGTCAGGGTCCAGAGCTCCTCCGAGAGGCTTCCGCCGGCGAGGATTTCCCGGGCACTGAGCCGGAGCACCTTGTCATAGACCGTGAACTGCCGGTCCCGGTGCACCCAGCCGGAAAGTTCCATCCGCGGAGGTTCATAATACGAATAATACCGGTACCGGACCACCTTGCCCTCGCTGTCCAGGACGGGCACCCGGATCGCGCCCGAGTAGCCGGACGTGTGCACGTACACCGGGTCGGAGTAACTGCGCGTCTCCACAAGGGGCTCGGAGAGGTGCGCGTCGACCGCTATGCGCAATCCCGCTTCGGTCCCGGGCTCAACACGGCGGTACCCGTTTTCCCGAAGGACCGGTTCCAGGTAACGGGCAACTTCCTTGAAGAACAGATCGCCCTCCTCCACCCCGGGCGTGGCACTGGCCAGCTCATAGGTCCGCGGCCCCGCCGTTGCACCCCGTTCTCCCGCGCTCAGGGCATCGACCCGGATCGCATACTGCGTGGCACATCCCGGGAACAGCAGCGCCGCGACCGCCATGGGTAGCAAAACTGCAGCCTTCCCTTTCATTTCAAGCCGGTACTGGATTTTTTGGCATCAACTCCCACCTTAGCGGAATGGATTCATCCATGCAAGCCGCGCTGTAAATTTAAAACGGGGGGGACGACCCCGGCCGCGTCAATCCCGGTCCGCCGGCCGTTTCAGAAGGGT
>JBNGDP010000203.1:0-4178 GCA_049975345.1 Oceanipulchritudo sp. | reverse complement strand
CCCTATTGGAAGCCTTTTAAAATTAGCTCCGTGCCTCCGTCTCTCCGTGCCTCCGTGCGAAAATAAAACCTTAAAGCAGACCCGCCCATGATCTTTTTCTCCAATCCCACGAAGAAGGCGCGCAAGCAGGCGCAGGAGTGCCTGCAGATGGCGCGGAAGATTTACGACTACCGGCGCGACATCCTGCCGGAGGCGGACCGCGATGCGCTCAAGAACCTCATCGACCGCATGCAGGGTCTGCTCAAGGACAAGTCCACCCCGGTCGAGGGGCTGCAGCATGTGGAGAAGGAGCTGGAGCCGGTCATGCGGCGCACCGGCGGGCACTTCTACCCGAAGAACTTTTTCGCCGAGAACTCGGAGATGCTGCTCTTCGCGGCAATCCTCGCCATTGGGATCCGCACCTTTTTTCTGCAGCCTTTCAAGATCCCGACCAACTCGATGTACCCGAGCTACAACGGGATGACCGCGAAGGTCTACGTCGAGGAGCAGCCCTCGCCGCTGCTGCGCCCGCTGCGCTTTCTCACCCTTGGGGCGAAGCACTACCGCATCGAGGCCCCCGAGTCGGGGGAACTGTCGATCTCGGCGGAGCGGGACATTGTACCCGGGCGCAAGTGGCTGGTTCTGCCGACGAAGAAGCTGCGCTACACCTTCTACGTGGGCCGGTCGCCGGTGCCGATCGACCTGCCGCTGGAGTTTGACATCCGCCAGGTGCTGGACCCGCTGCTGGGGGACCACGGGCGCACCATGGCGCGCCTGCCCGACGGAACGCGCGTGCTGAAAACGGGAATACAGGTCGAGGCCGGGGAGACGGCCTTCTCCTTCGACCTGCTGACCGGCGACCAGTTGTTCGTCGACCGGTTCTCGTACCATTTCGTCCGCCCGGAGGTGGGGGACCCGATCGTCTTCCGCACGGACAACCTGGAGAATATCGACCGCGACAACCGCAACAAGTACTACATCAAGCGGGCGGTGGCCGGACCGGGGGACACGCTGCTCATCGATCCTCCCGGCCTGGTGCGTAATGGCGAGCCCAATACGGGGGCGAAGGCCTTCGAGCGCAACCGCCTCCAGGAGGACGAGTATCCGGGCTACGTCTACGCCATGTCCTCCCCGAATTACCCCCTCCCGTTCTTCAAGGGGGACGAGGCCGTCACCATCCCCGACGGGCACTACTTCGCCATGGGGGACAACTCCCCGAACAGCGCCGACTCCCGCATGTGGGGCTTCGTCCCGGAGGAGGAGATCGTCGGCCGCGCCTTCTTCATCTATTACCCGTTCTCCCACCGCTGGGGACCGGCGGAATAGTCCCTCGTCCAACTAAATGAAAGCTTTGATTCCAGCCGCCGGGCTTGGCACCCGATATCTTCCGCTCAGCAAGGCGGTGCCGAAGGAGCTGATTCCGGTGGGGAAGTTCCCGGTGCTGCATCATGTCGTCGCCGAGGCCAAGGCCGCCGGATGCACGCGGATCGGCATCCTCCTCTCGGAGGGGAAGGAGGCGATCCGGCAGTACTTCAGATGGGACGCCCCGCTCATGGAGTGGCTGGACCGCACCGGCAAGCGCGCCGCCATGGCGGAGTGGGAGGCCCTCATGGAGGGGCTGGAGTTCACCTGGCTCAACCAGCCGGAGCAACGCGGCCTTGGCGACGCCATTCTCTGCGGCGAGTCCTTCGCGGCGGGGGAGGCGGTCTGCGTCCTCCTCGGCGACACCATCATGGAGGGGGGCTCCCCCCTGCCGGCAATGGTCCGCCGCCACCGGGCAACCGGCCGCTCCCAGGTCGCCGTGGAACTGGTTCCCGCCGAGCGGGCCACGAAATACGGGGTCTGCTGGGGCACTCCGTCCCCCGACGGCGCCCTCGACCTCCATGCCATGATCGAGAAGCCGAGTTTCCATGAAATGAATTTCATGGAGTCGAAGGACGAAGGACAAAAGTCAAAGGACCAAATTTCAAAACAGGATAGCCGTCAGCCTGCGGCCAACGACCTACGACCTGCGGCCAACGACCTACGACCAATGAACGCTTTTGCCGCCCGCTACGTGCTGACCCCGGCGATTTACGGATTCCTGCGGACGCTGCCCCCCGGACGCAACGGGGAGATCCAGCTCACCGACGCCATGGCCGCGGTCATGGAAAAGGAGGGCTTCGGGGCGGTCCCGATCCCCGGCAAGCGCCGCGACATCGGGAGCCCGGAGGTGGCATAATCGCACGAAGCAACAAAGAGACCAAGGCACGGAGAGGGGAATTCATTTTGGTTCCATACCATTCCCACTTCAGTCCCTCTAAACAGGGAAGAATCTTGTTTGTATTCAATGGACCTTGACGATTTCTTTGTTGCTTTGTCTCTTTGTGTCTTTGTGAGAAGATGATCATCCGCACCCATGCCCACCCCCGAGCCGGGCTGATCGGCAACCCGTCCGACGGCTACAACGGCAAGACCATTGCCTTCACCTTCGACGCCTTCAAGGCGGAGATCGAGCTCTGGGAATCCCCCGAGCTGGAGCTGCTCCCGAGCCGGCGCGACCATTCGGTCTTCCGCGGGCTGGAGTCGCTGCATGACGACGTCAGGCACCACGGCTACTACGGGGGCTTCCGGCTCCTGAAGGCGACCTGCAAGGTGTTCCTCGACTACTGCCGTTCGCGGGGGATCACCCTCGACAACCGGAATTTCACCCTGCGGTACCGGTCGGACATCCCGAACCAGGTCGGGCTGGCCGGCTCGTCGGCCATCATCACCGCCTGCGTACGCGCCCTCATGGGATTCTACAACGTGCAGATATCCCGTCATTCCCTGGCCAACCTGGTGCTGGGGGTTGAGACCTGCGAGCTGGTCATCCCGGCCGGTCTGCAGGACCGCGTGGCCCAGGCCTACGGGGGACTGGTCTACATGGATTTTGACAAAAAGCTGATGGACGAGCGCGGCTACGGTGCCTACGAGCAATTGGATCCGTCCCCGATCGCCGACGCGCTCTACGTCGCCTACCGGGAGGACCTCTCCCAGGGCACCGAGGTCTACCACAACGACCTCCGCCAGCGCTACAAGAAGGGCGATCCCCAGGTGCTCAAGGCGATTCAAGCCTGGGCGCAGCTCACGGCCGAATTTAAAACCGTCCTGCAAGAGGGTATCCCAAGTGTCGCGGGCATACAAGGTGTCGCGGGCATCCCTGCCCGCGGTGAGAACCAAGCTGAAGAACAGGCAAAGATGCCTGTAACACCTGAGAGACAGGCAAAGACGCCCGTTGCCCATGCCTCGTCCCTTGTCTCTCGTCTTTCGTCCCTCTTAAATCAAAATTTTGATTTAAGAGCCTCCCTCTATGATGTCGGGGACGGCAACCGTGCCCTGGTGGAGACGGCCCGTTCCTTCGGGGCCAGTGCCAAGTTTGCCGGCTCCGGCGGGGCGATTGTCGGGTTGCTGGAGGATCCCGAGGCCTACGCCGCCATGCAGGCCGCCTTCGAGAAGCAGGGTGTCCGCGTCCTCCGCCCAAACATCATAGGCGTTTAATCACATCCCATCCCCTTCATCCCTGATAAACAGCGATGGCTCTGCGCACTGGTTTATCAGGGATGAAGGGGATGAAGGGGATAGGGGGGGATTATTGAAGAAAGCGGTTGTCAAAGCGTCGATATTGCAGGCGCGGTTTACCAAAATTGACCAACAACCCGGTTTTGATTATTGTGGCCCGCAGGTAACAGCGATGGCTCTGCGCACTGGTTTATCAGGGATGAAGGGGATGAAGGGGATAGGGGGGGATTATTGAAGAAAGCGGTTGTCAAAGCGTCGATATTGCAGGCGCGGTTTACCAAAATTGACCAACAACCCGGTTTTGATTCCTGTGGCCCGCAGGTAATTCAGTACTTGGGCCACGTGCTCACCGCGCAGGGTTTCCACGGCCTTCACCTCAATAATCAGACGGTCTTCCACAATGAGATCCGCATAATAGGAACCGACGCATACATTGTGATAATGAACCGTCAGGCCCGACTGGGATTCCACGCGCAGGTTCTTTTCTTTCAAGGCCACGACCAGGGCATTCTCGTAGACCTTTTCCAGAAAACCGCATCCCAGTTCGTTCGCCACTTCAAAGGCTCCCCCGATAGCCTGTCCAGTCAATGGATCCTCTTTCATGTATTCAATTTCCTGTTTATCCCGTTCCCTAACCATACCAAATAATACCTGAATTT
>JBNGDP010000202.1:0-4343 GCA_049975345.1 Oceanipulchritudo sp. | reverse complement strand
CCCCCATGCAACTCAGGTCGGATTCACTCCCGACCATTTTCAAAATATTCCGCGTCGGGGGGCTTGCCCCCCCGACCGGAACAGGCCTCTCCCCGCACACGGCAAAAGGGCCCCACCGCAACGCGATGGGGCCCTTCCCAAACCTCAAAACCCTACTCTGAAATCTTCACTTCACCCGCCGGCGATACAGCACCCCCGCCAGCGCCACCATCCCCACCAGCAGCGCAAACGTCGACGGCTCGGGAACAGCAATAACTTCAAATAAATCGATTGTAACATCATCCCCGACGGAGGTAGCAGATTTATAAGAGATCCAACCAATCTCGGTTACCTCTGCGCCGGAGCCAATAGTTTGATCAAAACTCAGACTGCCCAAATTTCCAAACCATACATCAGAACCCGGATTATACACAGCCCATGCGTCTGTCGAGGTCAACTCGGTCGAATTTAAACCCCAATTCGCTCCCCCAAAGCCTCCAGAAATCGATTCGCTGGATACGTAATAGCTTCCACCCGCATTAATAATAATCCGGGAAGTCACCGAACTACTCATTCCTCCGGCAGAAGAAGCTGTCACACTAACCAAATCTCCATAGGTCGTGGAAACATTCCATAGAGCAAACGCAGTTCCATCCCCAGAAGTAACCCCTGAGGGGGTTTGAAATCTGAAATATATATGGTCTGATGCACCGCCGTCGCGAACCGCTGCCAATGCTTGCCCAGTACTTGAGTTAACCCCATATTTAGCAATTTGGGAACCTCCAAAAAACTCAGCACTCGTGCCACTGTAATCGGTACCAATTGCCGGATTTACTGCTTCGCCAAAATCCCCAATCTCCCGAATTGAGTCAGATGCGGTAGGTACGCCGGCAATGTCATTAAGGCTGGCCTGTGAGTTCTGATTGGCGGCAACATAATCCCCACCCCATGCCACAATAGTGACCTGCGCGCCAAGGGAAAAACAGATAGCAAAAGAAAAGATAAGAAGAGTGAATTTTTTCATTTCGTCTTCATGCAATGGTTCAGCCTCCCCGCCGGCAACCACCCCTGCGGTGTTATTTAACCCGCCTCAGCCCGCGCCGTTTGCGACGCGCAGCGCCGCCAGCCTGCCGATGAACCAGTTGCCCATTTCGCCGGAGCGGTGGACGGCGCCGACCGTGAACGGAGCGCCGTCCGGCCCGCCGTCGAAGATCGCGCCGGGATAATGATACGGATTCAGGACGGATTCGCCCGGCCGGAAGGGGTCGGCCCTTGGATTTTGGTCCAGCGCGCCATCGACGAAGACGCGGATGTCCCGGCCATCGTACTGCATGGAAAGGGTCATCCATGTGCCGACGGGCAGGCGGCTCGCGCCGGTGGCATAGGTGACGCAGAAATCGTGCCCCGGGGTCGGACCGCCGATATGGGAAATGTGGCCATGCAGATTCTCCTTGCTGTCATAGCGCGCATTCAGGTTGTAGAACAGGCAGTACTGGCGCTTACAGCGGGTCTCATCCCAGACCCCGGCGATGGCCTGGTAAAGGGCCGGCTCGAGGATCTTCACCCTTGCCTCGACGGTGACCTGCGCGCCCGGACCATGAATATCGAGGGCGCCCAGTCTGGCTCTTGGAATCTCGAGCCATCCGCCGCCGGAGAACTCAGGCACCGTGCGACCAAGCTCTTCATCGCGAACCATGCGGACACCCTCCCCCATCGGCTCAAGGACATAGCCGCCGCAAGCCGAGCCCAGCCCCTCCCGGGTCCCGGTTGAGAAATCCCAATGTATCGACGTAGTCATGACTTATAGAAATGTTCGGGAAGGGCCCTCTCCCTGATGAACCGCCATGCCGGCTCCGCGTAGAAACGATGGCCCTCATCGCCGAAATGCAGAACGCAGTTATCCGGATGCCCGGCAGCGACATAAATCTCTTTCAACCGTTCAAAGGCCTCCTCGACGGCCGGCGGCGGAAAGCCCTTGTCCTCCCGCCCGACGATGACCGCCACCGGACGCGGCGCCGCCAGTCCGAGGATATCCGGCAGATCCGCCAGTCCGGCCAACCCCGGGACATAGCCGCACGGGCAGAAGGAGGCGCGCAGCCAGGATTCCCGGTAGAGGCAGAAACACGACGACGGCACTGCAAAGCCGATCTCATCCAGCAATCCGATGCTGTAAAGACTGACCGTCCCGCCGGCGGAGTTCCCCATAATGCCGATCCTTCCGGAATCGCATTCCGGCCGCTCGGAAAGAAAGGCCAGCGCGCGCGACACGTCGTGGATGCGTTCGCCGAGCAGCGTCCTCCCCAGAACCATTGCGCGCATGGCGGCGTCACTACACATGCCATACTGTGAATGCTCCTCGCTCCACGGGTCTCTCCTCAGCCCGAAGGAGCGCTGCTCGATGCACAGCGCCCCCACCCCGTTGGCAAGGCACTGGCGCGCGAGGTCGCGGTCGCCGTTCACCTCGATCCGCGTGCATTCGTCCTCGCGGTCCATTGAAAGCGAGACGTGCATCCCCGTATTGTGGCCCTGCAGGCAAATGATGAACGGAATAGGACCCTCCACCCCATGCGGAAGGGCAAGATAGGCCGGCATCTCCGCGCCGGTCTCCACACCGAGGTCCCAGCGCTCGATGCGACCGTCCGCCTCCTCGCGGCTCCAGATGCGCCTCGCCTCCCCACCGCCGGAAAGCGGCAAGCCGAGCTTGCTTTTCAAGGCCTGGCGCAGATTTGTCCGCCAACTGGTAAAATCCAGCCCGTTTCCACGAAAGGAGAGACTTCCTTGAATCTCGCCCATCCGGAGCCTGTGCGCCCGCCGCGGGGAATACGTTTCCTTCAATTCGGCCATTGTTCCCTTCTATGGTCAACCGGCGTTGCCTCCACTCCTGCCTCGGGATAAGCTAACCCCCCTCAACCGGCACTGCATGTTACCATATCCCGCGGCTCCGCTTTGCCCTGCACCCGGGACTGGCTGTATCCAATAAGTTGAAATCCAAAACTTGTTAACCCTCAACTTCGGGAAGGAAAGCTATGAAAAACACAGGAAGATTGGGAACCCTTGCCGCGTATGCCAGCATGGGCATTCTGGCATACGGGCAGGGACTTGAAGTGACGCGCGGCCTTGCGGTGGCGCTGGAAGCAAAGGACGGAATGGTCCTGAACGCCACCTCGGCGGCAGCTGCCGCCGGCGAAAACGTGGCCATCTGGTCGGACGGAACGGCGGTCTTCAACCTTGCCAACAACACCAACCCGGCGGACGGGCCGGTCTACTGCGATGTGGGCGACGCGTCCTTCAACGCAACCCTCTTCAACGGCAAAGGCTACCTTGAGTTCGAGGCCCCAGCCAGCGGGGAACATACGGGAGCCGGCGACGCCCTTTACTCGAACGGCCCGATCCTGATGCCGGCCCGCACCGGCGCCATGCCGGGCAGCATTTTCGCGGTGATCGCACCGCAGATCTCGATTGACCGGGGCGACATCATCGGCACGCGGTCCAACGATCCCGACAGCGGAACCTCCAATGGTTTCTTCATCGAGCCGCGCCTTGTATCCGGAACCACCGACATCGAACGCTTCTGGCTGGGCAACCCGGGCGGGGCCGGCGGCTATGAGGGCACGGTAACCGCGTTTTCCGGTGGCAGCATGGCCAACGACGCTTCCCAGGCCTATATTCTCGAATGGCGCTCCCTGTCCTCCACCGATGCGGACGGCCACCGCGCCTTTTATATCAACGGCGAATGGGTTGGTGAGGATACCGAATCCGTCGTCGTCCCCAGCTCTGTTGCCAAATTCGGCATAGGCGGATCGCCCGACAATCTGAACGCCTTCAACGGGGCAATGGCGGCCGTCATGGTTTTCGACGAGGAGCTCAACGAGGCGGAGCGCAACGCGGTCGGCGTGTATCTGCAGAATGAATACGGGATCAGCGGCGCCTACGCCGCTCCAGAGCTTCCCTCGTCAGGTTCCATCCTCATCGACTTCGGCAAGGCCACCCTTGCCAGCGGCGGAGGGGACCCGGCATGGAACGACGTGGTGCCGCCGGCCGAAGGCAGCTCCATCACAGGGGCGGCCATGGCCGACACGACCTTCCCCTACACGCTGGTGGAGGATCTAGTTGACGACAGCGGCGCAAGCACCGGCATCCGCCTTGTCTACACTGAATGGATACCGGGGCCCGATCCATCGCAGAACGGCAACGGCATCGCCGGAATGGAAGTCGCCGGTGAAATGCCTGATACCGGTTACCCGGAAAGCGCCACCATCGACAGCCTCTACGTGAACTCGGGCGCGATGGTTGTTCTCAGCCTCGAGGGACTAGATCCGAAAATGGCATATGACCTCAAGTTTTTCGGCACCAGCTCCGCGACC
>JBNGDP010000201.1:1855-4365 GCA_049975345.1 Oceanipulchritudo sp. | reverse complement strand
GTCTGGCATATTCCGCAAAGGACCAGCCTTTTCGCTCGATCTCCTTGAGCGCCTTTAGGGCCTTGTGGATCTCATGTGTGGAAGTGATTGTCTTGGGCTGGCGTGGTCGCGGCGTCTCAGGTGCCCCCACCGTGAGTTGCACGGGGCCGGAAATTTCCGCCCAGTATGCCTTGGAGCGCCTCATCTCGACGGTAAACGTCACCTTCGGATGCTTGCGGCTTCCCAATGCGGCGAAGTCCTTCGTCAATTCGATGCAGACCGCTAAACGACGGTCACTACCAGGATGCTTGGTTTCCTGGGTAATGGCGAACCGCCGTGAGCAGCAAGCGATTCTGAACGTGGCCAAACAGAAAAACCGGAAGCAGGAGGAACGCTGCATCTTCCTTTTGGGGAAACTGGCAACCCTCTGCGGCGGGCCCAAATTCTATGAGGATTTCATTCCCCGGTTGGCCCAGCATGAATCCGCCTTTGTCCGGTCCTACACCTACCGCGGAAAGACCAGGACCGATAACAGCGACCTTCATCTGCTCAAGGGCTTTATCAAAGATAAGGTCAATACTTTATCACCAACTGAAATTCCAAAGCACAATGAGCCGGTGCCTTTCTCTTTGTTGGCCGAGGAGTTAACCCTGCCTGAATTGAGACAAGATCCAGAGCCGCCAACCAACGGATAGTTTTTACCTTTGCTGGAGCGGTTTCTCGCTTGCAAATGTTATAACCTTCTGTTTTCCGTGTAGCACATGAGTCAGCCCCAGCCCCCATTTCCAGAATCCCTCAAGCGGATCCGATCCGAGTTGGACATCAGCCAGGAGGACCTTGCCCGACAACTGGGGGTGTCCTTCGCCACCGTCAACCGTTGGGAGGCCGGCAAAACCTCACCGTCCCGCCTTGCCCGGGCACAATTCGACGGATTCTGCAGGCGGATGGTGGAAGCGGGGAAATTAAACAAGGAGTTTCTGGTCCAATGAGTGAGCAAACAGGAGCCAATTTGGGGTTTGAGGACCGGCTATGGAGCGCAGCCGACAAGCTGCGCGGGACCATGGACGCCGCTGAGTACAAGCATGTCGTCCTCGGCCTGATCTTTCTCAAGTACATCTCCGACGCTTTTCTGGAACAGTACCAGAAGCTGGAGGCGGAGGAGCATGCCGATCCCGAGGACCGCGATGAATACATGGCGGTCAATGTCTTCTGGGTTCCCCCCGAGGCCCGCTGGGGGCACCTGCAGAACAAGGCCAAGGATCCCAGGATCGGACAACTGATTGACGACGGCATGGCGGCCATTGAACGGGATAATCCACCCTTGAAGGGGGTCCTCCCCAAGGATTACGCCCGGCCCTCCCTCGACAAACCCCGGCTGGGCCAACTGATCGACCTGATCGCCACCATTGGCCTCGGCGATGCGGAGAGCCGTCAGCGGGATGTCCTCGGACGGGTCTATGAGTATTTCCTGGCCAAGTTCGCGGAGAAGGAGGGCAAAGGCGGGGGTGAATTCTACACACCCCAGAGTGTGGTGCGCCTTCTGGTGGAAATGCTGGAACCATTCAAGGGCCGGGTCTTTGACCCTTGCTGTGGCTCAGGCGGGATGTTTGTCCAGGCGGTCCGGTTTGTGCAGGCCCATTCCAGCGGCAACGGAAACACTTTGACAGGTTCAGCACAGGCGGGGGCGGATGCCCTGCGCGGTATTTCCATCTACGGGCAGGAGTCCAATTACACGACATGGCGCCTGGCCATCATGAATCTGGCCATCCGCGGGATTGATGCCGATATCCGCTGGGGCGACTCCTTTTTAGACAACAAGCACAAGGACGTCCGCGCGGACTACATTCTGGCGAATCCCCCCTTCAACATGGAGGACTGGGGATTCTCAAGGGTGAAAGAGGATGTCCGCTGGGCTTATGGGACCCCTCCCGCTGGTGGACCTCGCAAGCAGAAGGACGGCTCGGTCATCACGGTGGATGGGGGCAATGCCAATTACGCATGGATCCAGCACTTCCTCCACCATCTGGCACCGGACGGCTTGGCGGGATTTGTCCTCGCCAATGGGTCGATGTCCACCCAGACGGGCGGCGAAGGCGAAATCCGCAAGGCCCTGATCGAGGCTGACATGGTCGACTGCATGATCGCCCTGCCCGGACAGCTCTTCTACACGACGCAGATCCCCGTCTGCCTCTGGTTCCTGACACGTTCCAAGAAGGCCGACAAAAAACGGGGATTCCGCAACCGCACGGGAGAAACGCTCTTCATCGATGCCCGCAAGCTGGGAACCCTCATTGACCGTACCCACCGTGACTTGTCCACCGGGGAAATCGCCGAAGTCGCCCGGACCTACCACGCATGGCGCGGGGAGGCAAAGGACGGCACCTACGAGGACCGGGCGGGTTTTTGCCAGTCCGCAACCCTGGCGGATATTGAAAAGCACCATTATGTCCTCACGCCTGGCCGCTATGTCGGCGCGGAAGCCATTGAGGACGATGGCGTTCCCTTCGAAGAAAAGATGGCCGAACTCGCCG
>JBNGDP010000201.1:0-1755 GCA_049975345.1 Oceanipulchritudo sp. | reverse complement strand
GAAGCCATTGAGGACGATGGCGTTCCCTTCGAAGAAAAGATGGCCGAACTCGCCGACCAGCTTCAGCAGCAGATGCGCGAGTCCGCGGAACTGGATGTCACTATCCGAAAGAATCTGGAGGTCTTAGGCTATGGGGATTAATCGAAAAGACGAAATGCGGCCCAAGCCAACTATTAGGAGATTCCGAATAGTTCAAAGCGAGGGCGACCGGCTGATGAAGTTCCACTTTTTCCGCCCTGAACTTACTTCAAAACCGTTTGAGGTCACAATCTGCGGCCTCAAAGACACCCCATTGATGCCGTGAGCAAACCCCGAAGCACTCAACTTGTGTCCACGATCCAACACGCGGTGATCGAATGCCGGGGGCAAAACGTCATCCTCGACGCGGATCTCGCCGCCGTGTTTGGAACGGAGACCAGAAAACTTAACCAGTCGGTCAAGCGGAATGCAGAACGATTCGGCGAGAAGTACGCGTTCCAGATGTCGCAGGAGGAGTTCGACGCTTTGAGATCACAATCTGTGACCTCAAACACAGGGCGTGGGGGCAGGCGCTACCCTCCCTGGGTCTTTACCGAACACGGGGTGGTTATGGCCGCAACCATCCTCGACACCGAGAAGGCAGTCGAGGCCAGCAAGCTGGTGGTCGATGTCTTTATCGAGGTGAAGCGACGCCTCCGGCAACCGGGCGCTCTCGTGCCCGCCGATGCCGAGGGTTCGCTGGGCCGCCTCTCCGGCCCCTGGGAGGGCATGGGGCCGCGCCTGCAAACCGCTCTCAATCTGGTGCTGGACAGCGTCATCGACCACCAGCGCCAGTCCACCGTTCGGCAGGAGGCGCAAACCCTCATTTCCGAATCCATCCACCATCTCAAGGAACGGCTGAAAAAGACCGGACTGGAAAACGAGGAAATCGCCGCCCGCGCGACCAAGCTCCTCGCCGAGGCCGAACGCGAAAAATCCGTCGCCGCCAAAACCCGCGCTGAAACCGAAGCCATTGAATTTGAAACCATCGTCCGCAAGCTGCGCCTCCTCATGGAGGCCAACCGGGCCATGGCCGAGAACAAAACAGAAGCCTTCCTGCAAGTGCTTCGCGAACTGGGAGGTGGGAATTGAAAAGACGGAATGCCGCCCGAGGCAACTATTCAGAAAGACTTAATAGTTCAAACCGCAGGAAGAAGGGAAGCCAGCCATGAAAGTCAATGAATTGATTTCACTGCTCCAACAACACCCTTCAGACAGGGAGGTGGTTGTTCATAGCTACGAGCAGGGCTATGATCCGGTTACCGACCTGCGCGAAATCTCCATCCAAAAAATCGAGAACAAGGACTGGTATGTAGGTGTCTATGACGATGCGCCAGATGGCGGACGACCGGTTGTCCTCATTCACTCGCGATTTCTCAAGGAGGAGGCGAAGCAATAATGAGTGAGTGGATGAAATGCCGGGCAGGCGAAGTTCTCGAACTCAAGAGGGGATATGATTTGCCTACATCTTCTAGGAAGGACGGAACAGTTCCTGTCGTATCATCATCAGGTGTCTCGGGAAGTCATGCCGAATCTAAAGTGGAACCTCCGGGCGTTGTTACTGGCCAATATGGGACCATCGGGAACGTCTATTTTATTCAAAGACCTTTCTGGCCTTTAAATACCACTCTTTATGTCCGCGATTTCAAAGGAAACGACCGAAGGTTTATCTATTTCTTTCTGGTTCATCGTGGAATTTTGTGGAAATTTCATCGCGGCGGACGGTGCGCCTTCACG
>JBNGDP010000200.1:0-4365 GCA_049975345.1 Oceanipulchritudo sp. | reverse complement strand
CCCGACCCTTCTGGTCATTCTGGGAATCGACTACACCTACGGGCGGGCCCTTCTTTCGGGCATCCTGAAGGCGGTCCGGAAAATACCGGGGCTGCGGATCCGGCTGGTCCGCTCGGAAAAGGAACTTGGGCAGACGCTGCGAACGGGGCAGGCCTTCCTTGCGGCGGCGGGCATGATCTGGGACAAGAGGCAGGTCTCCCGGTTGCGGAAACGGGCGGGCCTGATCATCTCCTTTGCCAACCGTCCTCCCTACCCGGCGGACCGGCACATCATCCTGAATGACCGCGCGATCGGCCGGATGGCTGCGGAGGAATTCAGCCAGCTGGGGCTCGAACGGCTTGGATTCGTGGGAACGGATGTGCATTATCATATTCGCGAACGCTCGAAGGGCTATGCCGATGCGGCCTCCGGGATGGGATTTCCGGCAGACCGCTTCACCGATCCGCGGGCCGGTCTGGACTGGGTGCGGAGGAACGAAGGTCCCTGCGGGATCCTCGCCGAGAACGACGTCCACGCCCGCCAATTCCTGGGTCTGTGCGAGGAGGCGGGCCTCCGCGTGCCGATGCGGGTTTCCGTCATGGGCGTGGACGACGATGAGGTCTATGTTCACCTGGGAACCCTGTCCTTGAGCAGTATCCGCCTCCCCTTTGAGCGGATGGGCGAGCTGGCCGTGGAAGCCGCGGTGGCGGGGAAATCCTGGAAACAGCCTGAACTGATTGAACTTCCCCCAACCGGGGTCGTGCACCGGGACACGACGGCCCTTATGGCTTCCCAACCCCCGGTCGTACGCCGATTCATGGAATTCCTGAAGCGGGAGCGTCCCCTGCCCTCCAGCGTGCTCGATGCCTGCCGGCGTACGGGTCTGCAGCGCAGGACGCTTGAGCTGAGCAGCCGGAAATGGCTCGGATCGAGCCCGGGAGACCTGCTGCGGGCGGAACGCCTTCGCCTCGCGGGCCAACTGGAAAGGGAAGGCCGTTCACGCCGGGAGATCGTCATGGAGCTGGGTTATTCACATCCACGGTCCCTTGCCGGGCTCCTTCAGCACCCGCAGGCCCGGGGGCGGCACTAAGTATTGCATGCCGTCGGCGACCTCACTCTAATGGCCACCATGCAGGAAGACCCCGTGCCAGTGTTGGACGCCTTCGCGACCAAGAAGAAGCCGATGTATCCGGTCGGGGATGGCCTGCATGGGTACCTGCGCCAGTACAGCCGGGAGTTCGAGCTGCCGGTCACCTATTCCCGCCTCCTGGAGTGGGCGGAAGCCATGCCGCTGTACGGCCCCGACGGGGAGGACACCCTCTGGCGAACCGTCATTTACCGGCCCGAGATCTGGCGGCGGCTGAACAAGCACCTGACCGGGGTCTACGCCCTTTTGAAAACCGAGGGAGACACCTCCTTTGTCGAACACCTCTACGTCGACCGGGTCGACTATTGCACCTTCGGCAACAGCAACCCGTTCCGCATCCGTGTCGTCAATTCCTACAACGAGAATTCCGATTACTACTATATCAAGAAGTCCGACGCCTCCCGGATCTATGGCCTGGAACTCGAGCACCTGCTTTCACCGAACCGGATGCACTACTTCATCTCCGAGGACATCCTTGTCGAGGAGCATGTGGTCGGGATTCCCGGGGATGTCTTTATCGACCAGTGGCTCCACGACCACCATATCAACAAGATCCGCCTGGCCAAGGAACTGGTGAAGTTCAACGAGCGCTGCTTCGTCCGCCTGCTCGGCGACATGCGCGCCTACAACTTCGTCGTCGATGTCACCCCCGATTTCGAGGATGTGCAGATCCGCATCCGGGCCATGGATTTCGACCAGCAATCCTACAGCGGGCGGCTCAAGTTCTATCTTCCCCAGTTTTTCAAGGACAACAACGCACTGGTCGAGTTCTGTATCCAGCAACTCAATATCCAGACCGCCCGGCAATACCAGAAGGAGGAACAATCCGTCATCTTCCGCCGCATCCAGCTCGCCGAAACCCGCGTCCGCAGACTCCTCCACTGCATGTGCGAGGACCGGATCTCCAGTGAGGATAAAATCGCTCAACTCGGGAAAAGCATGGCTGAATTCCACAAGGACAAGCGCTTCCTGCGTTGCACCCGCATGGGACACCTCGTCCAGACCTCCCTGGACCTGATCGAGGAGCGCGTCATGCGCCACCGCAAGCAGGTCGAAACCACTTTCGAAGACGATATTTAGGAATTCACCCGGATTATTGGTAAAAAGCAATGAATTCGGAATGGACTTTCCCTCCGTGTAAACCTAACTCTACTACTAACATGTCGATTTCGCTATTTCTTATCGAAGATGAAGAGCTTGTCTGCGAGCTTTTGAGTGAATTCCTCAAGTCCGAGGAGGATATTGAATTCCTCGGGGAGGCACGCGACGGCGCCACGGCCATCGTCAAATGCCGCGAATTGAAACCGCAGATGATCATTCTCGACCTGCGCTTGCCGGAGATCAGCGGCCTGGATGTGCTGAAGGTGCTGCACAAGGAGCTGCCGGATTCCAGGGTCATCATTTTCACCGGATCGCTATCGGAGGAAACGCTGCAATCCACCCTGCAGAACGGGGCCATCGCCTATGTTGAAAAGGCATACGGGCTGGAAGAACTGAAGAAGGCCCTTGAATCCGCCAAAAAGGGGAAGCGCTACTTCAGCCCAAGCATCGCCCGGCTGGTTGAGGATTATCAGTTTTAAGCCCCCCCCGGGAAGGGTCAAAGCGCCCCAAGGGAGCTCGCCAGGACTGATTCCATTTCGCCTTTGAATTCCCGCAAGGCCCGGATTTCCTGCTCATGCCAGATGCGCGGGCTAGTGTTGTTGTCGAACCCGACAAACCCGATGACCCGGCCCGCGACATTCAGTGGTGCGACGAGGACGGCCTGAATCCCCTGGGCAAGGAGAATCTCCATTTCGTGGGCCGCCTTCCTTGGCATTTTGTGGGTCTCCTCCACCTGGATCCACTGGTCCTTCATCAAGCGGTTGTTCCACCAGGGATATTCGTCGAAGGGGATTCGCTTCAGGTCCTTGATGTGGGAGGGGATCCCCTCGGCGCACCATTCGAGGACGTTGTCGAACACCTCTTCCCTGTAGTCGAAAGTGAAGACGTAAATACGATCCATCTGGAGCCGGCGCCCCAACGCCTGCATGCTTTCCCGGATCCGGTCGGCGGCCGCGGGGTCGATCAGGAAGGGGCATCCCTTTCCGTCAATCAGCAACTCGTTGCGGAGGCGCACCTGCATGACGGGATTGCGGACGGCTTCCTCCAATTCCTGGAAGGCCGCAAGGAAGCGGGATTGCTGCGAATCCTGAAAGGTGATGCGGGCCTTGAGCAACATGGGCCGGCCGCCCACCTCCATGCGGTAGCAAAGCTCCTCCCCTTCCAGGAGCCGGCCCAGCAACCGGGCGAACTTCCTCGCCGGAAAGCCCGGCATCATGTCCGCGATGTTTTCCCATGCTTCACCACCGAGAATTTCACTGCGGAACTTCTCGCTCATTTCGAGGAAGTTTCCCTTTTCATCGAAGACCAGCACGGGACTGGGACAGGTCTCCATCATGGCTTTCATGGACTGCCGGAGTTGTGACAGCTCCTTCTTCAGGGAATGGACTTCAGTCACATCGGCCCCGATGGAATGGAATTCCGTGATATTTCCGTTCCCGTCCTTGACGGGAATATCCCTCCATTGCTGAATTCGAATCCGGCCATCCTTGTCGATGGATTCATGCGTGTACACCTCCTCCTCTCCCCGGCGGACGATGTCGGAAACAATCGCCGCCAGCGAGGAACGCTTTTCTTCCGGAATGAATTCAAGCCACTTGCGACCCATCAGGTTGTCCCCGAACTGGCTGAACAAATCCGCATAGGCCCGGTTCACGTAGGTCAGCGTTGTGTCCGGCAGCCACCGGCAAACGGGACTTTTCTGGGATTCCACCATGGAGCGGTACCGGGCCTCGCTTTCCATGAGCTTCTTTTCCCTGCGGCGGGCCTCCAGCATGAGCTCCAGGCGGTCCACCATCCTGCTCATGCTGCTTTCCAGTTCCACCAACTCCTTGTCCGGCACTTCCAGCAGGGGCCTGACCTGGTGGTTCAGCCGGGTCAGGACCTCCCGCAAACGGGCGGGGTGGCCTTCCGCGCTGAGGTCGAGTACTCGCATCAGCTGGGTCGCCGCCCCGGAAACCGCCACTTCCCCGCTGCGCCACTTCTGGATCGTGGGCAGCGAGCAGCCGCAGATGTCCGCCATTTCCTTGTTCGAAAGACCGTAGCGCTTTTGAAAGCCTTTGATATTATATGACATCCGGATCGAGTTGTAAGTTTTATAATATTGGATTTCCCTGTAGTGTAATTTTTACAACAGGTCA
>JBNGDP010000199.1:0-4459 GCA_049975345.1 Oceanipulchritudo sp. | reverse complement strand
GACTCTACCCCCGACTCTACCCCCGACTCTACCCCCTTCTTAGGGGGGCGGGGTAAGACTCGTTTTCCTGCCTCCGCATGCACCGGGAGCCGCACCATGAAATAGCTGTGGTCTTCATCGAATTCGAAGACCGGAGCCGGGGAGCCGTTCTCCTTCATGGCATGCAGGATTTTTGGAATTCCCGTCCCCCTGCCCTCGGTGATGTCCAGTTCCTTGAGGAAGTCGCCGATGCGCCGATTGCGGTAGCGCCTGGGCCGCGCCATGCCCTTCTGCAAGTCCGCCAGCTTGACCGAGCGGTCCGGTCCCGGGTAGCTGAGGATCACCATTTCATCGCGGTCAATCTGCACCTCCACCGGCTCACGTTCCTCATAGGAGCGGTGATAGATCGCGTTGGCCAAGGCCTCCTCAATGGCCGCCATCGGAAAATTGTGCGCGCGGGTCGCCTCTGCCCGGTCCGGGTGCTTGATCACGATCTCGTCGATATATTTCCGCTGGATATAGTCGAGGGCGTCCGCAAGAATACGGTTCAGGGGACCCCGGAATTCCTTCTCGGTGAACTGATCGCCACCCCGCCCTTCCGGAAACCAGACAACATCGATTTGGGTGACGGGAAAAAATGTTTCCGGGTGCTCATTGAAGAAGAGAAGGCCGACATTCTTCGGAAAGATCCGCTCAGCCGGGCCCCCGGCAATGTTCATCCGCTGTCCAAGCTCCTCGATCGGCAACCCGTCGACATCCTGGGCCAATGCGCTTCCCACCGTCTGCAGAAAGGATTTGATCAGCGGCTTGGACAGGTCACTCAGGCTGGCACTCTGCTTATACCGGTCATCAAAGGGCACTTTGTTTGCGAGTGACAGGAGCTCGGTTTCATCCTGCCCTTTTGCCCGGACCGTACTGGACTGCTTGCGGATAAAATAAGCCCAGTCCCTCGCATCCTTTCCAAGGCTGACCTTGGCCTTGTACGGACGCACCTCCCCACCGGGTACCCAGATGATCAGAATGGGGTTCCCATCGATCTCCTCGGGACAGACAATCGGGTGGTATGCCGGCTGCAGAGCGTTCTGGGTCAGTCGCAGGATTTCCTTCTGGATCGTGTCCAGCTTACCCGGCTCAATGCCATGGGGAGGCAATACCGGTCTGCCGGCCTTCTCCTCAACGCCAATGATGACATATCCTCCCCCCAGATTGTGAAAATCGTTGGCGAAGGCACAGATACTGTGCAGGACATCCACCGGATTCCATCCGCGCTTGAACTCCAGCCGCTCCCACTCGACGACTTTGCCGTGGATCAGCTCGCTGGTGTTCAGGGGAAGGTTCATGGGAATATGTTTACCACGAAGGACAAGATGGGCACGAAGGAATTTTTTGGGAATTTCTATTCTTCCCTCCCTCGTGCCCTTCGCGGTTGAAAATCCATCGTGAGTTGATTGTCATCTTTCCTCTTCTTCCCATCGCATGGGGTGTCCTTTCGTTTTCCGCCAGATTAGCACATGGGGTGGGACAAATGCGGTCCGCACTGCGAATAACAGCCATAGGCTGATCTTTCCCATCAGTGATCCAGCGGGGCACACAAAGGAATACTTGACAGAAAAGCGTATACTATTTACTACACAGTTAACAATGAATGCCACATTCGGAGAATTTCTGCGTAAGAGCCGGTCACAGAAGGCTGCGATAGACCGGACCTACTCGGTGCGCGGACTGGCCCTCAAGGTAGGCATCCAGCCCTCCTACCTGAGCAAGATCGAGCGGGGCCTGCAACCCCCGCCGGGTGAGGACACGATCAAGCGCCTCGCGACCGAACTGGGGGAAGATCCGGATGTGCTGCTGGCCCTGGCCGGCAAAGTCAGCAGCGATTTGCAGGAAATCATCCGCAAGCGCCCCGAACTCTTTTCCAAACTGATCCGTGAACTGAAATCCATGCCCGACCACGCCCTTCTCCGGATTGTCCGGGAGGTGCGGGATGGGGATTGGTAAACCCACAACAAGAAAGGAATCCATCCATGATAGAGCTCAAGAACGACCGCCTCATTTTTTCATTTCCGCAGGTACACAAGGAGGCGCGGGCAGAAATCGAATTCCAGCGCACCCTGCGGATCCCCGATGATGGCGAAACCTACTACCTGCCACCCGGCCTGGGAAAATTTCCGCTTCGCCATGTTGAGGATTACGCAAGCAAGGTCCCTTCCAGCTGGAGCAAGCGGGGCGGCGTCATGCTGCCCATGTACCAGGCCGAAGCCCTCTGGATATATTTCAACGGGAAATATCCCTGCGCGATCAAGGTTGCCACCGGGAAAATCAACGCAGTCAGCGGAGAAGCTTGGGACAATGGCCTGAGCCGCGATCCACAGGACTACATCGTCATCCCGGAACAACCCTGGCTGGACGGTTACTGCGTTGAAAAAGGCATCATTCGCCAGTTTGTGGCGATGCCACTGGGTTCGGGATATTCCACCGAGGAACAGCTGACCGGGGAAGCCGAATTCGGAGGGTTGCAAATCGAGGTCTTCCCCATCAATGCGGAAAAGTGGGAGGCGATAAAGAAGCAGCAACGGGAAGAATTTGCGAACATTGAATGTTGCTTTTGCGAATGCGAATCCTCTGCCATGGGACTTGCTCCCGGAGGTCGGATGCGACAGGTGATCTACGACGATCCGTTCAACCCGGAAGATTGGGAGCTGGCGCATTCCAGCCGGTGCTTCGTCCATATCTGCAACAGCCTGGTCTGGCAGAGTAACACCGGGGTCCAACCACCCTATCCTCCCCCGACGGCCGCCAGCTACACCGAAGAGGGTCTTCCCTGGTTCGACTACTACTCGGAAACCCCGGGCGTCGATGGAAGCTCAACCCTCGGCGGCTTGAAAAGTGTCAAGGAAATGGGGCAGGAGAAGGGCGACAATCCCCTTCCGGAAAACCAATCCGTGAAACCGGGCAATGTGAAAACCCTTAGCGCGAAGAAGCCCGGGCAGGTTTCGGAGTGGGTTTGAGTGCCTTAATATCCATCCATAAATAAAACCAAACCCACCCCGAACACATCCCAATCGCCTGACTTCCCATTCGGTAATGGCATGCGTGGGTACCTGTTCTTGGTATCGTTGAGAATATCCCTGATTTCCCGAACTACTTCACTTCCTGCAAAATGGGCAGGCCAGTCGCAAGCGCCAGAACGCCAATGAAGCACCAACTTTCTAGGCCTTGTACCGCCCATCCCTGAAACCATTTTTAGGTTCGGACAAGGTGTTATGCTTCCTGGAGAAAATCCATTTCTCACAAGAAGCCCGTCTAACCGTTGAATGATGGATATTGACACTCGGGAATCCCAAATAGTCTGTTCCGTTCCCGGACATCCTGCCTTTGGTAAACCGATGCTGGCAAAGGAAGCAACCTTGGTCCATCCGCTGTCCATCGGTGCGGCGTGATGCCGGCTACCCAAAGCAGCCGACTTCACAACTTTCCAGGTATCTGCATAGCTTTTTTTGGGAACACCTCCCCAAACGCAAACTTCTTCTGCGAGCTTCTCTATATCTCGCCTAATACATCTGTCCATAATGGCGAGGCCATTGCCGTGCTTCCCCCACCCTCCTCACCACCCGTCCTCGTTCAGTTTGGCGACCTTGGTTTCCCCCTCCGCGCAAAGGCTTGCGATTTTCCAAGCCGCTTTTCGATATCCATTGGGAAAGGTAAACCGCAGCAGCCGGCGCGCTTCCTCGAACTTTCCCAGTGCACGGCAGACCTCCGCCCGCATCAGGCGCTCGTTCGGGTCCCGCTCGGAGAGCATCGGCTCCAGCAGTTCCAGTTTTTCCAGATGCTCCCCGGACAGCTCCCGGTTGCGGTCCTCGCGGATCGGGTCATTGCCCGCCCACCAGAGGCGGATGCGCAGGTAGCGGAGCTTCTCCGGGGCTCCCCCAGCCCGTCCAAGAGCGCCTTGAAGTAATCCGCCTCATCCGGTGTCTCGGCAAATTCCAGATCCTCCCATTCCGGATCGGGTTCCTCACCATCGTCGCGGAAGGGGTCAATCTCCCCGATCTGCTCACACGCGTCCGACCAGAACAGCACCCCCTCGGACGGGGATTTCCGCAGCCAGGGATTGTCGGGCAGCATGGGCGCCTCCTGCTTGCCGTCGGTCCACCAGGTCGCCCCAAAGGTGTTGCCGGAGGCAATGGTGGAGAACTTGACCGGCTTCTGGCAGCCGGGGGCCTTCATGATCAAGGTGGGGCCGGGTAGCATGGTGATGTCCTTTCGTTTTTGCCGCCCAGTTTAGCAGGCGGGGTGGGACAAATGCTGGCCAACCCGGTCTCTAACAGGTCAGCGGATCTTTGAATTTCCTGACGATAAAAATCATGTGGTTCATCGTGGAAATTTGTGGAAATCTCATCGCGGCGGATGGTGCGTCTTGGACAACGACCAAAGGCCGGATTCCATACCAGAAGCCCAGCCCGGATCCCGCGTAGCCCGCAAG
>JBNGDP010000198.1:0-4487 GCA_049975345.1 Oceanipulchritudo sp. | reverse complement strand
CACGCATTCGGCGGTTTTGCAGCCCTTGCGGCGGTGCTGATCCTTGGTCCGCGCCACGGCAAATACCTGGCCGGCGGCAAGGTCAAGCCGATCCTGGGCCACAGCATGCCGCTGGCCACGATCGGGGTCTTCATGCTCTTCCTCGGATGGTTCGGATTCAATGGCGGTTCCGTGCTCAGCGCCGATCCGCAGCTGGTCTCGCTTGTTTTCGTGACGACCGCCATCGCGGCCTGTGCGGGGGGCCTCTCCTCGATCCTCGTCAGCTGGACGGTGATCAAGAAGCCCGACCTTTCCATGGCCCTGAACGGCATTCTGGCGGGTCTTGTCGGGATCACCGCGGGAGCCGACTCGATGGGCCCCTGGGCGGCCGTGGCCGTCGGGGCCATCGCCGGGGTCATTGTGGTTTTCGCCATTCTCTTCTTTGACAAGATCAAGATCGACGATCCGGTCGGGGCCATTTCCGTGCACGGTGTTTGCGGCATGTGGGGAACCATCGCCGTCGGTATCTTTGGCGGAGGCAGCCTGGTCTGGCAGATCATCGGAACGGTCTCGATCTCCTTGTTCGCCTTCGCTGCCAGCTTCATCATCTTCAGCATCGTGAAGGCGGTCCTTGGCCTGCGCGTCGAGCTGGAAGAGGAAGTCGAGGGGCTCGACATCGGCGAGCACGGACAGGAAGCCTATCCGGACTTTCAGGTTGCCAGCAAAAGTTGATGCAAGTTAGGCTTGAGCAACACTGACAGAATGACTACATAGAAATCCGAATCAAGAAAGCGAAACAAATGAAACTCGTTAAAGCTATCATCAAGCCTTTCAAACTTGAAGAAGTGAAAGAAGCCCTCTCCGAAATCGGGGTGGAAGGTATGACCGTGACCGAGGTCAAGGGATTTGGCCGACAGAAGGGTCATACGGAAATCTACCGTGGCAGTGAATACACGGTTGATTTCCTTCCCAAGGTCATGGTGGATGTCGCGATTTCCGAGGACCTTGTCGGCAAGACCGTCGAGGCCATCAAGTCGGCCGCCAAGACCGGCAAGATCGGGGATGGCAAGATCTTCGTCATTCCGATCGAGGAGGCCATCCGCATCCGTACGGATGAGACCGGCGACGGGGCCATCTGAGCTCCCGTCCTTATTCCCTTTCTGCAGTCCCGGCCCGTTGATGCGGCGCCGGGGCTTTTTTTTTGACTCGCCGGGAAAGGGGCGTTGCTAATTACCGTTTTGCAAACGCAGATCAGGAAGATGTCGACGATTGAAAAAGCCTACAATGCCCACGCGGTGGAAGACCGCTGGTATGACCGGTGGGAATCCCTGGGAGCCTTCCGCGGGGAAGCCCGCGAGGGGACGGAGCCGTATTGTATCATGATCCCTCCCCCGAACGTGACGGGCATGCTGCACATGGGGCATATCCTGAACAACACCCTGCAGGACATCTTCATCCGGCGGGCCCGTCTCGAGGGAAAGGCCGCCCTGTGGTTCCCGGGGACCGACCACGCCGGGATCGCAACCCAGACGCGGGTTGAAAAGAAGCTCCGGGAAAAGGGAATGCACCGGCGGGACCTCGGGCGGGAGAAGTTTGTCGACGAAGTCTGGAAATGGCGGGACGAGCACGGGGGCATCATCCTGCGCCAGCTGCGCAAGCTCGGGGCCAGCTGCGACTGGTCAAGGACCTCCTTTACCCTCGACGAGCACTATTCCCGGGCGGTGCTGACCGCCTTCGTCGAGCTGTTCCGTCGCGGCTACATCTATCGCGGTTTGCGCATGAGCAACTGGTGTCCCGTCAGCCAGACGGCCCTCAGCAACGAGGAAGTGATCATGAAGCCGCAAAAGGGCCTCTTCTACAAGATGCGCTACGAGATCGTCGAGCATCCCGGAAACTATGTGGAAATTTCGACCACCCGGCCGGAAACCCTCATGGGGGACGTCGCGGTCGCGGTTCATCCGGAGGATGAGCGGTACCGGGATCTGGTCGGCAAGCACGTCTGGCGCCCCTTCCCGAAGGCGGAGATTCCGATCATCGCGGACACGGCCGTGGAGAAGGATTTCGGAACCGGTGCCCTGAAAGTGACCCCCGCGCACGATCCGGTGGACTTCGAGATCGGGCAGCGCCACGGCCTGCCGATACGGGATGTCCTGAATGCGGACGGGACCCTCAACGAACTGGCCGGCGAACCCTTTGTCGGAATGGACCGCTTCGAGGCACGCCAGGTGGCGGCAAGGAAACTCGAGGAGCTGGGCAACCTTGTGGAGACCGAACCCTACGAAAACAATGTGGGATTCTCGGAGCGGGCCGATGTCCCGGTTGAGCCGCGCCTGACCATGCAATGGTGGCTGCGCTACCCGAAGGTCGCCGAGGCAAAGGAAGCGGTCACCGGCGGCCACATCCGCTTCCATCCGAAGCGCTGGGAGAAGACCTACCTGCACTGGCTCGAGACCATGGAGCGGGACAAGATCGACTGGTGCATCAGCCGCCAGTTGTGGTGGGGCCACCGGATTCCGGTCTGGTACCGCAAGGGGATCCCCGAGAGCGGGCGTGATTTCAGCAATCCCGGACACGTCCATGTTTCCGTGGACGGTCCGGAGGATCCGGAAAACTGGGACCAGGAGGAGGATGTCCTGGACACATGGGCCTCGTCGTGGCTGTGGCCCTTCGCCAATTTCGGATGGCCGGACGCCGCCGGGGACCAGGCGAGGGAGCTTTCCTTCTTCTATCCGACCCGGACCCTGGTCACCGGCTTTGACATCATTTTCCTGTGGGTGGCCCGCATGGTCATGGCCGGGCTCGAATTCATGGGAGAGGAAAAGAAGCACTTGAGCGGCGGGGAAATCAGCGCCCGCGTCCCCTTCCGGGATGTCTACATCACCGGGCTTATCCGTGATGCCAAGGGCCGGAAAATGTCCAAGAGCCTGGGCAATTCCCCGGATCCACTGGACCTGATCCAGCGTTTCGGGGCCGACGGGCTGCGCTTCGGCATCGTGAACATCGCCCCGAGTGGTCAGGACATCCTTTTCAGCGAGGACCGCATCGAGGTGGGGCGCAATTTCTGCAACAAACTCTGGAATGCCGCCCGGTTCCGGCAAATGAGCGGGGAAGTGGGGGACAACTCCTCCATGAAGGCCATCCTGGAGCGGATTCATCCGGGGCAACTCTCCCCCTATGACCATTGGATTCTCGGGCGGCTCGTGGAAACCACCGCCGAGGTGGAGCGGTGCTTCGACCGCTTTGAGGTCCACGCCTATCCGCACGCCCTCTACGAGTTTTTCTGGAGCGACTACTGCGACTGGTTCGTCGAGGCCTCCAAGGCCAGGATGAAGGATCCCGCCACCCAGGTTTCCGTCCTCGCCGTGCAGGACCTTGTACTGCGCCAGGTGCTCCTGCTCCTGCAGCCGATCGTCCCCTTCATTGCCGAGGAACTTTGGCAGAACCTCGGCTTCGCCCAGCCCGACAGCCTGCTGCAGGACAATCGCCTGCCCACCGCCACGGAGTTAAGGGAGGCGGTGGAGGCCCGGGCCGGTGGGCTCGATGCCGCCGCCCGTGCCGAAATCGAGGCCGTCAAGGAGTTGATTTCCCGTATCCGCGCCCTCAAGGCGGAATATAATGTGGCCAGCCGGCGCGATGTGCCCTTCTTTTTCCTGAGCGAAGGTGTGGAATCGCAAGTTATTGATAATCATAAGGAAACAATTCTTAATCTGGCACAGGTCGAGTCCCTCGAGAGGACCCCTGGGCGCCCCGAGGGCATGCCGGCCGGGGTCACCCAGCTCGGAACCGTTTTCCTGGACCTTGCCCATTCCATCAATGTTGCCGCTGAGCGCCAGCGACTCGAAAAGGAACTGGCCAAGCTCCGCAAGGGCATCCAGGCCGGGGAGGCCAAACTCGGCAACGAGAAGTTCGTCCATAACGCCCCCCAACAAGTTGTCCAAGTTGCCCGCCAACAGCTTGAGGCCACTTGTGCCCGTTTCGAGGAAATTCAAAAACTCCTGCAAAGCTTGCCAAGGGGCTGATTTGCCTCATTTTTCCGATTGCCTGGAATAAGGTGCGCTGTTTGTGCGTCTTAGTTCCGGTAATATCTAAAACCGTCATCTTCAACAGGGAAAAACACATATGAAAAAGTTACTGCTGATCTCCTTCATTGGATTCATCTTCGCGGCGTCCGGTGCCTATGCGCATTGCGGCGCCTGCGGTGCCGGCGATGCCGATCACGAACAAGCGGCCAAGTCGGAATGCACCGCCGAGAAGAAGGCGGAGTGTGCCAAGGAAATGAAGTGCTGCTCGGAGGGCAAGTCCTGCTGCAGCGGGGAGAAGAAGTCCTGCCCGGCTGGCGGGGACAAGGAAAAGGCCGAGGACGCGGTGGCCAAGCCGGCCAAGTCCTTGTGCTGCCCGGCGATGTCCGGCAAGCCCGCCTGAGACCGGTTTCACCAAGGTTTGATGCAATTGAGGCGGGCATTCGTGGCGCGCGCGCTTGCGCGCCGCTGCCAAGGCACTGGGAGACC
>JBNGDP010000197.1:0-4489 GCA_049975345.1 Oceanipulchritudo sp. | reverse complement strand
AAATCAACTTAAAAATCCTCAACTTGCTCTTGCTTCATGACACAATTGCTATCGGTATCGGTATCGGTATCGGACAACCTTTCCCCAGCCTTGAAGTCGGTCCGATCCCGATAGCGATAGCGATAGCGGATTTTAGCGTTTTTTTAATGCCTGTTTCGCTTGACCGGGGTCGGGAATTGGGGAATATTCCTCCCAGTTCTTTAAACATCGTTGTGTTGATCCACTTTCTCAACGCGGCGTTTCCTTCCGGAAGCGTCTCAAACGGAAAACAAAACATGAACAACACACTGAAAAACACACCCAAGGGAGTTCGTCCCCGCCGTGGCCGCATGCTTGCTCCGCTTTCGGAGCGCCTGGCAACCGTCCGCTCCTATCCGAGCTTCGGTTCCTCGGCATTGACCGGCGTTCTCCGCTAGGGTCCTGAAATAGAAAACAACCATGGGGCGCCTTTCCGCGAGGAGAGGCGCCCCTTTCAATTTCAAGCCAGGGAATCCAGCAGGCCGGCGACAAGGGATTCAGCCGAGGACCCGTACCCTCCTCCGAACAGGTTGTAGTGGTTCAGCGTGTGGTAGAGAAGGTACAGCTGTTTGCGGGTCCGGTATCCCTCGTGAAGGGGCCATTCGGACGCGTAGCCCTTGTAAAAACCCCTTGTGAACCCCCCGAACATTTCCGTCATGGCCAGGTCGGCCTCCCGGTCCCCATAGTAGGAGGCCGGATCAAAAATGACCGGGGTGCCGTCGTTCATGAAATCCGCGTTGCCGGCCCAGAGGTCGCCATGGAGCAGGGAGGGGACGGGCGTGTAGTCCTCGAAAAACCGGGGCAGGGCCGCTTCCAGCGCCTCGGCCTTCTCGATCCGAAGGCCCTTGCGGCGGGCCCATTCCACCTGGGGGCGTAACCGGCATTCCGTGTAAAAGCGGATCCAGTCGTTCATTTCCGTGTTTTTCTGGGGCGCGGATCCGATCCAGTTGTCGTGGGGCCAGCCGAACCGTTCCGCGGTGGCACGGTGCATGCGGGCGAACTGTTCCCCCATGGCAAACCAGTCCGCACGGCCGCCTCCGCCCATGGGCAAAAACTCCAGGATCAGGGCGGCCTGCCCGCCGGCCCGGCAGATTGCGACCGGTTCCGGGACCCGGATTGTTCGGGTGGCGCGGATGACCCGCAGGGCGTGCGCTTCCGCCTCGAAGCAGGGAAGCAGGGAAAGCTCGTTCCGTTTCACGAAGAATTGCCGCCCGTCCGCCCCGCTGGCGCAGGTGGCATCATGGATGCAACCGCCCCCGATTCCCGAGGAATGAACCAGTTCGAATGATTCACCCGTTGCTTCCCCGATGGCTTTCTCGATGGCCCGCTCGATTTGTCCTCCCATGCTCCGGAAAGTGTTGCATGGAAATCCGGGAACTTTAAGCAAAAAGCATGAGACGCTTCGCATTACTGATCACAATCCTGGCGGCCGCTCTGGGCGCGCAGGCCGGACGGGAATTCACGGTGCTCGTTTACAACGTGGAAAACCTCTTCGACGTGGACGGCGTCGCCCTCTTCGACCAGTACGAACAGGGACCGGAGGGCGACTACGGGTTCGGCCCGCTCCTCAACAAGCTGGAAGGCATCCGCCGGAGCCTGGCCGCCTTCAATGAGGGCGCGGGCCCGGAGGTGATCCTCTTCCAGGAATTGGAACTCGACCGGACCCCGTTCGACACGCCCCCGGCCGATGCATTCCTGGAGCGCACCCGCGGGCGTTCCCTTGAGACCATCCTTAGGGAGGATGCCGCCGCCGCCAATCTTCCCTCCGATTTGCTCCTCCTGAAGTACCTGGACGATCACGGCATGAGCGGTTACCGGATCGCCCAGCCGGACCCGTTCCGGATGGAATCCCATCCCCCGCACAAGAATGTCGTTTTCAGCCGCTTTCCGGTCAAATACGTCCGCCAGCGTCCGATGCTCCATGCCCGGGACCTCCTGGTCGCGGGCTTGGACGTGGATGGCTGGGAGCTGATCCTCTTGAACAACCACTGGAAATCCGGAGCGTCCAGTGCGGCCACCGAACCCATCCGGGTCCAGAACGCCCTGGTCGTCCGGGCCGAGCTGGAGGCCATCCTCTTCGACAATCCCGCAGCGGACGTCATCATCGCCGGGGATTTCAATTCCAACTACAACCAGAAGGCCGTCTTCCCGGAATTCGGGGAGACCGGCGTCAACGATGTCCTGCGCGCGGAGGGCCGGGAAATCCGCATGACCGGCCCGGAGGCCGGGGGGCTGTACAACCTCTGGTTCGAATTGCCGCCCGGACGGCGCGGCTCCGAGGTGTGGCGCGGCTACTGGGGAACCCTGATGCAGATGGTCGTCACCCCCGGTCTCTACGACCGGAAGGGAATCCAGTACGTCGACAATTCATTCGATCGTCTGGAGTTGCCCGGTGAGAATGTGGAGACCCGCTGGGGGCGCCCCGTCTCCTGGAGCAACTTCGGGGGCGGCGCCGGCTTCTCCGATCACCTGCCGGTCTTCGCCCGCTTCCGCCTCATTCCCGGTCCGGGGAGCGAGGGCTGGATGGAGTTGAAGAATCCGGCGGACGAATCCCTGCCCGCGCACCGCCCCGTTGTTCATTACGCCCGGCTCGACCGGAGAGCCGTGCCGGATGTCGCCATCCTCGCCGGAATGGACGCGGAATCGCGCGCGGGCATGCTGAAGGAGTTGTTCCGTGTCGACACCGTCATTACACAAACCAATCCCCCGCGCATCCGGGCGGGCGACCTGGAATTCCAGCTTTACAGTCCGGAGGTCGAGGTGCGGAGCCGCCTCGGGCAGCTGCAGCCGGGGGACCGGATCAACGCCTTCGCCGATCTCGATGACTGGCGGGGCGCTCTCCAACTGGTGATCCGCGATCCCTCCTGGATGTTCTGAGAAAGGGGATCAGTACTTGCGGACTTCCTCAAGCAGCCCCTCGCAGGCGTCCTCCAGAAGGTCGAGAACCTTTTCAAACCCCTGTTCCCCGCCGTAGTACGGGTCCGGTACCTCCTCCTCGTCGTGCCCCCGGGCAAAATCGCACATCATGACGATCCGCGCCCCGTCCGTCCGGCCATTCCTCAGGGACTGCAGGGCGGCGTGGTTGTCCCGGTCCATGGCGACCAGCAGGTCGAACCTTTCGAGGTCGTCCGGCCGGACCTGGCGGGCGAGGCTGTCGAGGGTGTATCCGCGTCCTTCCGCCGCCGCCCGCATCCGGGCATCCGCGGGCTCGCCGCTGTGATAGCCGATCGTTCCCGCCGAATCGCATGCGATCCGGTCGGCGAGGCCGGCTTCCCGGACTCTCGCCCTGAAAATCGCCTCCGCCGCGGGTGAGCGGCAGATATTGCCCATGCACACGAAAAGGATCCGGGTGGGGTAGCTGGTTTTTTGGAAATCCATGTTAATTCTTGGTTGATCGCCTTGGTGTTCCAAGACACAGATAAATTCATGAGCAAAGTGACCTTCAGCAAGAGCGGCGTCAATGCCGAGTGGACCGGTGAAGAGGACAGCATCCTCGCCCTCGGCGAGGCCAAGGGCCTTGACCTGGACTTTGGATGCCGCATGGGGAATTGCACGATGTGCCAACAACCCCTCCTGTCCGGCGAGGTGGACTACCCCCACGGGCACAACGGCGTCCCCGACGAGGGCAACATCCTGCTGTGTTGCAGCGTTCCAAGGGCGGATGTCGAGATCGACGCGTGAACCGGATTCTCTTTGAACGGCGCGATTCCGCATATTGCCTGGACCAGCGCGATCCCCGTTTCGAGCACGTGCGCGGGGTCCTGCGCATGAAGGAAGGGGATTCCTTCGACGTCGGGGTCGTGAACGGGCCGGTTGGCAAGGCCACGATCACGGCCCTGGATGACCATGAAATGCGCGTCGCGGTGGAGTGGGGGAAGCCGCCGCCCCCGCCGCCCCCGGTGCACCTGCTGGTCGGTATGTGCCGGCCCGCCACGGCGCGCAAGATTCTCCGGACCGCCCCGGCCCTCGGGGTGCGCGAAATACGCTTTGCGGCGACCGCCCGTTCCGATCCCGCCTATGCCCGGGCCAGCCTGTGGAAAGGCGGCGAATGGCGCAGCCGGGTGATCGAGGGCGTGGAACAGGCATTCGACACCCATGTGCCGCCGGTGCATGTCGATGCGGCGCTGGAGGATGCCATCGCCGCCCTGCCGGACCCCTCTACGCGGCTGGCACTTGATGTCTACGAGGGAACTGGCCGTCTGAGCGCAATGGAAATTCCCGCCGGGAGCGCGGTGTGCCTGGCGGTCGGTCCGGAACGCGGATGGGACGCGAGGGACCGTCCCGTTCTCAAGGACAACGGTTTCCAGCTGGTTTCCTTGAACGACCGCGTCCTGCGCGTGGAGACCGCGGTGACAGCCGGCCTGACCCTGCTGCTGCAGCGCATGGGGGAATTTTGAGGGGCAATCCCGGCTGTGCCGCCTGCGAGTAGCGCGTTTACGCGCGAAGACCCGGGTCTTGCATGGCGAAGGTC
>JBNGDP010000196.1:0-4501 GCA_049975345.1 Oceanipulchritudo sp. | reverse complement strand
GCCCGGGAGGCCGCATAAGAACTGAAAATTTGTAATCAGCAGGTCGTCAGTTCGAGCCTGACAGCTTAATCAACCCAGTAGCTCCACGCCCGGAATTTTGGCCATCCGTTTATCATTCGTTAGGACCTTGGCACCGCGACTATCATAATCATCGGCAATCAACCTGTCCAGCAGGCCAGCGCCTCCGGAAGTTTTGAGGATATTGAGAACACTGAGGCCGCCCATCGGTTTGATGGCGCCTGAATCGAACAATTGAAGGATCGCCGCACGGGCGTCACTTTTGGATACTCCATAATGATGCTGGAGGGTGATGTAAGCTTCACCGATCACTTGGTTGGAAACAACCAGCTCCGCCGTCGATTCCTTTTGATGAAGCTTTTCCAGCGCGGCGACGGTTGTGCGAAAGGCCTTCTCGGGATGTCCGGTCAAGAGCCTGACAAAAACCGAGGTATCAACTCCGTAACCGTGGGTCGAGGGCGGCATGGCGAACAGTTGTGTAATCCGGCTCAGGCAGGTCTTGGGCAATCTTATGCCGCAGAGGTGCGAGCTTGGAAATATCCAGGCGATACGGGCGAACCAGAATGCCGTTCTCGGTTTCCTCCACGCTCAACTTATCTCCGGCCTTCAAATGGAACTTTTCAGCAACCCGTTTGGGAAATGTCACTTGCCGCTTGCTGGTCATCTTGATGATCATTCCTTACAATTTTTTATATTACGTAAGGCGTCAAGTTGAATTTGGCGCAATGGGATTTTATCCGCCCTCCACTGCCCTTATTGCCCTTAAAAACGCACTTCCCTGCGCTTCCCGGCAGCTCCGTGCGGTTGAGATCCCGGAAACCGCCCGGGAGGCCGCATAAAAACGGAAAATTTGTCATCAGCAGGTCGTCAGTGTTCACCTCCGGTGGCACTGCCTGAACGAGGCTGGCAGTTGCATAGATATTTATGCGGGTCGTCGGTTGCGCCTTGCCAAAGTAAGCCGCTTATGATTGTTTCACGGTTGATGGTGGAAGCGAACATATCCCGCTATCTGGCGACAATCGGGCGCAAGGGTGGCCTGAAGAGCCGCCGGACGCTGGGACCCGATCAGGCCCGGGCGATGGTGCGCATCCGGGAGGCACGCCGGGCCTACCGGGAGTTTCACGACACCTGTTTCTGGAGCAATCCACCCGGCTTCGAAGTAAGGGAACAGGACATTCCCTGGGTCATCGAACAGCTCAAAGCGCATGGGGGGGCAGAGGGCTGGGAAAGGGCAAGGCGTCTATGCCGTTAAGCCAGTTACAGGCGGAGGTTCTCAAGCTCCTGTCAGACAACCGTTCACCGGACAGCCATCTGGCCGGGGCGACGGGAATCCACCTGTCTCCGGAAGCCTTGCGGTTCAGCCATGACCTCGATCTTTTCCATTCCTCGGAAGAGGCAGTATCCGCTGCTTACGGCGCTGATTGCAGATGTCTGGAAGGAGGTGGATTTGGCATCCAGCTTCTCCTTTCTCAGCCGGGCTTCATCCGTGCCCGCATCTCGAAAGCGAACAATTCGCTGCTGATCGACTGGGCCCGGGATTCCATCTGGCGCTTTTTTCCGCCTGTCCGTTTGGAGGATATCGGCTGGGTTCTGCACCCGGTCGACCTCGGGGTAAACAAAATTCTGGCCTTGTCGGGCCGGGATGAGCCGCGCGACCTGCTCGATGCCCTGTATCTTCATCAATCGGTTCTTCCCCTGGGCGCCTTCATTTGGGCTGCCACAGGAAAGGATCCCGGCCTGAACCCGCGGATGCTGCTGGAGTTGCTCGAACGCAAACCCCCGCTTTCAGAGGATGAACTCCGCCGGCTGGATTTGCGCCTTGCCCTTGATCCGGTTCACCTTCGACGGGATTGGAAAAGCGCCCTCGCCTCTGCGAAAGACTGGATTGCATCGCGCCCCCCGGAGGAAGCCGGTTGCCTCTACGCGGATCCGGATAGCGGTCTTGTTTTCGCCCCGGAGCCGGGCCAACCAGCCGACATCCTCAAGGGCAAGCCCGGTGGAGTGCTGCCCAGGATCCACGGAGTCCCCGTGGAGGACTTTTCCACCAACAGCACGATGCGAAAGTCTTTGGAATCGTTTTTCCAAAGACCCGTGTCGGGGCTATAACTAAAGCGGGGCCGTTTGGCGGACGTTCCAGAATGTCCATTTTCCGGGCCGACTGCCCATATTGCCCTTAAAAACCCACATCCCTGCGCTTACCCGCAACTCCGTGCAGTTGAGATCCCGGAAACCGCCCGGGAGCCGTTTTCCCATAACCCCCATGCCCGCTTTTCTGCCTTCCGGGGTCCGGGCCGTTCGAAATTGAGCTCAATTACGTCCCTTCTTGACAAAAAAAATACCATTTGGAATAAAAAATGCCATGAAAACGATCCCCATCGACCAAGCCGGACGGGTGGTCTTGCCGAAGGAGGTACGGAGACGGCTGCACCTGCGGGCGGGGGACCGCCTGCAGGCGGTACTCGGGGCGGATTCGGTGGTGCTGAAACCGGTCCAGATGAAGTCCGCCCGGTTGGTCCGTTCGGGAGGACGTGTCTACCGGGACGTGCCCGAGGTGCATGCGGAACTGGCGGACTTCGACGAGGCCCTGAAGCGCGGGCGTAAAGAACGCGACAGCCGGGCGGGTGGCCTTTGAGGGGAACGCATGCGTTGCTTTTTTGACACGAGTGTCCTGGTGGCAGCCTCCGTGCGCCAGCACCCGCACTTCAACCGGGCGGACGCAAAGCTGCGGCGGTGTATATCGGGGCAGGATACGGGCCTGCTGCACAGTCACAGCCTTCTCGAATTCCATTCCGCCATGACGCAGTTGCCCAAGGGCCTGGCGGTCCCGCCTCATGAAGTGAAAACGATTCTCGAAGACGGCATTCTCCCGCACATGGAATGCAAGGCCCTTCCCCGCTCGAAAGTGATCGAAGCCCAACGTCTGGCTGCGGAAGCCGGGTTGATCGGTGGGATCGTCTATGACTTTTTTCACTTGATCGCCGCTCAGGAAATTCGCGCTGAGGTCGTCTGGACCTTCAATCTCCGCCATTTTGAGGCCATTGTCCCGCCTGATATGCCCTTCGCCATACGGGAACCGTAGCCTGATCCGTTCATCGGAAAGGCATGAGTAGCCCTTTTCACTGCCCTTATTGCCCTTAAAAACGCACTTCCCTGCGTTTCCCTGCAGCTACGTGCAGTTGAGATCCCGGAAACCGCCCGGGAGGCCGCATAAGAACTGAAAATTTGTAATCAGCAGGTCGGCCGTTCGAGTCTGATACCGGTTTCACCAAGGTTTGATGCAATTGCGGCGGGCATTCGTGGCGCGCGCGCTTGCGCGCCGCTGCCAGGGCACTGGGAGACCATCCGCCCTTCGGCTGGCTCAGGGCGGGTAAGCGGAGGTCCCACGCTCATGCTCCACCTGATCAATCCATGCTGAAAGAGGTCTGACAGCTGGCTCCAGCCTTCGCTCCTCGACTGGTTCGGAGCTTCGGAGGGCAAGCCATTCATGCAATGACCCTGCTTGTTCCCTTGCAAAGCGTGGTGGATTCCCAAGAATAAGGGGTGGCATGAAATCCACAAAACCCGCCGACACAGATCGCTCCCCCGGCCTCCCGAACTGGGCTGCTGTGGAGGAGCGGCTGCAGCGGGAACGGCGCGAACGCCTTCCGGCTACGAATACCGATGAAGCTGTGCGCCAATTCAGGCTTGCCTGGAAGGCGGCGTTGGCGGTTGGGGAGCGACGCGGGACAACCGGCCTCGTGGAGCAGCAGGCGTGCTTTTCCTGGTTGCGCAGCCGTCATGCCTAGGGAGCGGTCGGATGGATGACCTCATTCAAGCCGCCCGAGAGGTGCAGGATGCCATGGAAAAGACCGGACTGCCGTTCTGCTTTATCGGCGGGCTGGCCAATCTTCACTGGGGGGAACCCAGACTGACCCGGGATCTCGATCTGACGGTCCTCGCGGGTTGGGGCAACGAGGGAGCTGTTACAGACAGGATCCTGCGGGAAATTCAGCCAAGGATGAAGGATGCCCGAGCCTTTGCCCTGGAAAACCGCGTCCTTCTATTACAAACCTCCGCGGGCGTTCCCATCGATCTGGCTCTGGGCGCCTTGCCCTTCGAGGAATCCGCCACGAAGCGGGCAAAGGACATGCCGATCACCGGCATTCCCCTGCGTCTTTGCTCCGCGGAGGATCTCGTCGTCATGAAGGCTTTCGCCAATCGACCCCGTGACTGGAGCGACGTGGAGGGTATCCTCATGCGCCAAAAGGGCAAGCTCGACATGAACTACATCCTTGAGCAACTGGCGAGCATCGCCCCTGCCAAGCCGGAGGAAGAAATCATGTCAAAGTTCAAGGAGTTTCTGTAGGTAGCCGGTGGAGAAATTCAAGGACCGGGCTGCAACGGACCATGGCAGTCCCACGCCCACTGCCCTATTTCCCTACAAAAATGGGTTCTTCCCGGAAAATTGTGGAACCACGGAGCGCGCCGGCGGGCAAGCAATCGG
>JBNGDP010000195.1:0-4513 GCA_049975345.1 Oceanipulchritudo sp. | reverse complement strand
CATGGTCCGGAGCCGTCGCCCTTTTACGCGGAACCGATACGCGATTTTATTCGGGCAAGACCCTGACCCTGCACCCCCCAGGTCCTGCAACCGGGCTTTCGGGTCTCTGGATTTTAATACGATCAAGGACCTCAGGTCATCAGCAGTTTGACCCCCGCGTAGCGCTCCATCTTGGCATCGTGGGTGATGATGACCAAGTCCTCCTCAAGGGCCTGAGCCAGCAGCATCCGGTCAAAGGGATCGGCATGATGCAGCGGAAGAGCGGCCAGCGCTTCCCCATGTCGGAAAGTGAGCGGCAATTCCTGCAGGCCGCGGGAATTGATTTCATCAGCCAGCCCATCCGGAACCTCCAGCTTGCCAAGCCCCGCCTTGATCGCGATCTCCACCCCACTCACCGCGCTTACAAATACCGCATGGTCCGGATTGTGGATCGCCTGGACCGCCTTCCGGTTCAACCTCCCTGGTTCCGAGAGCATCCAGAGAAAAACATGCGTATCCAACAGATAGTTCACTGCCCCGCTCCCGTGAAAAGCGCCTCGATCCGCGGATCCTCATCGTCGAAATCCGGACTGATCCGGATCTTGCCCTCCAGACCGCCCAGCGGCCGCTCCTCACGCTCCGGCCGGTACGCCGTCAGCTTCACCATCGGCCGCCCGTGCTTCCCCAGGATGATCGTCTCCCCCGCCGCCGCTTCCTCCATCAACCGCGATAGCTGTGTCTTCGCCTCCTGCACGTTGATTGTCTTCATGAGTACAATCTGGTCTGGTCTGGTCTTGTTGTCAAGGGGCTTCCACGCGCGGCCTCAAAGACCGGCGGGCGACAGCGGACCGATGGCGGGCATGGCAGGCGTCGGCGCTGGGATACCGGCCTCCCAGCCGGGAATTCCAAATTCAAAGGCACCGGTATCGGGAGCCGCGCCAAGGTATCCATCCGTGACCCCGGCTATGGGCATGCCGGCGTCGATTGCCGGGGCCCCTGCGACCAGCTGATAGTTGTCCTCGTAAAATCCAGCAAAGTCAGAGATCAGGAGCCCCGTATTTCCCACAGGGGTGACCCCTGCGAGGGTGATGGTCTGGGTGGCCCAGTAGACGTTGTAGCGGAATTGCACGTCGGTCTTGCCAAACTCCTGATAGTAGACCCCCCCCGTCGGCGCGCTTAGTCCATCAAACGGGGAGTCAATGAGCGTGTTGTAGGCGATGTCACAGTAGTCATTGTCCTTCCCGAGGAACGAGTCGCCATTGAGCTGGACGCCATAGCGGCGGTAATCATAGCAGACATTCAAATAGATGTTAACGGCGGAAGACGATCCGTCGACATAGATGGCGGAACCCGAGAATTGGTAATTGGTGGGGCCATCGTTGTTGTTCAGCTGCACGTTATGAACCAGGTTGTTGCGGATCTGCAAACGGTCAGATGGGCTCCCCTGGGCATTGTACATGTATATTCCGCCCACATCCCAGTTGATTCTCCCGACATTGTGAATGTGGTTGAATTCAAACAAGCCTCCCGCATGCTGATCGTTGCGGACGCCGCTGCGACCCATACGCCAGATCGAGTTTCCGATCAGGTCGTTCTGAGCGCCAAAGACACTGACACCCGCCATCGTCCCGTAGTAGTTGAGATCGTGAAATTGGTTGTAGCGGGCGGTATTGCCGGTTCCGTCGATGCAGACGGCGTCTCCCCAGCTGTGGCTGATTTCACAATACTGAATCAGGTTGTTGCTCCCACTCAGAGGAATGCCGGTGTACCCAGCCGAATAGTATAACGCGAAATTCCGCTCGCGCTCGCGAACTGCCGTGACGAAGGGCATCGGGTCCATATGCCTCAGCTTCAAGTTCTCGAGGACGCAGTCCTGCGCGTCGACGGCGTTGATGCTACCGCTGAAGAATTCGAGATCCATCAGGCGGACCTTCCGGCATCCACTGATATCGAATATCCAGCGGTTGGTGTAGGAGGTCACACCCGCGGGCGGGGATCCGTCGGGGGTCCACAGGTAGAGAATATTGGCAACATCATCATGATACCATTCCCCGGGCGCATCCAGAAGTGCCGGATGGTCATATAGAAAATAGGGCGAATCCACTGCCGGAATGACCCCATACCACAGGTCATTGCTGGGGGCTTCCAGCGGAATCTGCAGCCTGAAAGCCCCTGTGCTGTTGTGGCTGTAGACGTATCCCGCACGGGCCCACCATCGCTCCTTTCCGGTAAACCAGACCTTGGCGCCGACTAAGGATCCGGCCGGGGCGGTGAGCTCCTGATCCGTGACATTGTGATAGTAGGAGCCAATTGTGGGCGAGGTCCCGGCATCCATGAATGAGAATTCCGGGACCAGAGGGTCGTTGCTGGTGGCATCCGGCCAGCGGGCTGTCCAGACCATTTCATCTTCAATATAGAGGTCACTCACTGGAGCCGACCAGGAGGCCATGTAGATCTGCCCGCTATAGACGCTCCACGCGTTATCCGGGATTTCCACGTCGCCCCGCAGGGTGGCCCGCTCACCCGGATAGCTGCGGAAGGTCCGGTATTCCTGGGGATTGTCCGGTCCAACCGGCACCACAACCATCTCGCGGTAGACCCCGCCCCGCAGATAACAGACGTCACCCGGTTGCATCATGTCGGCGGCCTTCTGGATGGAAACAAATGGCGCATTGGCCGCCACTCCACTATTGGAATCATCCCCATCGGGCGAAACAAAATATACCTGATATGCATGATCCGAGACCATCGCACGCAAAAACAGAATGCCGGGAAAAGGCATGTGAAAGGTTACCGGTTCACCTGTACCATAGCACCACTGGCCGGTTTCCTGCCATGTCATCAAATCCTGGCTGTACTGGATGTCATAGCGTTTCCCCAATTCCGTGGGAAGCACCATCGAGATGGAATCTCCCGAAAAGGAGACACTTTGGGCTAAGCCGATCAGGGGAAGGCCAAACGGGATAGCCAGCGCCTGGACCCGTCGAAGCGAGCGGTGTAAGTGGAAAAGCTGCATCTCGAATCTTTGTCTTATTTTTGGTTACAAAAGGAAAGCCCCCGTAACGGAGGCTTTTGTGGAAAGGCAAGGAAAGTTTCCGGGACCGGAGTCCCGGAAGGAACCAGGCATGGAATTATTTGATGCTGTGAAATGGGAATATCACTTGGGCGTGACGACGACCTGGTAGAAATCCTTGTCGCCGGCGGCGGGGACCAGCTGGGAAAAGGTCAGCACCGAGCCATCTCCGGGCTGGGTCTCCACATCGGACCAGGAGCCCGCGCTCAGGTCGCCCGAGACCTGAAGGGTGTAATTGTAGGCGCTGTCGCTCGGGACGCTGATCACGAAATCCGGCCCACTGATGGAGCCACTGATCAGCGGCACCGGGACGGCTACCGGGGCATCGACAATGTACAGGCGCGCAGGGGCGCTGCCACCCGGTGCACCGGTTGCGTTGGTGTTTTCAAAGGTGGTGAAGTTGATCTGCTCAAGGGGAGCGTTCAACGGCAGAAGCGGATCAAGCCAGACGGCGAGGCCGTTATTGTCGATAGTACCATCCACCCAGCCTGCGACCACGGAGGTCACGTCAAAGCTCAGGGTGTTGGTATAATTGTTCCATACGCCGTCTGCACTCACATCCGAGCCGATAATGTCGGGATCGTCCACAACTCCTCCGTCGAGAAAGGACCGGGTCAGCTCAACGGTGTCGATGAGGCTGATATCGTCCCGGCTTATGGCAACCCCCGGGAAAGGAGCACCGGCCAGATAGTCGTTGCCGGCCCAGTCCAGGGCCACCGTAAGGTCCACAAAATCAACCTTGGGCCCGAAGAGGATGGCGGTGTTGTCAATATCGTCGTCGGGCAGATTGTAGACGCCCACGGTCGCTCCATCGCTGTCCGGGTCAATATCGAAACCCGCGAGGGCAATCTGGAATAGGACTTGTTTGCCAACGAGATCGGCGGGCGTCAGGCTGCTGACATCGAATTTTGTCAGGGGCACCCCCGCAAGCTCCCGAAAGCCAACTTGTACATTTGAGCTTTCATAAGAGTTACGGGCGGCCATGACCGGCTCGGTATCGCGCTTTGTCTGGCCATCACCCCAAATTTCCACAAAGGTGTCGAAGGTGTTTAGGATCTGAACCTGCGCGGTTGCGTTAAAGGTGAAGGCGAAGATAATTGTAAGGGATAAGGGGATTCTGATTTTCATGACTGAATACGATCTGATGGGAAAGGCTTTCCGGTAAAGGGGCTATCGGATTTACCAATAGCCCCCCTAACCCTTGATTTAGAAAGAAACAGTATTCCTTCCAAAGTAAACGGATCGCCGAATGCGATTAGTTGCGACAACGACGGCGAATCAGGATGAACCCGAGCGCCAGCGCGCCGAGAATGGCCGCGTAAGTGGACGGCTCGGGAACGACAAGGACAGGACCGGTGGACTGGTCAACAGCCGTTCCAAGCTCGATGTTGGTCCGGTTGGCCACCCCGGGTGTCGAGTTGGTGATGGCGTCACCCAAGACACCCGCCGTGACGACGTCGT
>JBNGDP010000194.1:0-4669 GCA_049975345.1 Oceanipulchritudo sp. | reverse complement strand
GGCCAAGCGCGCACAGCCCGCCCAGCAGGGCGAAGGCCGAGGGCTCGGGGACGGGCGTAGTGAAGTTGTCAACACCTGAGATACCCGCATTGTAAGACTCCCTGCCCCCAAAGAAAGCATGGACTATGATGGTGTCATCTGCGCCCCATGGATTGGCAATTCCGGATGCGAAACTGAGGTCGCGCACGGTGGATGTTCCGTCAGCCGATTTTAAGACCAGATTCATTGCAAAAGTGTTCGTTGAATCAGTGTACGTCCAATTTGTAATCAATTGGTACCAGGTATTGATACTTAGATTGTCGACACTGCTGCCCGTGATTTGGCGCCCGGTCGAGGTGTCGCCGCGGCCGAAATGGTAGCCGTAGGTGTTGGTCGGCCCTCCCGTGGATCCGTCGATGTTGTCTGTTTTGGAAACAGTGCCGGCAACCAGGGAGACCTGGTCCAGATTCCCGCTGCCCGCATAGGCTATTGAGGAGGCAGTCGTCAATCCAAGGCTCAAATTCAAATAACCGTCCCTTGGGAACAGATTGAATGCCGTGAGAATATCGGCGCTGAGCGTGAATGACTGATCCTGGGATAAATCCAGAGAGAAGGTTGAATTCTGGGTATTGAAGCCACTGAAGTTACTACCCACACTTGCATATCCTGAAGGGTTGCCACCCGAGGCAGTTTCTGCCCAAAGGGTACTGCCCGTCCGGGTGAAATTTCCTGTGAGATCCCCGCTATTGTTGAAATCGATGACGAGGGCCGCGTGGGCAAGGGATGCCGCTGACAGAGCAATGGATGTGAGGAATGTGGTTTTATTCATGCTGTTTTGTTTTGAGGGTTGTTGAATCGCCTGAACGGGAGGGCTAGTGAAACTCGCGAGACCACCTTTTCAAACGGCGATCCTTGTTGGAATCCCCTTGTTTTGTTCCACGGTTCAATTCCTGCCGCTGCTCCTGCTGAGGATTGCAAGTTCCGGGGCTGGAAGCGGGGAATAATCGGGGTTGGTGCTCGATGGCGACCTCATTCGATGCCACATTTGGGCAATCTGCGGGAGTAGTTATCATGGGCCAGCAGGAGGCTTTTTTGGCACTCTGTTCTGGAGGCGGGTCAGGAATGCGCTTGAAAACAATTTCTAAAACGTGTTTGCCCTGAAAACCTCGTGATTCAATTACCATTTTCATTTGGCCTTCACTTCAGTTAGGCAATGCATCCCAAACCGAACATTCTATTTGTACTCACCGATGACCAGCGCTTTGACACGATCGGCGCGCTGGGAAACCCGGAGATCCGCACACCGAATATGGACCGTCTGGTGGCAATGGGTACCAGTTTTACCCAGGCGCATATTCCGGGGGGAACCTGCGGTGCAATCTGCTGTCCCTCACGCGCGATGCTGCACACCGGGCGCACCCTTTTTCACCTCGATGGTGTCGGTGAGCGGATACCCGAGGAGCATGTCACATTGGGGGAGCAGTTCCGCAACGCAGGTTATCAGACTTTCGCAACCGGCAAATGGCATAACGGCAGGGAGAGTTTCAACCGGTCCTTTTCGGACGGGGAGCACATTTTCTTTGGCGGAATGGCCGACCACTGGAATGTACCCAGTTTTCACTACGATCCGGAAGGAGCATACGGGCAGACCTTTCCCCGCTGTGTGGATCCCTTTAAATCCAATGAGGTCCATCGAATTCCCGGGGATCACATGTCATTGGGCGTCCATTCCAGTGATCTGCTGGCGGATGCCGCCGCTGACTGGATCGGGAGCCGTGAGGGAGACCGACCCTGGATGGCTTACCTCAGTTTTCTGGCCCCGCACGATCCGCGGACCATGCCGCCCGAATATCTGTGTATGTATCCCCCGGAGGAGGTCGAACTTCCCCCGAATTTCATGGCCGCACATCCCTATGACACGGGAGCCCTGCAAATCCGCGATGAATTACTGGAGGCCTTTCCCCGCACGCCCGGGGCGATCCGCAAACATATTGCCGAGTACCGGGCGATGATCACCCACCTTGATGATTGCCTGGGCCGGGTGCTGGATGTGCTGGAGAAGCAAGGCGAGCTGGAGAATACGGTAATTGTGTTCACTGGGGACAACGGACTTGCGGTAGGTCAGCATGGACTCATGGGCAAACAGAATCACTATGAGCATTCCATCCGCGTGCCACTGATCTTTTCTGGCCCCGGTATCCGCCAGGGAGAGATCTCGGAGGCACCGGTTTACCTGCTCGATATTTTCCCCACTTTGTGTGAGCATCTGGGATTGGCCGTTCCTGCATCGGTAGAGGGCTGCTCCTTCGCACCGCTGCTGCGGGGCGAGGAAGGTCAGGCCCGGGAGCGCATGTTTTTCGCCTATGAAAACAGCCTGCGCTCGGTTAAAAAGGGGCGGTACAAATTCACCCTGGCCGCGGTGGATGGACAGCCGTTGGTGACACGAATGTTTGATCTGCAGTCGGATCCCTGGGAAACAAAGGATCTAAGCTGCGATCCGGCCTTTCGGGAACTGCGGGCTGGACTTGAGCAGGACCTGCGTCAACTCGCATCGGAATGGGATGATCCGCAAAGCACCTGGGGACAGACCTTCTGGAGCCGGGCCGGGGACAGCTTTGAGACCGGATCGCCGGCATGAGCTGCCGAGCCTCTTCAGCTTACCAGGACAGCGACGTCGGCATGCACGGCAGCCAGGCCGGTGTCCAGTGTCGCGAGTTTTCCCTGCTTTCTTCGGGCCAGTTCCGCAAGCCACGCATCGGTGACCTGCTTCCCGCCCGTCAGCCCCCTGAACGCCACCTCTGTGTAAGAAAACCCTGCCTTCCAATACTGATGAACGGGATGGTTACGGATTTCCGCGAGGGCTTCCCATGCCGCCTGGGCGGAACGGTCCTGGGCGACCGCCATGTGTACTCGCAGGAGGGTTCCTTCGGTTATCGCGCAGGTGGCAAACCGGACATTTGGGCCCAGTAGGTTGAACCAATTGTGCGCGCACTCATGGTGTTCATGCGTGTCAATGCGCAAGGCGACCAGCAGGTTGCCATCCAGGAGGAAGGCATCCGTTTTCTGTTTACGCATTTTCTTCGATTTGGTCGACAATCGCCGCTGTGACCCGACGGTTTCCGCGGGAAGTGGGAAACGGTGCGACCGCTGACGCGGGCTTTGCGGAGCCGCCAGGGCGCTTCTCAAATCCGGCCGCGATCAGACGATTCACAGCCTTGCTGAGGGAACAGTCCTCCGCCTTGGACAGGGCCTTTGCCGCCCGGTAGTAGGATTCCTCCAGGTTGACGGTGAGTCTCATTCCGGTAATTTGGTGCATCGGTGCGCCGGTGTCAAGTCGGAGGACGAGCATCCGGGTAGGTGGGTTGTCTGGTTCCGTGTAGAAGAGGTTTTTCCGGCTGCGCTTACTCGACGCGCACGCGGACGTGGCAGGCATCATTGTAGGTGGGGGCGGAAGACGGCCGGCCGCGTAGCGCTTTACCGCTACAACTCCGCAATCCACTGCTGCGGATGGGTGACGGACAATGTCTTGTTTCCAAATGGCTCACTGGTCCGGCAAAGCAGGATGCGCCGACTTGCACCGACCATGTCAGCGACTTTCTGCAGGCGATCGATTTCCTGTTTTGGCGGGCTGGAGCTGAGTTTGATTTCGACCGCCCACAGCTCGGTTCCCCAGTCCAGGAGAAGATCGATTTCGTAGCCGTCCGAACTGCGGAAATAGTACGGCGTGACTTTATGGTTTTTCATATGGAGGGCGCTGATCACCTGTTCGATGATAAACCCTTCCCAGCTTTGTCCGAGCCATGGTTGACTGTAGAGGATCTCCCGGTCATGAACCCGCATAAGGGCATGAAGGAGACCGCTGTCCCGAAGGAAAATGCGGGGACGTTTGACCAGTCGCTTTCTGATATTCGCGTAATAGGGTTGCAGATGGCGCACCAGAAAAGCGCCTTCCAGAAAGTCAATGTAGCGTTGGACGGTTTTGTGGTCGATTCCCAGTGCCTGCCCGAATTGGGATGCGTTGAGCGGTTGGCCGTGGTGCACCGCTATCATCTGCAACAGGCGTTGGCTCATCTGCGCCGAAGCCGTCAGCCCCCACTTGGGTAAATCGCTCGTCGTCAGCGCGGTCAAATAGCTGTTTTGCCAGTCGGGAAAGTGCGATGAATCAAGGATTCCGCCATCCGGGTAGCCTCCGTACAGCCAGAGATCATCCATGCTTTGGCCGGTCGGCTCACTCAGCGAGAATGGACTCATTTCAACAAATCCGACCCTTCCGGCGAGGGACTCCGAGACGCCCGAAACCAGGCTGGGCGACACCGATCCCAGGAGAAGAAATCGCCCATTGCGTTTGCGGTCCCGGTCGATCGTCCCACGCAGACGCTTGTAGATCTCCGGGTACTCCTGGACCTCGTCGATCACGATCAGTTCGCTCACCGCCACAACTTCATCCCACTCCGCATCCAACCGCGCCTGACCACCCTCCGATTCCATGTCATAATACCGCCCGCCCAGACCCTGCGCCAGCGTCGTCTTTCCACTTTGACGCGGTCCCAATATCACCACAGCCGGGAACTGGCTCAGATATTTGTGAATCAGTTGCTTATACCCGCGTTGAAGCATGATTTTTGCATTATGGGAACCGATTCCCGGATTGCAAGGATTTTGATGGCAAGTGCCGGCTGAGCGGTCTGGC
>JBNGDP010000193.1:0-4688 GCA_049975345.1 Oceanipulchritudo sp. | reverse complement strand
GTCCCCATCGAAGAAGGGGACAAAGAGCGGGGCCCCCTGTTCAGTCACTGGATAGTCCAGCACACAGGCAGTCGCTTCATCCCGGCTGACAACCCCTGCGGGAAACAGCAGCGCGGTACCCAATGCTTCCCGGCGTTCGGACAGGCGTCCCTGGCGATCCCTGTAGTACCGGTACCGACCATCCGCCGCAAGGAAGTTGTCCCGAATGGCTGCCCGCAATTCCTCGGCCTGTCTCTTCCATGGCTTTGGATCCTGCCCCAGGCGTTGGGCGGCCTCGGCCATGGCTGCGAGGCCAAGGACATACAGGCAATTGGTGGAAAGCGCCTTGATGAGCAGGCAGTCCGCCAACTGCCAATTGTCCGGGTAGCCGGTGGTCTTGCGATTGGGCCAATGGATATCGATGAAAGCGGCCTGCCCGCGGTAGAGGCCGTCTGACGGATCGCGAAAGTACGAGTACAGCTCTTCAAAGCAGCGTCTGCCGTACGTGAACAGCCAGCGCCAGTCCTTCTCACGGTTCGTTTTTCTGACCAGGTCATGCGCGCACCAGAGCCAGACGATGTCATCACTGCGCCGGCTGATGCCATGCGTGCCACCAAAGGTCTTGAGGAAAGTTTCCAGTTCCAGATCGTCCGACCAGGGTGCGTCCAACTCCCGGACCGCATGCCCGCGGGGAACGCAAAAGCCGGCCCGCAGACGCAGCTCGCGCGTGCGGATCAGGCTGGACCTGATGATGTCCGGGTAGAGCCGGTTGAGTCCCAGGATCCCCGAGAAAGCGATGTCCCGGGTATAGAGGAAGGCGCCAAACTTCGCCCCTGCACCGAAGTAAGTTTCCCCCTCTTGATGAATGATGTTGCTCTCCACATCACGCAGCGCCACGCGCCAGAGTCGCTCCAGCAACGAACTGGTTTTTTCCAGGCGGCAAGGGTGCTTCGGTTCCGGATTCGGCAAATCATCCAGGCTGAACGAGTTTGACGGTTCACGAAGGGAGGTTTCATCCAGGAACAGGGACTGTCCTTGGTATTTCATGACGGCGCAATTCCCGAATATTCCCCTGCCCTAGTGCCCCTCGCGGGGATTGGCCTTCGGCCTGGCTGCGCGTCGGGGACGCGGCCGCACGCCGGGCGCCGGCTTTGTCGGGATACGGGGACCGGCCTTGAGGCGCTTGCGGGCGGCGGCGATGGCGGCGCCATACTGGGGCAGCCACGGCTCCCCGGCTATGAGCATTTCGTCGACCAGCTGCCAGACCTCCGGCGGATTGCAGACCGCACCGACCAGCGGATCCAGCAGGAAGGCCTGCCGCAGCAACTCGTCATCCCCCTTCACCGCCGCCAGCACGCCCAACCGCTGTACCCCGATGGAATTCGAGCAGACGGCCGCACATCCCGGCGGCAGGTCGCCCAGCTGCGGGCGGTTGAACCCGTGCCGGTCCACATAGCCCGGCGCCTCGACGATGGCGTCCGCTGGCAGGTTGGTAATGGTGGAATCATTACGCAAATTGAAATGCCCGCAGTAGGGTCGGCCCGCCTCCATCGCCTCTATAATGTAACTTCCATGTTCCTGGGTACGGTTTTCCGCAGTGAATTCCAGCGCCGGGATCGCCTCCACCCCCTTCCCGAATTCCTGTTCAAACCAGTCGCGCCCCTCCGTGCAGACGCGCAGGTACCCGCCGGTCTCCCCGTGGATCCATTCGGACAGGTCGATCCAGCGGCGGATCTCCCTCGGGCGCTTGCGGTACCAGGGCACATACTCGCTCAGGTGCCCGTTCGACTCGGTGCTGTAGTGGCCAAAGCGCCGGAACATGTCGAGACGCACCTTCTCGGTTTTGGAAAATTCGGGATGCCGCTCGAAGGCAGCCAGCAAGTCGGCTTGGGCCACCTTTTCCCCGCGCAGACGCACGTCCAGGTACCACGTCTGGTGGTTGATGCCGGCGCATACGATGTCGACCTCCTCCTGCTTCGCCCCGAGCACCTCGGCGATCTGCCAGTGCCCGTGCTGGACGCCATGGCACAGGCCAACACAGCGCACGCCGCCAAAGGCGTTGGCGGCCCAGGTCATCATCGCCATGGGATTGGCGTAGTTCATCAGCAGGCAGTCCGGCGCGGCCACTTCCCGGATGTCCCTGCAGAAATCCAGCATCGCCGCGATGCCCCGCTGGGCGTACATCAGGCCGCCGGCGCAGAGCGTGTCCCCCACGCACTGGTCGATCCCGTATTGTAGTGGAATTTCAATGTCCGTCCGGAACGCCTCCAGCCCCCCGACCCGGACCACGCAGAATACATAATTCGCGTCCTTGAGCGCCAACCGCCGGTTGGTGGTCGCGCGGATGCGCGTCCGCAGCCCGTTGGCTCGGATGTCCCGCCGGACAAGGGCCGTGACCATCTCCAGGCTCCGCTTGTTGATATCCGTGAAGGCAAACTCCACATCGTGGAATTCCGGCACCGTCAACAGGTCGGCCACCAGCTTGCGCGTGAACCCGACCGATCCCGCTCCGATAAAGGCGATTTTCATTTGGGTGGTAATTGATTTTTGCACTTCACGGTAAAACACTTAAGTTAAGCAAGAGTTAAGCAAGGGTCTGACCCGAGTAAACACCTTTTCATTTGGTTGGCCGGCCATGTGCGTCCACTTCCCTTTATTCATTGCGGTGACGAATGAATCCAACAGTCTTGCTGCATGGGCGCACGATCACCGGAATCCGGGACCGGGGAATCCTTCTCACCGGGTAAAAAGGACCCCACGACCGGCACGACTTTGGTTTTTCTCAGCGCATCCGGCTTTGTTTTCCTCTGGAACTCAGGTTTCATCGGGGCGGAATATGTGCTGCCCAATGTCGCGCCCCTGACGCTCCTTTTCTGGCGGTATTGGGCCCTTTGCCTGATTCTGGGGATCTATCTGGCGATCCGGAAACGGCTTTTCTGGCCCGGCGGACAGATGGTGACCCATGCGTGCCTGCTGGGGGTCTTTGCCCACGGAACCTGGCTGGCTTGTGTCACCTATGCCCTGCAGTTCGGGGTTCCGGCCGGACTGGTTGCCCTGATCGTCGCCCTGCAGCCGCTGCTGACCGGCGCCCTCGCCGGATTGATGGCCCGTGAGCCCATTTCACGCCTGCAATGGCTGGGCACCGTGATCGGCTTTGGGGGCGTGCTCATCACGGTCGGCGTGCGTGTTGATTTCGGCCAGCCGGTTTCTGTTTTCGCCTACCTCCTTCCCTTTGGCTCCGTTCTGGCCATCACCCTCGCCAGCCTGCTGGAAAGACGGCGGGTCAAATTTCAGGACCCCGACCGGATTCCACTCGGCCTCTCGCTCTTTTACCAGGCCTTGGGTACGGCGCTTGTCGTCAGCCTGCCGGCCCTGTTTTTTGAAGGCCTTGAAACAAGAGCGGATGTTCCCTTCGTCCTCGCCATGCTGTGGCTCGTTTTCGGTGTGTCCCTTGGCGCCTATGGTCTGATGTGGCATCTGCTGTCGCGTCTTGATGCGACCCGGGAAGCCAGCCTTTTTTATCTCGGACCCCCCGTGACCATGCTCATGGCCTGGGCAGCCTTTGGTGACACGGTCACCCGTTGGGATCTGTTCGGTCTTCTCACCGTTGCCGTCGGCGTGAGCCTGGCCACCCTGCGACGATAAACATAGGCGGTCACATGTCAGTATCTCTGGATGCGACCGGGATGGGGAAAGACCCCGTTGATGTTAATCGGCTGTGTGTCTTGGTCAGGATTTTTAATGATCCGGCGAACCAAACAGGAAAACCGGTCCAGGCGAAGTTCCTTTTCCGTCGCCGCCTCCCCAAGCGGGTTGCGCCGCGCGGCCCGGGGAGCCGGCGATTTTTCGTGGTCCCGCAAGGCCAGGGGCTTCTACTCGCTTTCCCGCACGGAGGTCGGCTTGCTCTCGATAAAGGCCCGGATGCGCTCCTCGTAGTCGGTGGGCATGATCCAGTGCACCGGCTGGAATTTGCCGGGAATGAGGCCGCGTTCCGCGGGTTCGAGATCGGTACGGATGGTCAGCAGCATATCGGTACTGGCCCATGGATGGTCGAGCCAGTAGCGGTGGCCGGTGATGTCGAATCCGCGCTCTTCGCGTCCCCCCGATACATCCACCGCCTGCAGGCGATCGGCGGCGAGGACGACCTCGATTTGCTCTGGTGTGAGCGGTTCCTTGCCGATTTGGCCAATCCGGGTGGATCCACCCATGAAGAGGGCTGCGCTCTGGAGCGCCTCATCTTTGGAGGAGGCTGTCACGATCACCTCCTGGACAAGGCTGTTGATCTTGGGCAGGGCGGCGAGAAAGGTTTCCCTCGGGACGTCTGCGGCGGCGTAATAAACCCTGCCAAGACGGAACCGTTCCCTGAGTTGCTCCGGCGTATCCTCCGGAAAGAGATCGCACAACTGGGTCAGGGCCTCGGTGACCACGCGGCCCCCGGCACTCCAGGTGACAATGTGGATGCGGCGGGCCTCCGAATTGTCGGCAATGGCCCGGATCAGGGATGCCAGCGCCGGAGCCGAACGGCTGCCGCGCGCCACGTCATTCCCGATCACATAAGCCGCAATGTTCTGGCGGGTCGGCCAGGAGAAGGCGACCGAGGTCATGTCACGTCCCATGAAGTGGTCAAGCTGGGCGGCGAATGCACAGGCATTATAAAAATGGTTCTTCCCGGAAAATTGTGGAACCACGGAGCGCGCCGGCGGGCAAGC
>JBNGDP010000192.1:0-4748 GCA_049975345.1 Oceanipulchritudo sp. | reverse complement strand
CGTAAACGCGCTACTCGCAGGCCACCGCCAGGATCCGAACACTCGGTTCGTTGGTGCCGCCTTTGCCGATCCGACGCAGCAGGGTCCAGCCGGCTGAGGGCAGGGCCAGGTCGGCGGGCATTCAAAGACCAGCACACCTTCCGGCTCCAGCAGGGCCTTGGCCCTTTCCAGCAGCTCCGCTGCCCGGCTGCGCGCCAGCTCATAGGGGGGATCCATGAACACGAGGCGGAAGCCGGCTTCGGAATGAAACCGCGTTGCATCCGCCCGGAGGATCCTTACCGGCAGATTGGCAGGATTCCCAAGGCTCTTCAGGACCGCGCCGAGGTTTTCACGCAGGGCCGCCGCGGCCGGTGCGTTCTTCTCCACAAAGGTGCCCCCGGTTGCTCCCCGCGAGAGCGCCTCCAGCCCGTAGCTTCCCGTCCCGGCAAACAGGTCGAGAAAGCTGACACCGGTTACCCGCCCGCCAAGGCTGGAAAACACCGCCTCGCGCATCCGGTCCGTGGCCGGGCGGATCTGGCGGGCACGCCCCGTGCCGAGCGGGATCCCTCTCGCTGCTCCACCCGTGATTCGCATGCCCTCCCAGCATGGGACCATCCATCAAGCCTGCAAGCATCGAGATTTTTACGGCCTTTTTGAAATTTTAAGGTTTCCTCCGGGATCAAGTTCCTTACTCCTTGTAGTCGCTTAACGAAACTGGACGATGGGGATTCCCTTTGGCATGCGGGGCTTGTTCGGGCTCCTGTTATTCGGGTCCCTGCTCAACCTGCAGGCCGCGGAAAGCAATTTCTGGCCCTTGCTGGTGGAGCGGGAGGATTCCCCCGTGGGACGTCCCGACCAAACCGGCAGCCTCGGCCCCCTTTTCTCCCTCACCGAACAGCCGGGGGAACGCATCCTCAGCATCCGCCCTTTATGGACGACCTTTGCCGATCCGGATACCGGCCATCGCAGTTCCCACCTCCTATACCCATTCGCCAACTGGTTTGACCGCGAAACAACCAAATCCGGACATGTTCTCAATATCATCCAGTACCGGCGCAACCACGCAAACGGCGGGACCTTCTTCCAGTTCTTCCCCTTCGTCTTCAGCGACCAGACCGGGGATCCGGAGACCTCGTATTTCGCCCTCTGGCCGCTGGCCGGCGAGTTGAAGGACCGCTTCTGGCGGGACCGTATCCAGTTCGCCTTCTGGCCCCTCTGGGTGCGCACGGAGAAAGGGGATGAAACCCGCCTTCATGTTCCCTGGCCCTTCATCCAGACCCTCCGCGGCCCGCACAGCCGGGGCTTCGGCCTGTGGCCGCTGTACGGGCGTTTTGAAAGGGACAACGACTACGTCCACACCTGGGCGCTCTGGCCGCTCCATTACCATTACCGCGACGACCTCGACAAGGAGGTCCCCTACGTCCGCTTCGGGGTGCTGCCCTTTTACCACCGGGAAACCGCCGCGGGACTGAGGAGCGAGACGTTCGTGTGGCCGTTTTTCGGATACACGCGGGAATGGGAGCCGCGGGTCCTGTACGCTGAAAACCGCTACTTCTGGCCGTTCCTTGTCCAGGGCCGCGGGGAGGAGCGCCACGTCAACCGGTGGATGCCGGTCTACACGCACGAAACCCGCCCCGGCCACGAGAAAAACTGGTACCTGTGGCCCTTCCTCAAGACCGTGAACTCGACCGCGGAGGGCTTCCGGGAGGAGCGTACCTCCCTGCTCTACTTCCTTTACCGGGACAAGCGCCAGCACTTCGCGGACGCGACCACCCGCCTGGCCACGCTCTGGCCGCTGGCCGGCTACTGGGACGATGGAAGAGGCCGCCGGCAACTGCAGGTTCTGGATCCCTTCACCGCGTTTTTCCCCTCCAACCGGAAGGTGAAGGAAAACTGGAGCCCGCTCTTCGCGCTCTACCGCTACGATGAACGGGAAGACAACGGCCGCCATTCCCTGCTCTGGGACCTGCTGGTCTTCGAGAAGGATGAAACCGGTCCCCGCGCCTTGTACCTCGGGCCCCTTTTCGAGTGGGTTCAAGGGAGCCACTGGGATGTCCTCAAGGGGCTCGTCGGGTCGCGCCCGGAGGACGGAAGCGGCGGACTGCACTTCTTCTGGAGGAACCAATAAGAGGATTGCCGGGAAAGGACTGGGATCGTATGAACATCAACAAATGCAGGAAGCGGTGAAATGAAGGCGGTTTTGGACTTCTTCGAATGGATTGGCTCGGGGGTGCGGATGGCGCTCCGGACCATCCGCTATTTTCCCCAGCTGCCCCGCCACTGGAAACAACTTGTGGAGCAATGCCTGTTCATGGGGTACGCCACCGTTCCCCTGGTCGCCATCCTCAGCGTTTTCATCGGGGCGGTGCTGGCCCTGCAGATCGGCTACAGTATCATCGATTTCGGTGCCAAGCAGTACATCGGCACGATTGTCGGGCTCTCGATGGTGCGCGAGCTCTCCCCGGTCATGACCGCGGTCATGGTCACCGGGCGGGTCGGCTCCGCGGTGACGGCCGAGATGGCCTCCATGAAGGTCTACCAGGAGGTCGACGCCCTGCGCACCATGAACATTCCCCCGGAGCGCTTCCTCGTGCTGCCCCGCCTCGCGGCGATCATCCTGGTCATGCCCGTGCTGGTCATGGTGTCTGTGGTCACCGGCTGGATGGGCGGGCAGATCGTCGCCGAAATGGTTCCCTGGATCGGCTTGAATTCCCAGAGCTACTATGCCTCGCTGAAGGATTTCATGACGGTCGACGACATCAGCGACGGCCTGGTCAAGGCGGAGCTCTTCGGGATCGGCATCCTCCTCATCTGCAGCCATCTCGGGCTGCGCACCTCCGGAGGTCCCCGTGAGATCGGCGCCGCCGTCACCCGCGCGGTCGTCGTCTGCATCATCTTCATCCTCATTTTTGACTACTTCATCACCAACATCCTCATTTAGGCCGCACCATGGAATCCACCGTCACAGTCGAACCCGTAGGGGTGCAGGTAGAGGGGCTCAGCAAATCATTCGGCAGCCAGCAGGTCCTGCGCGATGTCACCTTTGACGTGAAGCCCGGGGAAATCTTTGTCCTGATGGGGCCCAGCGGTTCGGGAAAATCCGTCCTCCTGCGGCACCTTGTCGGGCTCGAGTTCCCGGACACTGGACAAGCCCTTTTGGGAGGCCAGCCGGCCGGCGATCCGGAAACCCGTGAGCGGATCCGCACCGCCATGGTCTTCCAGGCCGGAGCCCTCTTCAATTCGATGACCGTTTATGACAACCTGGCCCTGTATCCGCGGGAACATCGCCTTTATGACGAGGCCACCATCCGCGAGAAGGTGCACGGTGTCATGCGCGCCCTTTCCATCGAGGGATCGGACCTGAAGATTCCCGCCCAGCTTTCCGGCGGCATGAAGAAGCGGGTTGCGGTGGCCCGGGCCATCATCATGGAGCCGCAGCTCATCCTGTACGATGAGCCGACCTCGGAGCTCGACCCCATCCTCTCGGCCACTACCTCGGAGCTCATAGCCACCATTTCCCGCGAGACCGGGGCCACCAGCCTCGTTGTCACCCATGACCGCGACCTCGCCCTCTCGATCGCCGACCATGTCGCCCTCCTGATGGACGGGCAGCTGGTCTTTGAAGGCGCTCCCGGCGAGTTGCGCGGCAGCAGCGACGCCCGGGTCCGGGAGTTCCTCAATCCTTCCATCGATCCCGATCATCCAAGATTTCGTAAACAGGAGAACAACCAATGAACCATACCTTCCAATCCATTCGCGTGGGCATATTCTTTGTCCTCGGCGTCGTCCTGATCTATGCCGTCTACACCGTCATCGGCTCCCGGAAGTTTGCCGGGGAGGAGGGCTACCGGATCATCGCCGAATTTGAAAACATCCGTACCCTGGCGACCGGGGCCGATGTCCGCATGGCCGGTGTCCGCATCGGCGAAGTGGCCGCCACCGAACTGGCCGCGGGCCGCGGCCGCGTTACCCTGCTGGTGGATGAAAGCATCCGCATCCCCTCCGATTCCATCGCCCGGATCGCCATGGCCAGCCTGCTCGGTCAGAACTACATTTCCGTCGAATACGGCGCCGCCGCGGACCTCCTGGGGGACGGGGACAGTATCCTCGCCGAGGCCGGTCCCGACCTGAATGAAATCCTCAGCCAGGTCCAGCAGCTCGGGGAACGGCTCAACAGCGTGGCCGACAGCTTCTCCGGGGGACTGGAAGGATCGGGCATGAGCGACCTCTTCTCGAACCTCAACGAGCTGGTCACGGACAACCGGGAACGCTTTGACAACGTCCTCATCAATCTGGAGGAACTGACCGGCAAGCTCAACCGGGCCGAAGGCACCCTCGGTAAACTGATCAACGAGGACCGAATGTACGATGAGTTGATGTCCGCCATTGACGGTTTGAAAAGCGCGTCCTCCAACATGGACGAGGCCCTTGGAGGGGCGCGCGACCTGATTGCCAGGGTCGAGGCCGGCGAGGGCACCCTTGGCAAGCTGCTGGTCGATGACTCCATTGCCGCCGACCTGGAGGCCACCATGGCCAATATCCGGGAGTTTTCCGAAAAACTGAAGGCCGGGGAGGGCACCCTTGGGAAGCTGATTTCGGATGACGACCTCTACAATCAGCTCCGGGGGATCCTCAATAAAGCGGACCAGGCCCTTGACAGTGTCGGCGAATCGGGTCCTGTTACCGCTGTCGGGGCGGTCTCCGGGGCGCTGTTCTAGTTTTTTTGGAAAAAGAAAAAATATTTTGAACATCCCTTGAACTTCCCCCGT
>JBNGDP010000191.1:0-4798 GCA_049975345.1 Oceanipulchritudo sp. | reverse complement strand
GGCCATGCCGGCGGCGATGACGCCGCCGAGGTACTCGTCGCTGCGGTTGATTGCCCAGAAGGTGGTGGCGGTGCCCATGTCGATGACAATGCGGTCGGTCGCAGGATAAAGCTCCACGGCGGCGATGGCGTTGGCGATGCGGTCGGCGCCGACCTCGCCGGGGTTCTTGGTGCGGATCTTGAGTCCGGTGCGCACCCCCGCCTGCAGGAGCAGCGGGGTCATCCCCAGGTAGGCCTCGCAGGACTGGATCATCATGCCGTTGCAGTCCGGCACCACCGAGGCCACCGCGACCGCCCTCAGGTCGGCGACGGCGATCCCCCGGGTCGCCAGTATCTGCAAAACGAATACACCAAACTCGTCGGCGCTGGGGCGCGGGTTACTGGACTTGCGGAATTCCGCCACAAGTTCCCTTCCCTTGCACACGCCGCCGTAGGTGTCGGTGTTGCCGATGTCAAAGCACAAAATCATGGCATTCAGGACAAAAGACAAAAGACAAAGGACAAAAGTTCCAAGGTCCGGCAATTGTCGGTTTTGTTGGCGTAATCGTTCATCCTTCGTCTTTAGTCCTTCGTCTTTAGTCCTTAGTCTTTCGTCCTTAGTCTTTAGTCCTTAGTCTTTCGTCCTATGTCCGATATTATCTATCAGCCGCACGCCCTCGAGCTGCACGGCGCCGAGGCGGCGGCCGTCGCGCTCGTCGACGTACTCGACGTCAAAGCCCAGGGATTCCAACTCGGCGCGGGCCATGGCGCAGTCGACGGCGGTGGAGAGGACGCGGTGGAACTCGGGCGCGAGGATGCGTGCGGATTCGGAGAGGCGTGCGTTGCGGCTGCTGAGGGCGAGCCCGTCCTCCTCGCGGACGGTCGGGAAGGCGACGATTTCCGTGTCGAGGAAGAATGCCCTCGCCATGCCCTTTACCAACTGGAGCTGCTGCCAGTCCTTCTCCCCGAAGTAGGCGCGGGTCGCGTTCGCGAGTATCAGGAGTTTCATGACAACCGTGAGCACGCCGTCGAAGTGCCCCGGGCGCATCTCGCCCTCAAGCACGGTGCTCTTCTCGATTTCCTGCACCCGGTAGGTGTAGCCGTCCGGATAGAGGGCATGATACTGCGGCAGGAAGACCGCCCCGGCGCCGGACTGCTCGCAGAGCTTCAGGTCGGCCTCCTTTGGCTGCGGGTAGGTCGTGCAGTCCTTCGGGTCGTTGAACTGGGTCGGGTTGACGAAGATGCTGACGAGGGTGTGGTCGTTCTCCGCCACGCAACGGTCAATCAGGGCGCGGTGGCCGGCGTGCAGCGCCCCCATGGTCGGAACGAAGCCGGCCGTGCCCGTGATGCCGCGGCGCCATTCGCGCAGCGCCTCAATGGTTGGCAAGTGTCGCATTGAAAAAACTTTCCTTTTCGGAGGGATAGTTGCCGGCCTTAACATCGGCGTCGTAGCGGGCCAGGGCGTCCTTCATGACCCCGGCACCCTCGGCGTAGGTGCGCAGGAACTTGGGACGGAAGCCGAGGTTCATCCCGAGCACATCCTGCAGGACGAGAATCTGCCCGCTGCAGCGGTTGCCAGAACCGATCCCGATGGTCGGGATGGTCAGCGCCTTGGTCACGCGCTCGGCCAGCTCCGCCGGAACACACTCCAGCACGATCGAAAACACCCCCGCCTCCTGCAGGGCCAGCGCGCCCAACTCGATCTGCCTGGCCGCCGCCTCCTCGCGCCCCTGCACCCGGTAACCGCCCATCGCGTGCACGGATTGCGGGGTCAGGCCAAGGTGCCCCATCACGGGTACGCCGCTTCCGACAATGTGGGAAATCACCTCCAGGTGCCCCTGCGCCCCCTCGATCTTGACCGCGTTCGCCCCCGCCTTCATCAGGCGGTCGACGCATTCCATCGCCGCCGGAATCCCCTTCCGGTGCTCCGGGAAGGGCACATCCGTCACCAGGAATTTCTCCCCCAGACCGCGGTGCACCGCCGCCGTGTGGGTCGCCATCATTTCCGTCGTGGCGTGCACCGTGTCCGGGTAGCCGTGCATGACCATCGCCACGCTGTCGCCCACCAGGACGGCGTCAATCGGGGCCTCGGCAAGGATCCGCGCGCTCCATGCATCATAGCAGGTCACCATGGAAATCGGATTTCCCTCTGCGCGGAAACGGGCGAAGTCGGTCACGCGCTTCATGAGCGCCCTCCTTCGCCAAATGCGGAGCCAGTGGCTCGCTGTTCGGGTACCTGTCTCATCGGATCAAGTCCTTCCTTTAGCGTAAAAATCGTGAAATAGACTGTTGTGAGCGTCGCATCCGGAGGATTCCGGTATGCGCGAAGGGGAAATGGACTCCATTTTCCGGCGCTTATCAAGCCGGAAGTGCGGATTCCTCAGTAACCGATAACCTCCAGCCCGCGCACCCGCGCGAATTCACGCGCATTGCGGGTGACGACGCCCAGATTGTTGGCAAGCGCCGTGGCCGCAATCCAGAGGTCGTTTGCCCCGATCAGCTGCCCATTGGCCTGCAGGTCCCTGAACGCGTTCCCAAATAACCAGCCTACCTCGGATGAGTAGTCCAGAAATCGGAATGGCTCGATAAACCGCTCCCACTTCGCCCGGTCCCGCCCAAGCGACTTCCCCGCCGCCAGCTCACCCGCTATCGTGAACGTGATCGCAAAATGCTCCTCCCCGTGCGCTTCCAGAAAACGCATCGCGGGTCCGTCCTCACCCCGCCGCCGCTCGCGCTCAAGGTCGACCAGAAATGTCGTATCCAGAATCATGGGATCTCCGGCGGCCTGTCCAACGCGTTCAGGCGGTCGATCGCCTCAAGGTCCGCCTCCGTCAGCATCGGCTCCTCCTCCCGGACCCGCCTCAGCAGTTCACGCCCGGTAATCCCCCCGCCGGGCACCGGCAAACGCCTCACCACTTCCGAAAACGATTCCCGCGGATACCGCTTCGCCCGCCGCAGCTTCTCATACGCGTCCAGCTCCAATGTGATCGTTTTTGTCGCCATGTTCGATGGATCATTATCATGCACGACCACACACGAATGTCAAGGGGGACGGCCGCGTGTTATGGGGCCAGAATACCGCGTTCGGCCGCCGCTTCCCGCAGTTTGTCATCCGCGGTGAAGAGGCCGACGCCGCGCTCGAGGGCAAGGGCCAGAAAGAGCGCGTCGTAGCCGGTCAGGCCGGTCTCCATGGCGAGCCGATGGGCGCTTTCCGCGTACCCGACATGGCCGTAATAGCGGACTGGCAACCGTTTGAGCAGAGAAACGAGCTGCTCCGCCTCAGCAGCATCCAACTCGCCACGGCGCTGTTTCCTGACCACCACATTCAGCGCCTCGGCAATCAGTAATTCCGGTGCAATGGCGAGGTTGGAGCCGTTTTCCACCCCGCGGAAAAAGGCCTCCAGTCCGTCCGGTACCGGCCCGTCCGGAATGAACAGCCGCAGCACGGCCGAGGTATCCACTACCGCGATCATCGCTCCCGGTCTGCCCGCAGGTCCTCGACAACCGTCCGCGCCGGTGTCCGCCCGGCCAGTTTGGCGCGGTAGGCGGCCGCCTCCTCGCAGACGGAAGGCGTCCGCAGCCGCACTTCCTCCGTGAGCATGCGTAAAACCTGCTCCTGCAGGCTGCGGTGGTTGGCCCGCGCCATCTCCTTCAGGCCGTCGTACACCTCGTCAGGCAGGTTGCGTATGGTCATAGTGCGCATGGTGCTGGAATAATTTCTTGTATCTGCATTCAATTTGCATGTAATTTGAGAAAAATCAAGGCCATTCGCATCGCCTTAAAGGAGAGCGCGGCCGGCTTCCTGGCGGGAAAAGCATTTCTCGAATACCGCCAGCGCGGCGGCTTGAAGCGCTCCCCCCTGCCCGACTTCTACATCGGCGCCCACGCACTGCACAATGGCTGGAAACTGCTGACCCGCGACGCGCGACGCTACCGGACTTATTTTCCCGGCCTGGAGCTGATCTGTCCGACGAATTAAAACTGGCGCAAGCAGGCGGGACTTGACCCGGTTACGCCCAATGTTTGAATACCCCTGCAATGCGCACGACACCCGAGGAAGCGGCTTTAAGGGCTGAACACGCCATCAAGGAAGCGGCAGAAAGGCTTCTCCCGCACGGCTCACTGTACCTGTTCGGTTCGCGTGCCCGCGGCACGGCTGGCCGACGCAGTGACTTCGACCTGGCCATTCTGCCCAAGGCGGGGTTCTCGCAGCGGGAGAGCCTGGAATTCGCGGAGGCCCTCGACCGATCCCCCGCCATCATCTACAAGATTGACCTTGTGGATTGGGCGGAAGCGTCCAAGGAGTTGCGGGAGCGGATCCATAAGGAGGGCATCCTGTGGAAAAACTGAAACTCGCCGATTCGGCCCTGGCCAGCCTCGAGGCCATTCTGGAGGAGCCCTACACGGTAATCGTACGCGATGCCACGATCCAGCGCTTCGAATACACGAGTGAAGTCATCTGGAAGGCGGTCAGCGCATGGCTCAAGTCGAGTGAATCGGTCGAGGAAAACCATCCCCGGGGATGTTATCGCGCGCTGTTCCGAATCGGCGTCATCGACGAGGACCTTGCCACCCGGCTGCTCCTCTCCATCGAGGACCGCAACCGGACCTCCCATGCCTACATCGAAGCGCTCGCCCAAAGCGTGTTCGAGCGAATTCCCGCCCATGCCAAGGCGTTCCGCGAGCTGTTGAACAGCATGCGCGCTTGATCCGGATTGGGGCGTGGCACAAAATTCCCTTTTAAAAGGAAAGTCTTAAATTTAAATGGTTCCTCGCTGTTTTCAGTGGGTAATTTTGTGATGCATCTCACGGCCCGCCCC
>JBNGDP010000190.1:0-4818 GCA_049975345.1 Oceanipulchritudo sp. | reverse complement strand
GACCTACGATCTACGACCCATTAAAAAACCTTGACGCCGAAGATGGCAGCTGCTGTGGTTCCCGGTTTTACACAGCGATAAACCATCCGTATCTTTTGAGCCATGGCACAGCCGAAACGCAAACAGTCCAAGCAGCGCTCCCGCAAACGCCGCGGGGCCCATCCGTTCGAGGCCCCGCAACTGGCGACTGATCCGACCGACGGGACGCTCTTCCGCCCGCACCGGGTCAACCCCGCCAACGGGATGTATCGCGGGCGCCAGGTCGTCGATGTCGAGGCCTGAGGACACCGCTCCCCACCGCTTTTTTCCACTTGCACGGCCTGTTTCAGGCCGTTTTTTTTTTGACTGGATGAGCAACGGAGGAACCTCACTCGCGATCGCGGTGGACGCCATGGGATCCGACCTGGGCCCGAAGGAAGTGGTCGCGGGGGTCGCCATGGCCATCCGGAACGGATGGATCCATGACAAGGTGGTCCTGGTCGGCCAGGACGAAGTCCTTGACCAGGCGCTCAGGGAGGAAGGTCTGCGGGAGGACGCCCGGGTGGAGCTGTTTGCTGCCTCCGAGGTCATCGGCATGCAGGAAAAGCCGATCCAGAGCCTGCGAAGCAAAAAGGACTCCTCCCTTGTCCGGACGGTGGAGCTGGTCAAGGATGGCCGCTGCGGGGCTGCGGTCAGCTGCGGCAACACCGGCAGCCTGATGGCCTGCGGCACCCTCAAGCTGCGCCCGATCGAGGGGGTTTCCAAGCCCGCCCTGGCCTCCGTATGGCCAAGCCTGGAAAACAAGTTCGTGGTCCTCGACGTGGGGGCCAACCCGCAGTGCCGGCCGGAAAACCTGCTCCATTACGCGATCCTGGGAAACCAGTATGCCCGGGATGTCCTCGACATTGAAAATCCGCGGGTGGGCCTCCTCTCCATCGGCACCGAGGAGGGAAAGGGAACGGACTTGACCAACCAGGCCCACTCCCTGCTCAAGGGCATCGGGGAGCAACTGCACTATATCGGGCTCGTGGAAGGATTCCAGCTGTTCAACAACGAGGTGGACGTCGTGGTGACCGACGGGTTTACGGGCAATGTCATCCTCAAGACCTGCGAGTCCCTCTGGCGCATGCTGAAAGGCCTCGTCAGCGAGGAGGTGCGCAAAAACCCCCTCCGCATGACCGGGGCCCTCTTCATGAGGGGGGTGATGAAGGATGCACGCGAACGGCTTGATCCGAAAAAGTACGGGGGCGCCCCGCTTCTGGGGCTGCGCGGGACCGTCCTGAAAGCGCATGGTTCCAGCAACCGGACCGCCGTGGCCAACGCCATCCGCCTCGCCGGCAACGCCATCGAGCATGACCTTGGCTCCCATACCCTGTCGGCCATTTCCGCCGCCAATGAAACCCTCGGGGATGAGCTGAGCGCCTCCGGGGACATCGATCCCTAGATACATCGAGGTCGCTGCACGGCGGCAAACGCCGTAGACAGGCGGCTGGAGGCGCTTGGAGTAGGAAATTCATGAATAAGGCAGGCTAGACTTTAACGCCGGCCGCACCACCAGCGCCTTGACAGAGGGGGCGCATTCACGACACTCCCCCCCACGCATCAGTGCCACTTCAAATCAAATCATGAGCCAGTTGAAAGGGAACTCCGTCATCATATCGGGCACCGGATCCTACGCCCCCCCGAAAATCCTAACCAACGACGACCTCTCCCGGATTGTGGAAACATCCGACGAGTGGATCAGGAGCCGCACCGGAATCCGGGAACGCCGGATTGCCGATGACACGGAGACCACTTCCGACATGGCCACGGAAGCCGCGCGGGAAGCCATGCGCAACGCGGGTGTTTCCGCCGGGGATATCGGCCTCATCGTTGTCGGAACCGTCACCCCGGACATGCCGTTCCCCAACACCGCCTGCTTTATCCAGAAGAAACTGGGCCTGGGCAAGATTCCGGCCTTTGACATCGAGGCCGCCTGCTCGGGATTCATTTACGCACTCGACATCGCCCGCAGCCTGATGCTGGTAAAAGGGATCCGGCACGCCCTGGTCCTCGGCGCCGAGAAACTGTCCAGCATCACCAACTGGGAGGACCGGACCACCTGCGTCCTTTTCGGCGACGGGGCCGGGGCCGCCGTCCTCAGCCTCGACGAGGGCAAGGAGGTGGGAATTCTCAATGTCATGCTGGGAGCCGACGGATCCGAAACCGATATTCTCTGTGTGCCCGGCGGCGGGAGCGCCAGCCCGGCCACCGTCGAATCCATCGAACGGTCCCTGCACAAGATCCAGATGCAGGGCAACCAGGTGTTCAAGCACGCCGTGCGGGTCATGTGCCAGAGCGCCCTGGAAGTGATTGAAGGAGCGGGCCTGCGGCCGGAGGACGTCGACATCGTGGTCCCGCACCAGGCGAACACCCGCATCATCGAGGCCCTCTCCCAGCGGCTGAACATCGGGATGGATCGATTCAAGATCAACCTGGACCGCTATGGAAACACCTCCGCGGCCTCCATTCCCATCGCCCTCGACGAGGCCTTCCGCAACGGGCGGATCCACTCGGGCGACAACGTCCTGATGGTGGCCTTCGGCGGTGGCCTGACCTGGGCCGGTGCCCTGATCCGCTGGCATTGAGCGCAGCCGCCAGCGGGGCGGCGATTCCATTTGGAAATATGTTTGCTCTGTCGGGGAATTGCCCTGCAAATGAAGGCGTATGAAGCGGAATATCCTGGTTCTGATCAGTTTGATGACCGTCCTCGCCCCGGCGGATGCCTTCCTCTGGTGGGGGGAGAAGCCGATTGACACCAGCCCGGCCACGCAGACGGATGCCGCCCGGCCGATCTACGAGGAGGGCCTCGCGGCCCAGCAGGCGGGACGCCTCAACAAGGCCCTCAAGAAGTACAAAACCGTCAGCAGGAAATATCCTGCCTCGGACTTTGCGGCCCAGGCCCTTTACAATTCCGGAGTCATCGAGTTTGAGCGTGAGAAGTGGAAGAAGTCCTTTGTGGCCTTCCAGTCCATCCTGATCTTCCATCCCGACTTTCCACGCTTCAACGAGCTGGTGGAATACCAGTTCCAGATCGCCCTCAAGCTTTCCGAGGGCAAAAAGGGGCGTTTCCTCGTATTCATTCCCATGCGCGCCTACAACCGGGCGGTCGATTACTTCGAGATTGTGATCCAGAACGCCCCGTATTCGGACCTCGCCCCCCTGGCCCTCATGAACGTGGCCCTGATCCACCAGTACAAGGGGAGCACCGCCGAGGCCGTGGACGCCCTGGACCGGCTGATCAACAACTACCCGAACAGCCTGCTCGCGGATGACGCCTACCTCTCCCTGGCGGAAACCTTCGCCACCCTCGTGCAGGGACCGGAATACGACCAGGGAGCCACCCGCGAAGCCATTTCCTATTTCGAGGATTTCCTCATCCTCTTCTCGAACAACATGGAAGTGGCCAGGGCCGAGGAGGGCCTCGCGGAAATGGAGGATGTCTACGCGCGCAGCAAGCTGGTGATCGGGCGGTATTATTTCAAATACCGGCGCTGGTACGAGGCGGCTGAAATCTTCCTCAACGAGGCCATCACCATCGCCCCGGATTCACCGGCCGCCGCCACCGCGCGGGAATACATCGCCCGGATCGAGGCGATCCGCGAGAACCGCCCGCCGCCCGATGAATCCTCACCGGAGCGCATCCGGGAAAAATCGTTCATCCGCCGGCTCTCCGACCGGCTGATCTTCTGGAAATGAGGAAAATCCCGGCACCCCTTCTTCCCCTGGCGCTGGTCCTTTCCTTGATGGCCGGCTGTGCGCAGTATGAGCCGGTCCCGCGGGTCGCGGATGAACCGGTGCGGCTGGCGGTGCTGCCCGTCATCAATGAATCCGGTATCCCGCAAATCACCGCCCCGCTGGCCCGCAACGTCCGGGAGCGCATCGCCCATTCCCCGAACTGGCGCCTCACCGGCGCCGGGGATGCCGAGGCCACCCTGCAGCTCCGCGTGGTGGGGATGGAACGCCGCGAACTGGCGCGCGATCCGGAGGACACGGGACGCCCCCTCTCCTACCGGAAAGTGATCCGCCTTTCCCTCGAGTGGCGGAGCGATCTTTCCCCGCCCTGGGGCGGGGATCCCGTTGCGCTGGTGGAAACCAGCCAGCTCCTTTATTCCCAGCCCAGCCTGGTCGATGCGGAAAGAGCGGCCATCGCGGAAATGGCGGACCGCTTGGCCGAGAAGGTGATCCAGCAGCTGGACTGGTTCCGGGAAGCCCAGTGATGGCCGACTCCATCCCCCATCCCCCCCGGCTCGCTCCCTCCATCCTGGCTTCCGATCATGCCTGCCTCGCCGAGGGGTTGCAGGCGGTGCGGAAACTGCCGGTGCGATGGCTCCATCTCGACATCATGGACGGCCACTTTGTGCCGAATCTCAGTTTCGGGCCCCAGACCGTCGCCGACCTGCGCAAGCGCGACCGCAATCTGTTCTTCGACACCCACCTCATGCTCGATAATCCCGACAAGCATGTGGAGGCTTTCCTCGAGGCGGGATCCGATCTGATCTCCATCCATGTCGAGCCGGACTACGACGTCGAGGCCACGCTGGCCCGCATCCGCGAGGCGGGAAAGTCAACGGGAATCGTCCTCAATCCCGGGACCCCGGCGGAAGCCGCCCTGCCCTTCCTCAAACAGGTCGACCTGGTCCTTGTCATGACCGTCTGGCCGGGCTTCGGCGGACAATCGTTCATCGAGGAAACCCTCCCCAAGATGGGGCTGCTCCACGCCTGGCGCAGGGAACGGGCCCTCCCCTTCCGCCTCGAGGTGGACGGCGGCATCGACTCAAGGACCGCCCCGCTCTGCCG
>JBNGDP010000189.1:0-4825 GCA_049975345.1 Oceanipulchritudo sp. | reverse complement strand
AATTGTCGATGAAAAACAGCGCGTCCCGGGCGGTGTTGTTGGAGTTATCATACTGGTACATCAGGAGCGGCCGCACCCGCGGATCGAGCCTGCCGGGAGCCGGCATGGCATCGTCGCCGAAAACCTCGCGGAAGAGATCGCTCATCTCGACGGAGCGCAGGGCGAAGAACCGCTTGCCACTGGCAAGGCCGGCCGCGTCACTGGTGCCGTCCCATGTGCCGTCGTAGTTGATGATGTCCCAGCGCGGGTCGGCGGCCAGCCGCAGCACCTCGGGCCGGTTCTGCACCCAGCGGTTGTGCGCGTACTGGCCCGCAGTGTTCCATGGGCACTCGTTGGCGTATTCGACAAACACCCGCAAGTTCGGATTGAGTGGCGGAAAATGCGGATCGGCGACCTCGCTTGTGTGGGGCAACCCGTCTTCGTCCGCCCCGTAACGGATCAGCTGCGCGAGCTTGCGGATGTAATCGTCGTCCGCATTGGCCGGCACCTGGATGTAAAGGTCCCGGCCGATGGCGTTGTTGAAAAGGATCTTGTACTCGTGGTTCTCGCCGGGATCGCTGCGCTTGACGAAATCCGGCCCAAACGGACGGCGGGTCGACCAGAGCGCAAGGTCGTCGGAAACGCCGTCACCATCGCTGTCAAGCAGGCCGTTGACGTCGTTCCAGCGGAAGGTCGTGAAGACCTCGAGGGCGTCCTTTGTGTCACGCGCCAGCCATTCATCAAACCCGTGCGGGGTGGTGCTGCCGGCGCTGACCGGCCGCATGATCCGAAGATCGGTGATTCCGGAATTCGTTCCGTAAGCCGTGCCCTGCGGGCCGTCACGGTCGGTATCGGTGAAGTTTGGCCAGACGTTGCCCTTGTTCTCCCCGTAGGCGACCACCGCGAGCAGTGTCGTTGTATTGGTGGCGGGGTCGTAGCCATCCCCGGCCGCGGTCTCGGTACCGAAGGACGTGAGGCCGTCGGCGCTGGTGAACTCGGCGCCGGTGATGTGGAACCGCACGGCGGCGCTGCCCTTGAACCGGATGGCGTAGGTGCCGTGATGGACATCCTGGTCGATCGGGCGGAGGACAAAATCAAAGCCCTCGGTGGGCCAGCCATCGGGACCGATCTCGAGCTCGCCGTCGTTGCGCGGATCAGTGCTGCCGTAGGAATAGGCGTCACTGAAGTTGCTTGCCCCGTACATTGCGTCGGCCAGGATGATGCCCCGATCCGGGGGCTTCTCGCCAACAAAGGCCGTCGGCTGGATGACTTCCTCGGGGGTGCTCGGGCTTGACCAGAGCAGGCGCATCATGGCCGCACCGGTGCGCTCACGATAGTCGATCCGGATGTCGTAGGCGGTGCCGGCGACCAGGGCGATCGGGGCCTCCTGCGCAGGATAGCCGACGGGCTCGCTTGAAGGCCAGTGGTCAATCTGCGGGCTTGCCGGCCACTCGGACTGCCCCTCCGGTTTGATCCAGATGCGCACGCTGTCCGCATGGGCGATGAACGTGTAGGTCTCGCTGAAACGCGGCATCAACCGCCCGGTCCAGCGCACCGAGTAATGGTCGGCAGCCAGCTCGCCAATCCGGGTGCCCGCCAATCCACCGCCCGGCTTCCGCATGACGCCCCAGTCGAAGTCAATGCGGATATCCCGCCTGGTAAAGGCCAATTCACCACCACTGCCGCCGAAATCCGCGTCGGCATACCATGCGCCCTCCAGACCGCTGTCCAGGAGACCTCCCCCCACTGCCTGCCAGGCCGAAAGCCATGACGGCATCAACAAAAGGAGGAGGACAGGCAATAAAATCCAGTGATTCCGGTGGCAAGGCGATAAGCGCATGGGGGGTTGGTGTTTCGACGCTAAACGGATAGTCTTCAGAGGGAATTTTCCTTCAAACTGCGCGTGCAGGCAATGCCCGGCCGGAGTAAAACCGTTGAATCGTGCGCCATGGTAGCCATGCCCCCCGATCTCCGGTACCCGCCCAAAACGCGGCGCCCTGCCATCCTGCCGATGGTGGCCGCTTTTGTTCTTTCACACCGTGTGCCGGTCATTCAGTTTGGAAAAGGATGCCACTGTGGAAGAAAAGCTTATTCCTGTTTATCCTGACGGTTCTTTTCCCGACAGCCTTCATTGTGCTGCTTGAGACCGGTTTACGGTTGGGAGGCTACGGCTATTCGACCCGTCTTTTCCTCGAGGAGCCCGATGCCCCCGGCGTGCTGCGGCACAATCGCGACTTCACGAGCCCATGGTTCGGACGAAGAGCCGCGCGCGAGCTGTTCCCACTGCAGGTGAACAAGGAGCCTCCGGAAGGCACCGTCCGCATCCTCATCCTCGGGGCCTCGGCGGCCTTGGGGGATCCGGCGCCCTCCTTCTCGCCGGCGAGAATGCTGGAGGCGGCCCTTGAGGAATCCTTCCCGGGATCACGTTTTGAATGTATCAACCTGGCCATTACGGCGATCAACTCAACTGTCGTGAGTGAGATTGCCTGGGAGGCGCGCTGCCTTCAGGCCGACCTCGCGATCATTTATCTCGGCAACAACGAGGTCATCGGCCCGTCGGGTTCGCGCCTCCTGACCGCCCTGAAGAGGACCCGGCTCGCGCAATTGGCGGAGGCCCTTGCATCAAGGGAAAATCCGGATGAACAATGGGGCGGCATGGCCCAGTTTCTCGAACACCGGTACCCACCGGACGCTCCCCGCCTTGGGAGGGTTTACCGGGATTTTGAAAGGAACCTGGTGACCATCATTGGCACCCTGCGCGATTCCGGGGTGGAACCGGTTATCTCCACCGTCGCGGTCAATCTGCTCGAGCAACCGCCCTTCTGGGGAAAGGAGGCCCTGGACACCTATCTGGCGGGATCCGGAACGGCCGCCCGGGGCGACACTGCCGGCGCGTTTCCGGTTCTCGATGCGGCCAAGGAACTCGACCAGCTCCGCTTTCGCGCCGACAATACGATCAACGAAATCATCCGGAGGATCGCACGCTCCATGGAGATTCCACTGATCGAGGCGGCCGGGACCTTCAATAATCCCACCCGCTTGGCCGGCAGCGATGAATTCCTGGAACACGTGCACTTCACCTTCGAGGGTAACCACAAGCTCGTCGGGCTTTTTCATGAAGCTGTGGCCCACCATCTGGTTGAAACCAGAGGGATTGCACCAGACCGCGCCTACCCTGAAGTCAAATGGTTGAAGGATCGTCTTTCCCACACCTTGTACGACCGGTACCTGACCGTTGAGGAAATGATCGAGCGCCTGGAAAGGGCCCCTTTTACTGAGGTCCACGGCAACACCGGCAGGCTGGAAGCCTTTGTCCGGGAAAAGGAACAAATCATATCGCTCTTCGGACGACGGGCCACCCGCGAGCGCATCCTCGAAAGCTACGAGAAAGCCCGTTCCCGCGACCCCGATGACTGGGTCCTGCAGCGCAACCAAGCCGATGCCTTGCGCCTGTATGGGCGCTTTGCCGAGGCGGCCATTTTGTACAAAAACGTTCTGCGGCGCTTTCCCGATTCGGAGGATGCGCGGGCCGGGTTGGAAAAATGCCGTAACCACCTCCAGGCGGAATGATCATCCAATCAGTCTGAATGAAACGGGTTGGGTTGATTTTTCCGTTTTCATTCCTGTCTGAATTCCTAACATGATCCCCATGAAACTACTCTTTATCGGCGGGACCGGCAACATCAGCGCGGCCTGCGTGCGCCTCGCGATCACGCAGGGGCACGAGGTCCATCTCCTTAACCGCGGCAGGCGTCCGCTTGAGGAATACGGGATTGCCGGCGCACACTCCATCCACGCCGACATCCATGACGAGGCGGCGACCGCCGCCGCCCTTGGCGGACAATGCTTCGACGCGGTGGCGGACTTCATCGCCTTCAAGCCGGCCGACGTGGAGCGCGACATCCGGCTCTTCTCCGGGCGCTGCGCCCAGTACCTGTTCATCAGCTCGGCCAGCGCCTACCAGAAGCCGCTGGCCCAGCCCCTCGTCACCGAGTCCACCCCACTCAAGAACCCGTACTGGGAATACTCGCGCGACAAGATCGCCTGCGAGGAGGCCTGCCTGCGGGCCTACCGCGGGGATGATTTCCCGGTCACCATCGTGCGCCCGTCGCTCACCTATGAGACCGTCATCCCGCTGGCCATCGGAGGTTGGACCGACTTCGGCATCATCGGGCGCATGCGCGCCGGCAAGCCGGTGATCGTGCACGGCGACGGAAGCAGCCTGTGGACCATCACCCACTCGGAGGATTTCGCCAAAGGATTCAACGGGCTGCTCGGCAGCCAGCAGGCCATCGGCGAGGCCTTCCACATCACCTCCGACGAGGTCCTCACGTGGAACCAGATCTACGACGCGGTCGGCATCGCCGCCGGCGCGCCGCCTGTAGTGAAAATCCACATACCCTCCGAATTCATCGCCCGGCTGTTGCCATGGCAGCGCGGCGGCCTTCTCGGCGACAAGGCCGTCAGCGCCATCTTCGACAACTCGAAGATCAAGCGCGTCGTTCCCGGTTACCAGGCCACCATTGCCTTCCAGCAGGGCATCCGCGGAACCCTCCAATGGTTCGAGGAAAAGCCCGAACGCATGCGCGCCGACCCGGCCGCCGACGCCCAGATCGACGCCATCATCGCCGCCTATCAGCCGGTTCTTGATAAATTGAAACCGCTATGATCCGCGGATTGTGGAGGGAAGTAATCCGCAGATTGCGCGGATTTATTCTGGCATTATCCGCAGATTGCGCGGATTTCCGCAGATGTATATGCTTTTAAATAGATTTCATTTTTCCCCCGAAAGGGAACGGAAGGCCTCAAAGAGGCCTGATCCGATAGCCCAGGGCAAGTTCCCGAC
>JBNGDP010000188.1:0-4925 GCA_049975345.1 Oceanipulchritudo sp. | reverse complement strand
TTACTCAGGCCTTCTTGACTTTGAGTTCGATGTCCAACTGCACTTCGTCACGGATGAGCTTGTCCTTGGCGACGCCAAAGAGTCCCCCATTCTGGTAGTTGACGTTGAAGTCCTGTCGATTGAAGGTGAAGCGACCGCTCAAGACCCAGCCCTGCTCGGGACTGCCCTTGACCGTAACCGGGATGGCCATGTGCTTGGCGATGCCCCGGATGGTGATCGTTCCATGCAGCAAGCCATCGGCGTACTGCTCCAGTTGGAAAGTGGATACCGGATACTTTTCCACGAAGAAAAAGTCCTCGCTGCTCAGGTGCTTGATCAGTTTGGTGCGGTTTTTTCCCTCAAGATCGGTCACATCGATGCCGGTCATGTCCAGATCGACATCAAGCGATTCGACCTTTCCCTCGTCGGTTATTGAAACCTTGAAGGATTTGGGGGTTAAAAGCCCCGTGTGGGTTTTTGCCGGCATGGACCCGCTCCATTCGATGCGGTGCTTTTCGATGCGGTAGTCCGCCGCCTGCAGTGTACCGCCTGCCAGTGCAAGGACGGTCAGCGTTAAAGTCAGGCCCCTGCGGGCCCGGTCGAGTATGTGTTGTGCTTTCATTTTGTTTTATGCTTTCAGGTTGAAGTTAATTGGAAAATCGCGATTTGGGAAATGTCGCCGGAAGAGGGCGTCCAGCCAGTGCTCGCTCGCATGAGTCGATGGCAATCATCCGGGCCCTTTCGATCGGCCAGGTTGACTGCAGGTTCTTCGCTTCAGTGGTGGCAGCGGAATAGAGCAGGAAGAGCTTCTGGCCCAGTTCGACCGCGATATCCTCCGATCGGGTGAATTCCCGCGCAAGCCGCGTGAAGAAGTCGCAAACGAATTCCTTATGCAACACCACTTCCTGCCGGATCGCGGGAGACTCATCCGGAGCGAGGCTGTTGACCGTCCGCGTGAACGGACACCCCGCATAAGAATTGTCCCGCATCCAGCGTTCCAGGTGATCGAAGTAGGCGCGCACCTTTTCCAAGCCCGTGCCCGTGCCTTCCAGAATCTCCCGGTGCCGCTGCTCCGAATGCTGGTGCAGGCTGATCAGCCAGGCATGGCAAAGACCTTCCTCATCGGAAAACTCCGCCTCCAGCCAGGCATCTTCCACACCCGCCAGCTGCGCCACATCCCCAAGGGTGAAACGGCCGTAACCTTTCGCCGCGTGCAGGCGGCCGGTGGCCTCCAGTATCGTCTCTTTTGTATGCTTCTGAGTCATGGTCTTCATTGCTTGTGATTCCTATAAGACAGACAGACCTGTCTGTTTATTCCCGGGGAATGAAAGTTTTTTCAAAAAAAACCGGTTAGCGGAAACGGCGCTGATAGGCGGCGGGGATGGAGGCCAGGTCCACGCGGAGCAGGCAATAGACCGCGTCCTTGAACTGCTTTTCGACATGAAAGGCGATAAACCGGGCCCCAAGGCTGCAGTAATAGCGGATCAGCGGAGGGATGCCCTGCCTGTCATCCTCAATGTGCCGAATGACCGGCTCCAGCGCGGAAACGCGTTCACCGCTCCACGCTTCGGTGACGAGATGGTGGTAGTCTGTTTGGGGAATGAAAGGATTACGGGGCTGCACAAGGGCGCGAATGGCTTCCCTGTCAGCCTGGTGGTGGCTCAGGAAGTCAACCAATATGGCCCGGCTGGCAGGACTATAGGCATTCGATATGGAGACGGAGCCATAAAAGGTGTCCGCGCCAAATTTACCGGCAACATGGGCAAGCCCCTTCCAGAGGAGCGGGAGGACCCGGTTGTCTCGCTGGTAGTCTGGGTGTACGAATGATCGGCTCAATTCCAGACCGTTTTCGAATTGCCTGTAAAATGCCCGGTCAATGTGGAAAACCTTGTCGAGGTAGAAGCCGCTGGTTCCCTGCTCCGCGAGAATTTTCCGGACGTGGCCAAGTCTGTAGGCGCCGGCAATGATGTTCCGCTGAGGATCCCAGACAAGGAGTTGGTGGTACCATGGATCTTCCGGGGTGATGTCGACTTCCCGCCCCACTCCCTGTCCGGACTGGCAGAAGGTGAACTCCCGGGTTCGTCCGAGAATTTCCATCAGCTCAGAGCTTTGCCGGCCCTCGAAAAGCAGGATATCAAATCCGTCCCGTGAGAAGAGACGGAATGAATCCGGGATCTTCGGCGCAGTGGATGAGGAAATGGCGGGTTCTGCGGAAGAAAACTCCACTTCTCCCTGTAATCCAGCATCTTTCCCGCGCGACGAAAACCGGCGCTTGTCTGCCTCCAGAAAGCAATGGGCCCGCAGCCTGGCAACGCCTCCCGGATCGGCCTTCAAACGGACCACTTCTTCCGGTGAAAGCAACCTGGCAAGGGCGATGTTCAAATCTCTTTGGGGTGCGTTGACAATTTCACGGCACAGCAGCAGCCCGCGCAGTCTCGGCCACCTCAAGGGAACGCGAAGAAAGGCGTCGCTGTTTTGCCCCGGAATATGTAGACATGCCACACTTGCACCGGTGCGGGCAGCCAGTTTCAAAGCATGGGAGGACCAAGGCTGGTCGATCACTGAATTCGTCACCCGGTCCAAGTGCGAAACCCGGCGCGCCGGGAAAAGTCCCAGAATGTTGCCTTCCCTTAGAAACTTGAGGGACTCGCGCATGGCGGCCTGATTGATGGAGGCACTCGAGTGGCTCAGGCCGAGGGCATCAACGGCAATCAAGTGCGGGGCAAGTGGGCCGACAGATTGGAGAACATGATTGGACAACAGCTTCCATCCGCCCGGTCGCAGGCGATGCATCAATTCAATGAGTATCAGTGAGTCCACACCGCCGAAGGGGTGGTTGGAAACGATGACCAGCGGGCCGTCAATCGATGCGAGCCGGTCCCAGTCGGCCCGATCCAGTCGCCATTGGGTGTTCAACAAGCGCAGGGCGTTCGCGCAGAGATGATGGGCCGCGGTTTCATCGCCTCCCGCTTCATGGTAGCGTCGGCGCAGTTGGGCAAAGCCAAACAGGCGCTCCACAACCGGTTGGAAGGGCTTGTAGGCGATTCTGCTGAAAGGGCCGCCCAACAGTTCGGCGGTGTCGATTATCCGGCTGGTCATAAATGGATTTTGTGTGAAAGAAGTATCAGCCACCCGACTGGAAGACAGTAGTCTCCGGATAGAATCCCTGCCAGGCGAACCAGAAACTTTGCACGGCCGGAATCACTTCACCGGTGTCGGTGCGCGTAATAGTGAGTTCGCTGGCAGCGGCATTGTAGGAGACATTCAGGGAAACGCCTTCAAAGCTGTCGGTAAAGGATGGCTGCGACTGCAGGACCTCGAGGGGATACGCCCGGGCCTTGTCATTGATGAGGATACCGAAGATCCAGGCCTTGACCGGCAGATCGTCACGAATGATAGGCACCCCGGACAAAGTGCTGTCGGTATTGGGCACCCACGTGTACGGGTCGCGGCTGTAGTCCCGGCTGAAGCCGGTGTCGGTGGACAGGACAATACCGTCCGGGAATCGCTCTTTCCATTTGGAATACCGGAGTTGTTGACTCGGGATCCATTTGAGCGGCGTCTTGAACATGGTCCCGGTCTGCGCCTGCAGGGCCAACTGGTTCCAGAGGCTCTCCGTCTGATGGTCGTACATGAGGACATTGTCCCGGTACAGCAGGCCCGATACCCCGAAGGTCATCTCACGACCATTGACCACCCGCTCGAAGACCATGGCCGTTCCGCACAGCGGGCAGTAGGTGGCGGCAAACTTGAAGTCACCAATCTCGTCATTCACCACTTCGTGCCAATTCATGATACGGAAGGGATACGCCCGCGTAACGCCATTGTGTGTGACACTTAGCACAATGTCATCCTCCTCCATGAATGCGTTGGCTTGTAACTGACTGACAAACTTTGGATTCAAAATGGCGGGAATGCCGTCGCGTGGCGGGCCGCCGCTGATGATTTCAGAAACTGGAATCTGCGGGTTTTCGAGGAAGAAACCGTTGCGCCGCGCTACGCTGCTAAAGGGGACACCGGCAAATGCCAGTTCGCGATCAATGGCGTTATCGAGGAAATTCCGGCTATCTCCTGAATTGGAGAGGAAGGTCAACCAGGCATTCCGTCCGATACTGAAGAGATCCGGGTAAGCCTGACGGCTGAGCCAGGCCCAGCGCAGTTCGCTATCCCATGCCCAAAATTCATCATGGGATCCCGGCCCGACCCATTGCCAGCCATGGTCAGGCGTGAATACCCAGGGAAACTGTGCGTCATGCACCCATCCGTACCAGTCGCTGTACTTCCATCCCTGGCCCTGCGCGGGAAGATCGGAAAAGGGATTGATTTGGGAGTGGAGCTGCATGGTTGCGGCAAAAGTCAGAACCACAGAGGCTAAACGGAGGATGTTGAATTGTTTCATGATCTTTATGTTTTGGGAGGTTAATTGCGCGGGTACTCCATCCACTCCCCGGTTCCGGCGTGCCAGAACCAGCGCGCGCTGCCCTTTGCGTACCATAGCCAGACGGAATCACGGAATGAGTGGATGAACGGATAAAAGGTCTCGCTCGTGAAGAGCCAGCCGAGTTGATTGTCGAAGAAATAGAAGGCCGATTCTGTCGTGCCCTCGGGAATATAAATCCATCCATGATCAAGGTGGAAGTGAAAGGGGGTTGCGGCCGGATTGATCCACCCAAACCACGGACTTTCGCGCCAGCCATCACCTTTGTTCTCCAATTCTTCGAAAGGGGACGGTGCAGAGGGTTCCAGTTCGATTGCGTCAATGATCTGCCGGATGGCTGTGGATCCGGGATACCCGGCCTGATTGAGGAGTATCTGCCACTGCGCCAGTCCCTTGGCGTTGGCGAATCCATTGATAATGACAAAGAGCGGGATGCCGTTGGTATCGTTGTACTGGCTGAAGGCCTCGAATTCCACATCGTCAATTACCAGTTCCATGCCGACTTGCT
>JBNGDP010000187.1:0-4958 GCA_049975345.1 Oceanipulchritudo sp. | reverse complement strand
GACGGAGTCGAGACCGCGGTCGCCCATGCTGTCCTTGAAGATGTTCATCTCCTTGGTGATGGAGCGCAGCTGGGGAGCGGAGATGATCCCGCGGTCCCGCTCCTCCTGCTTGTGCGCGACATAGGCGTCGACCGCATCCGAGATCAGGATGTCCTCCTCTCCGCCGATATGGTGCTTGAGCATGAAGTCGACGGCAAAGGACAGGGTCTTGTCGACCTTTGCGAGGCGGAGCTTGCTGACGGCGGCAATGGCGTCGCGGTTCTCAGCGGGGCTCAGGGTGGTCCAGACGGCCCGTGCGTGCGGTTCGGTGTTGAGCTTGTCCGATGTGAGGTGCCGTTTCTCCTGGAGGGCGTCAGCGCGCTTTTTGAAGTTCTTGCGGACCTGTTTTCCGTCGATGGTCCCGGTGATGCGGTAGGCCGTGGACCCGTTCGGGTAGGTGTGCTTGATGATGCGGAGCTTGGATTTTATGGGCATGGCGGGGAATTTTCGGGTTTAGCAATGTTGCTAAATAGATCTAGCAACTTAAGGCAGGCTAGCCCTGACCACCTGAACCCCCGCCGTGGCCTGCCATGAGCGACCCCGCGCCAGCGGGGGAGTCGAATGGTACCCGGGGTGGGGGTCGAACCCACACTCCTTGCGGAACCGGATTTTGAGTCCGGCGCGTCTGCCAATTCCGCCACCCGGGCAGGGAGTCGTATGGGAGACAGCAAAGGATGCCCGCCAGACAGGGCAAGCCGGAAATATCCGAGGCCCAGTCAAAGCGGAGGGATGAGTGGTTTTATTCATTATTTGCTTGAATTACGCCTATCTTCCGCATAGAAACCCATTACGCCCCTCAGAAAAATCCAAATCATCCAGCTGATCATGAAAAAGCTCCTGTCCATCCTCTTCCTTGGGGGCGCCTGTCTGACCGCGAGCGCAGCCCCTGCGGTTTACCAGTTATCAAACGATGCGGTCTGGCCGGCCACAGCGGCCATCAACTCCGGGACACCGGGGGATCCCTTCGCCCTGAGCGGTGGGGGCACCTCGATCATCGATTATGAATCGGAACGCGACGTGAAGGACAACCGGACGCTCTTCCAGACCTTCTCGGTTGGCGGGGCCGGCCTGGAGGTGACGGACCTCTACATCGGCTACGTGGGCGGAACGGGAATCAACGACACCTTTGAGCTGCGGATCTTCGAGGTCGATGACGTGCACGGACGCGGTTCCGATGCGGACGATGACCAGATCCTCGGCTTTCCCACCGGGTCGGAGGGCGGCCTGAATACCATCGAAATCTACAACGAACTGGTCTATGTGACGACGCTGGTCACCCTGGCCACTGATCCCATAAAGGTTCTGCACCTTTCGGTAAACGGGCTGACCCTGCCGGCACGGACCGGACCGGCCGGGTACGGGCTGTCGCTCTTCAATCCGGACACCGACGGCGTCTTTCCCTTCAAATGGGCCATCGAGCGCTCGGATGCCCTCTCCAATGCCGCCAACATGGGTCCCTACCTCGGGGGTCGCGGCTATTCCGACAACGCGGGAAGCGCGGAGGAAAACCATGACTGGGCCTTCGCCATCGACGGCACGCCAATCCCGGAACCGGCCACCACCGCCCTGATCGTCCTGACGGCCGTGCTCGGATGGGTCGGCCTGCGGCGCCGGGACCCACCGCGCATGGAAGAGCCTCTCCGTCAATACCGCTGAGTTCCGGAAGGGGAAAAAGAAGAAGGTCGGCTTTGATCAGGAGGAGTGAGCCGCCGGCTCCCCCTCACCAGTCCGGAGAATCCGGCGTCACGAAGCCCTGCTCGTTGAAGTGCCGGTCGAAGGCAAGGGCGTGGGTGATCGCGTTCCGGTTCATGCTGTCAAAACTCGATAGGTCCACGAGGGACAGGTCCCGGCGCCGCGAGACAAGGACCTGACCGGCCAATTGCTCGAACCGGTTCTCATCGACAGGGTCCACCCGGCAGCACGGGAGGATCCTGCCGTGGAAATCCTTGACCGCCTCCATCCCAAGGCGACGCTGCACCAGGGACCAGCATTCCAGCCGTACCCATTCCGTCATTACAAGAAAAGACCCCTCATCGAGGATCCGGTTCCATGCGGCAACCGCGGCGGCATGGCATTCATCATCGGCATCCAGGTAGGCCAGCACAGCCGAGGTGTCCAGATAAATGCATTCACCAGCCATCTTCGAGATAGGCGTCGTGTTCGCGGGCCAGATCCCCTTTGCCGCTGTGGTACTTGCCGGCGATTTCCCGGATGGAGGCGGCCCGCGCATCCGCCTCGCTCTCCCGGAGGACGGACCTCACGCTTTCCCGGACCAGCGAGGATACACTGCAGGACCGGCGCGCCGCCTCCCGCTTCAAGCGCTCATACTCCTCCTTTTCCAATTGGATCTGCGTCCGGATCATGCCATCATGTTGTTTTATTGATGTTGGCATGTCAACATAAATGGATAGAAAGAATGATCGAAAACAAGACGGGGTAACATTGTCAAAAGAGGATGGGTGCGAACAATAGGGCAATGAAGCAATCAACCATCACCGTTCTCCTGCTGGTCCTGAGCGTTTCCCTGACCGCCTGCAAACGCCTGCCGGAAGACCCGCCGGAAACGGTGGCGGCGGTGGATTTGAACCGCTATGCCGGGCTCTGGTACGAGATTGCGCGGCTGCCGGTGTTTTTCCAGAAAGCCGATGAGCTGGCGACAGCCCGGTACACCCTCAACAGCGAGGGCACCATCGACCTGGTCAACACGGCGATCCGGCCGGACGGCGGACAGCGGTCGGTCACGGGCACGGCGGTGCCGGTGCCGGGCTCTGGGAACGCCCGCCTGAAAGTCACCATCGACAATTTTTTCGCAAAGCTCTTCGGCTCGCCGCCCGACTACGGAAATTACTGGGTTCTCAAGCTCGATCCGGAGTACCGCCATGCCCTGGTCGGGTCGGCTGACCGCCGTACCCTCTGGCTCCTCGCCCGCGAGCCGGAAATCCCGCCAGCGGTACTGCGGGAATATCTGGAGCATGCGGCGCGGGCGGGATACGCCACAGGGGAAATGATCCTGAACAACGGCGAATTCCCTCAACCCTGACCAGCCGACCGCTCTTGCTTCGGTGTCGACAAGGCCCGCGGCCCGACCGGGCACCCGTTTCCGGCTTGGCGCAGGGCTGTTCCGAGCTTAGCCTGCTCCCATGAAGTTTGATCTGAATGCATTCAGAACGGATCGTGAAATGAAGCACGACCTGGCCGACCGGCCGACGAAAGTTGCCCCACTCTACAAATCCAAGAAGGACTACAAGGCCCGCCTTGCCCGCGACACCAAGGCCCTCGCCTCCCTGCAGGACCTCCTCTACAGCCACGACCGCTACGCACTCCTGATCATCTTCCAGGCGATGGACGCCGCCGGCAAGGACGGGGCCATCAAACATGTCATGTCCGGGGTCAATCCCCAGGGCTGCCAGGTCTCGACCTTCAAGCAGCCCAGCGCCGAGGAACTCGACCATGACTTCCTCTGGCGGACCACCCGGCGCCTCCCGGAGCGCGGGCGCATCGGCATCTTCAACCGCTCCTACTACGAGGAGGTCCTCATCGTCCGCGTCCATCCCGGGCTCCTCGACCACCAGAAGCTCCCCCCCGAATGCCGGACGGATTCCATCTGGGAGGACCGCTTCGCCTCCATCCGCGACCTCGAGGCCCACCTCCACCGCAACGGCACACGCATCGTGAAGTTCTTCCTCCACGTCTCGAAGGAGGAACAGGCCCGGCGCTTTCTCGACCGCATCGACGAGCCTGACAAAAACTGGAAATTCAGCGGGGCCGATCTCGAGGAACGCCGGTTCTGGGACGCCTACCAGCGCGCCTACGCGGAATGTATCGGCGCCACCAGCACACGGGACTGCCCTTGGTACATCATCCCCGCCGACGACAAGCGCAACGCCCGTCTCCTCATTTCCCGCATCCTCGTGAAGACCCTTCGTTCCCTCGACCTCGCCTATCCCGAAACCTCCCCCGAGCGGCGCCGCGAGCTCGCCCGGATCCGTCGTAAGCTGGCCAGGGACTGAAGGGGACCGCGCCTGATCAGGACGAAGAGGCACAGCAACCCGGCCGCGAGACCAAAATAACCCGGTTCCGGGACAACGACCAGCAGGTGGAACATCCGGCTGTCGGCATAATCGTGGTCCGGGGCCGGATTTTTGCTCATGGATCCATGGATGGTCCCGGTCGCAATCAGGGAGGCATCCCATGAATTCAACAGGTTCACCCCGGAAAATTCATCCGACTGGTAATAGCCGTGGTCAACCCAGGCCGAGGAAACGTGAAAAAAGGTGCCGACCATCAAGGCCTCATAGCCGGTGGAAACAGAATTCGTTTCCCTGAGATCAATGCCATGCTCGAGCATCAATTCATCGACTTCCTGGGTGGTGGCATACCGTAACCCCTCCAATCCACCGCCGGGGCCCAGCTCGGTCAACACCTCGTTGATCGAGTGGCCGGCCGTCGCTGCATATTCCAGCCAGGACAGACCGGAAGCGGAAACCATGGTCTGAAACTCCCGCCCGCCGAATTCAATCGCGGAAATCTGGAAGCCCTCCAGCTTGTTCGATGCAGACAGCAGCATCCATCCCCAGAGCAGGATCCATACAGGGGCGTTGCTTTGTGTGGTTCTCATATCGGTCCCAAAATGTAAACTGGATACGGCTTCGGCAGGGTGCCGGGAATTAGGGTCTATACCGGAGAATTTGACGTATAATTACCCGGTTTCTGTTTTTCAAGACTGAACTGAAAAATTTTGATTCTTCCCGGAAAAATGTGGAACCACGGGGCGCGCCGGCGGGCAAGCAATCGGATCGGGCGCGCCGGCGGGCTTGTCCCGCCGGCCGCCATGGGCCGGAGGTCTCTGTGGCCCTTTGTAAAGGCCGCGTTGCGGGGCTTGCCCCCGCAACCGGCTCAGGTTTGACAGCGGGGCTTGC
>JBNGDP010000186.1:0-5077 GCA_049975345.1 Oceanipulchritudo sp. | reverse complement strand
TTCCCCCCGACGGCGAAATAGTGGATGCGGTCGCGGGCGGACTCATCAACCCCGGTGCCGTCCCCGATACTGGTGTAGCGGATGGCAATGTTGATGGTCTGTCCGTCATAGGCGCTCAGGCTGGTGATACCGGTGTCGGTGACCGGTCCGGTGGAATCCGCGATATTCGGTGCCAGGGCCACGGGGAGGTCGGTCCAGGTGGCCAAGGTCGGGTCTCCGCCGGTATAATCCGTGGAAACCTTCACCTCCAGGGCCGGGCCGGAAAAGTCCCGCTCATGCCCGAGGAGCATGTAGGCGTTCAGGAGACCGGCCAGGTTGATGGAGGGGGAAACCAGCCAGTCATCGCAGGGGCCGTCCAGCAGGTCGAAACCGCTGATGCCCACGTAGTTGGTGTCTTCGTAGCCGCTCAATGTCCAATCCTCGGTTGGGCTGCCGAAACTGTAGGGCAGGAAGCCGCTGAGTCCGGTGGAAAAGTCTGTCGAGAAGACAAACAGGGACGGGTCGGTGATGACAATGAGGTTGGCCGTGACATCGGATCCGTCCGGATTGGTCACTTCCAGGAACCCGGTGGTCGCCCCGGAGGGAACCGTCACAATCAGGTCGACCAGGTCGACCGTGAAGCTGGCGGAGAGCCCGTTGATGGTGACCGCGGTGGCCGTCTCAAGATTGATTCCGGAGACCGTGATGGTGTCGCCAATATTCGCAAACACGGTGGAGAGCGATTCCACCAAGGGCGGTTGCGGAGGAATAACCGCGGTCTGCGAGGGATACACCACGTAGAAATCCTTGTTCCCCGCGGCGGGAACCGGCTGCGTGAAGGATTCAATCGCCCCCGTGCCGGGCAGGGATTCCCCGACGACGTCCGTAAACCCGCTCAGGGTGGAAGAGGACTGCAACTGGTAGATCAGCCCGTCCACGGTCGGGAAGGAAATTTCCAGATTGCCGGCGGACTCGGCAATGGCCACCGGAACATTCGGGTTGGCTGAGCCCGGGGTCGCCGAAGGGGCCGGGATGGGGGAGAATTCAAGAATGAGGGGAGCTGAGGACCCATCCCCCAGCCGGTAAAAGCCGGCCGGGAAAAAGGTGCCATCCGGGCCGACGATGATGTCCGGCGTAATGGTCGTTCCACCGATGTTGGCCACATCGCCAGGGCCCCCATCAGTTATGAAAACGGTACTGATCACATTCGAGCTGGCGTCGCTCAGGACATACGTGCTGGAGCTGTTCTCGAAAAAGTTATCCGGAAGTGTATCATCCCCGGTTACCCCGAACGCGGTCTGGGCACCGGCATTGATGGCAAGGAAATAGCCACCCGCTGGAATCGATACCGCCCCGAACGTATACGTATTGTCGGGCGTCCCGAATCCGGCATTGCCACCGTCACTTTCGATAGTGTCAAGGGTCCAGCCTGTTAGATCAACCGCGGCACCGGTCGTGTTATATAATTCAAAGAATTCCGTGTCCGTACTGGTGGTGCTGGCGAGTACTTCGTTGATCACAACCTGAGCCTGAAGGCCGGCTGCCGAGGCAGCCAGAATGAGAGAGAGGAGAACCAGTTTTTTCATACGGTGAGAGAGGATTTAAGTGGTTAGATTGTAAATAGAGCGAACCCCCTATTATACCTCTGAACGATTGGCTAAGATAGCGCGGAAATCAACCAATTTATGTGACATTCGGGAAAATTCGGGACCCGATTTACAGGGAAATGGGGGATTAAAAAGAATACCGCATGCCGACCTGGATGGCCCATCGCGAAGAAAGCCCCTGTGGATGGATGTAGAAGACATCATCGCTGGCCTGGTTGACCTCGGGATAACGGTATTCATAATAGCCATACTCGTTCCCTTTCCCGCGTTGGGCGATGGGAAAATGGCCCGGGCTGACGATATTGACGGCCCGGCCAAAGAAGCCTCGGGGGCGCTTCTCCAATCCCCACTTGTCGTTGATAAGATTGCCGACATTCTGAATGTTGAGCATGAGCTCGATCTTGTGTCCTTCCCAGAGGGGGATCTCCTGGGTGATGTTCAGGTCAAACTGGTTGATCCAGGGGGCCCTTCCGGTATTGCGGGGAACGATCTGCCCCTTGTATTCGCGCAAGCCCGGAGTGGCATCGACAAAGTCCATGAAAGCCTGGCCTTCCGTATCCCGGTACTGGTCGCGGTTTCCCCAGGAGACCAGCGGATCGTCGAGGCCGGTGGGCACATAAATGAGGTCGTTCCGGTCATTTCCATCCTGATTGATATCGGCGTTGACTCCACCGTACAGATAGGAGAAGGGCCGTCCGCTGCGACCGTCGTAAATGAGGCTGATACGGGTATGCCAGCGATCCTTCCAGGGAATCTTGACGGTGACCGAGGCGAGGATCCGGTGACGGGTCTCGAAGGAACTGGTTCCGAGAACGGCGTCGTTGGGATTGGCCGCAACATTGGTTATCCAGTTTGTCACGGAAATCCGGTTTCCAAAGGTGTTACTTGTGGAGGCGTCATTGACCGTTTTGCTGATGGTATGCGTGTAGCCGATGCGGAAGCCCCACCAGTCCTTGAGCGGCCGCTGTAATTCGACCGTGACCTGTTGGCCGAACCCCTCCGAGGTGTTGCGCAATTCAATCACGTCCCGGTAGCCCGACTCCCGCCACCGGTCGTCCCCGAGACCGGTGTTGGTGTAGATTTCCCGGCCATCGGGCAGATAACCTTTCTGGAAACCGGTGGTGTCCAGATTGAGGTTCCGGTTCACGTAGTGGATGTCGTGAAGGGTGCGGGAATACTGATATTCCAGAGTGAGAATCGAATCGAAAAGCCATTCCAGCCGTTGGTCGAGGGCGAAATTGGCCTTCCATTCGGTCGGCATCTTGAAGTCATCACTGATAAAATCCACCGAGACCGTGCTGGCCTCGCTGCGCCCGTAGGCCTCATCGATCCAGGCAACCGCCTCCCGGTAATCCAGGGAAAATGGTGGGCTGACCTGATTGGTGTTGGAAGCGACAAAGACCTTGCTGACCCCATTGTTGACATAAACGTCCGACAGCCACACATGGGGGGCAGTTCCGAAGAAAAGGCCGATCCCGCCCCGCAACTGGGTGTCCCTATCATCAAATGGTTTGTAATTGAACCCGATCCGCGGCTGGATGACATAATTGCCGTCGACCGTGTTGGTGTTGGTCTGGCCGAAGACCTCCTCGAAACTCCTGGGAACTTCATCGGTGGAGGGTCGCGCCTCCGGGGGCACGTCATCCACGATGGGATAATCAATCCGGATTCCGGCTGTAATGTTGAGCTTGTCGGTCACATACCAGTTATCCTGCAGGTAGGCGGAGGCGATGGCCATCGACCATTCAGCAGCGCCGGAAAAGCCTTCCGCGGCGGTTTCCACGGAAAAATTGGAGGCCAGCCCGGGCTGCGTCTCACCGTTTTCATCGGTCAAGAGGGACCCGACATACCCGTCCTCGTTTTCCACGCTTCCCACGCCCCGGTAAAACCAGCTTCCATTCGGATTTGAAAGCGCCAACTGGAAATTGTCGTAATTTTCCAACTGGGTTCCAAAGGAAATCTGATGATCTCCCAAAAGCCAGGTTGCCTTGAATTGGGCGATCAGCGTGTTCACTTCCAGGTTGTTTATGTCCCCGCTTCCAAAGCTGACCGTCCTGGATCCCCCGACATTTTCATCGACGTCGCGAATGCCCTGAATGCTGACGGACGGAAGGGAATTATTGAAGAGCTCATCCCGTGTCTGCGTCTTGTAGGAAACCCGGAACGAGGTGGTGAATTCACTTGTCCAGTTGCTGAAAAGCTCCATCACGTAGTCGTCCAATCCGTACTCGACGCTGTACCAGGCGGTGTTGAAGGAGGTACCACGCGAGCCCGGGAATTGCGGATCGCTTCCGGGGGTGGTATTGTACCGGAACGAGGCCCGATGCCGGTCCGTGATGTTCCAGTCCAGCTTCAGGAGGAACTTGTCGTCCTTCAGGGTATAGGAATCCGGATCCTCCAGCGTGCCGGGATCAAAGGGGGTGATAAAGGACAGGGAAGCATCGACAACATCCGCGATCTGGTCGGGATTGGCCAGAAAATCGGATTCCTCGCGGACGCGGGTCTCCTCGACGGTCTCGTACAGGACATAGAAAAACAGCTTATCCTTGATGATGGGCCCGCCGAGGGAAACGCCCATCGTGAATTCCTCAAAGTCGTCAAAGGGAATGAGGTCCCCGGAGGCGATCTCGTAGAGGTCGCCGACCATGCTGGCATCCCGGTAAAACCCGAAGGCGGACCCATGGAACTGGTTGGTTCCGCTCTTCGTGATCGCCGTGATCGCCGCGCCGGTGAAGCCGGCATTCTCGACTGAATAAGGGGAGAGTTGGACGCTTACCTCGGATATGGCCTCCAGGGAGAACGGCTGCTTCAAGGCCGGCAGGCCGCTTTCGCTCAGGCCAAAGGAATCATTGGTGGGCACCCCGTCGATCAGAAGCGAATTATACCGGGTGTTTTTCCCTCCCGCGGAAAGCTGCCCGCTGTCCCGGTCAAACACGGCCACCCGGGAATCCAGCTTGGCAATGTCGGAGAGCGACCGGGTCACCGTGGGGATATTGCGGATTTCCTCCTCGGCGATCCGCGAGCCGGAGCCCTGGTTTGAGCTGATGAAAACAAGGTCCTGATCTTCAGCAAGAACCTCAAATGCCTCCAGGTCAAAGACCTCCCCACCTTCCGGGCGAAGCCGGAAATCCACATCCACGGTCTGCTGGAGACCAAGGGAAATGCCGGTCCTGGCGGCGGGATCATAGCCTGCTGCGGAGGCTTCGATTCGGTAGGGTCCCCCCACCCGCATGCCTGTGATCGTGTACAGCCCCGTCCCGGTGGTGGTGATCCGGTAGGTCGTCCCGGTGGGGATATGCGTCGCGATCACCTGGGCGGCCGCAATGGGATCCCCCTTGTCATCCATAACCGTCCCGGCCAGGTTGGAACTGGTTGCACCTTGTCCATTCATTTGAAATGGAAGAAGGAGGAAAGCGGTGAGAGGAAGGAAGGAAAGGCACTTGAATTTCATCGCTACTGTCCCGGTATAGAAGAAGAATGGGTCAAGAAAA
>JBNGDP010000185.1:0-5127 GCA_049975345.1 Oceanipulchritudo sp. | reverse complement strand
AGCGATGGGGATGGGGGAATGAATATATTGCCAGTTACTATTTCTTCCCCATTAGATGGATTAACCAATTATGCGCCTGTTTCCTGTTTTCTTCGCCATCCTCCTCGCCACCGCCGCCGCCCTTTCCGCGGCCGGGCCGACCTGGACGCTGGACGGTGAGACGTACCGGAATGTCCGTGTCCGGGAGGTGACTCCCGCGACGGTGACGATTTTCCATGCCGGGGGAATCACCCAGCTGGATCTCGCGGACCTGCCGGAGGAGTTGCAGGAGCACTTCCGGTACAATCCCGGGGCGGCCGCGACCTGGCTGGAAAAACAGGAGGAGCAGCGCGAGGCGCAGAACCGGGAGCAGGCCGAACGCCGGGAGCGTCTCCTCCGGGAGCGGATTGAGCAGGGCTCCAGCCGAACCGAGGCAAAATGGGTCGAACTGGAGGACATCCGCTTCTACCCGGAGCTGGACCTGCGACCCTTCTATGTGGAAAAGGGGTTGTATTCGAAGAACCAGGGACGGCGCCCGAGTTGCAGCATCTTCGCCCTGACCAGCGCCCTCGAGTACGAGCAGGCGCGGCGCACCGGCGAGGCCGAGCGCCTCTCCGAGGAATTCCTCATCTGGGCGACCCTCAAGCTGCAGCCCGGCATCCCGCTGGATACCGGTTTCAATTTTCCCGAGGTGATCACCGCCCTGCAGACCTTCGGGATTCCACCCCACGATGTCATGCCCAACACCTACGGACGCAAGGTCGGGGAAATCCGCCCGACCCAGGCCGCCGTCGATGCCGCCATTGAGCGCCGCAAGGTTGTCCCGGTCTGGTTCCGGCGCGACGATCCCCACCTCATTGAGCGCATCGTCGGCGTCCTCAACCAGAAGAAGCCCGTCATCATCGGGGTCCGCTGGCCGCACTGGAAGACCCTGCGGAACAATTACCTCCTGAAGAACCAGCAGCCGCTCGAAAACGCCGCCCATGCCGTCACCCTTGTCGGCTACCGCAACACCGGGGGCGTCCCCGGCGGCACCACCTTCATCTTCCGCAATTCCTACGGCTACGACTGGGGAAACGCCGGCTGCGGCTTCATCCACGCCAGCTATCTGCGGGAAAACCTCGTCGGGGCCTTCTTTTTGCGGGTGCCCTGATGTGACGGTTTGGCGAATTTTCCACCAAGTGTTTTGACAGGCTGGAAAAGTACCTCCACGTTTCCGCGAGTGTTTTGCGGGATCGTATATGCAGGGCGGTAAATTCAAGGTTCTTTTCCGGATAGGCTGGCTAGGGGTCGGCATTCTGGGGTCTATTGAAGTCCGTGCCCAGGATTACCTCCCCCCCTCGGATTACTATGAACCGGCGGAAGGATTGCTCGGAAACGCCTTGCGGGAGGCCTTGCACGACGTGATCGATGACCAGTTTGTGGCCAGTTACAACACAGTCGGCGAGGCCATGCTGGAACTGGACCGGGACCCCGAGGTCGATGGGAATATCCTTCTTCTCTATTCCGGGGATTCAGTCCCTCATGGTTCCGATTCATGGAACCGCGAGCATACCTGGCCACGGTCTTTCGGTGCGGATAGCGGTCCGGCCTACAGTGACGCACACCATCTCTTTCCCGCTGACGCGGATTCCAACACGGCCCGTTGGAACTATCCGTACGATGAATTGGTGGTTTCTGTTCCTTTGGCCGACTCCCCTGAATCCCGGGTCAATGACGGACTGCAGCGTGTCGAACCACGCGATGGAGACAAGGGACGCATTGCCAGGGCCCTTTTTTACATGGAAACCCGGTATGGGCCGGAGAACGTGACCGGCGACTTCACTTTGTCTGATGAACCCCTCAGTGCAGGGAATCGGATGGGGGTTCTGAGTACCCTGCTGAAATGGAACCGTGCGTTCCCTCCGGATGAGCGGGAAAAGCGCCGGAACCATTTGATCTACACCGGATTCAGGGCCGGTAATGTGGCCTTCTTCCAAACCAACCGGAACCCATACGTGGATTTTCCGGAGTTGGTGGACGCGGTTTTTACCGGGGATGACTATATGTCATGGGGAGCCTGGATTGTGGATGCATTCACCTTTGCGGAAATGCAGGACCCGCTGATGATTGGTCCAACCGCGGATCCGGACCTGGACGGATTCAGCAACTTTCTTGAGTTTGCCATTCAGAGCGATCCCCTCCAGGCAACGACGGACGATCTTCCCTACGTGAATCGCGGGGATGGCCTGAATTCCTTCTCCTACCGCAGGATCAAGCAGCCCGAGGAGTCCTACACCTCCTATTCGGTGGAAGTCGCCGAATTCCCCCTAGATGCCGGATCGTGGCAGGAAATTCCCTTCACGGACCGGGATCTTTTGATTTTGGACAAGGGGCTCTTCCAGTCAGTCAGCCTGCCCCACACCATTTCAGGCAACAGTCGTCCGCTTTTTTACCGTCTTGGCCTCACTCGGGAGGTTCCCGGGCAGGATCCCCTTCAGGAAATCTTTGATCCCGCCCTGCACGAAGCCGGCCTGCTTCATCTTTTCACCTACACCCTTCCTGGCCCGGACGGATGGCAGCAGTCGGATTGGTTTGGTGAAGTGCGAATCGACACAGCCCCCTGGTTCCAGCATTTCGAGCACGGCTGGCTGCACACGGACTCCCTCGATGAGATGGGCGCCTGGTTCTTCGATATGGCGATTGGCTGGGTATATACCGGGATTGACCTTTATCCCTACCTCTATTCCTCCGCACGGGAGGACTGGCTTTTCTTTGTGGGCGGTACGCTCAGCCCCGCCCGGTGGTTTTTCTCATTGACCCAGTCCGCTTTTATTTCGGAACAAAATCTCAACAAACCTTAACCAATCATTATCATGGACAGAGCATATCGATCCCTACCCATTCTTGGCAGCCTGTTGTTTCTTGCTGCCGCGCCCCTTCTCGGGGTGCAGATCAACGAGATCCGGGTTGACGAACCCGGCGGCACCGACAGCAACGAGTTCATTGAACTCAAGGGAAATCCCGGTGAATCCCTGGACGGCTACTGGTATCTTTCGGTCGGGGACCATACCTCGTTCGACAACCCCAAGGGCTTCAACGATCCCGACAAGGGCGGGGGCGTCGTTGAGTTTGCCATCAGCCTGGACGGTTTCTCCATCGGCGATGACGGGCTGTTCCTGATCTCCACGACCGGCCTGCAGATCGATGTTTTCGGCCTCGGCGTCACCGATGTGGATTTTCTTCTCACGGAGATGAACTTCGAGAACAGCGACAACGTGACCCATATCCTCGTCAAAGGCTATACGGGGATTGAAGTGACCAACTTTGCCGACCAGTACGACGACTTCGCGGTGGATATTGACGACAATGACGACGGAATCCTCAATGCCACGCTTCCCTGGACGGAAGTAGTGGACGCGGTCGGGGTCGTCTACACCCCCAACGATTCCGATCCCGAGGAGTTTGTCTATGGCGTTGCCCTCGGGTTTGAGGATGTCGGACCGCAGGGTAGCTTTGCTCCGGGAATGATCTTTCGCGGATCGGACGACGGGGAGTGGAACATCGGTAATTTCAACCTGATCAACTCCACAGGGGATGGTCTTTTTGAGGGCGACCCGTTCAACGGCCCGGCCCTGGACACCCCGGGAGCGCCCAATCCGGCCACCCTGACAATTCCGCGCCTCTTCTCGGTCAATCCGCTTACCGCACGGGATGGACAGGTTGTTACGCTTCGGGGGGACAATCTTACCGGCGCCACCGAGGTGACCGTCGGCGGTGAGTCGGTCCCCTTCACGGTCGTTGATGACGCCATAATCGAGATCGTCGCCTCGGACACCTGGGCCGGGGGCATCGTCACGGTGACAACCCCCAACGGCTCGTCCGCCGTCGAGGATCCGCTGGAAGTGCTGGTTTTTGAAAAAGAGGTCCTCTTTTTCGAGGATTTCGAGGCTGGCCTTGGCGATTTCCTGACCGTGAGCCTCGCCAGTAACCGGGATTGGCGGCAGGACTCCTACGCCGGCGATTTCTTTGCCGAAATGAGCGGGTTTGGCGGGGATGCGGCCAGCGATGACTGGCTCATCACCCCGGAGATCGACCTTTCCGGAGCCACCGAGCCCACCTTGAGTTTTGTGACGGCAAGAAATTATGGCGGTCCGGAACTGGAAATCCTGATTTCGACGGACTTTGACGGCCTCAATCCGTCCACCGCCACCTGGGACACCATTACCGCTCCTCTCTCACAGGGCGGGTACGAGGAAGTGGATTCCGGGGAAATCGATCTCTCCGCCTACATTGGGGAAACCATTGTCGTGGCCTTCCACTACACTTCAACCGGTCCGGCGGACGGGCAGGGCGCAACCTACCAGGTCGATGACGTCCTGGTCACCGATGCCATCCAAGTCATATCCGGCTATCTGGTTGAGGACTTTGAAACCGACCTGGGAAACTTCGCGGTCATCAGTGTCGCCAGTAATCTGGACTGGGAATTCGGTGAATTTGGTGGAAACGGCTTTGCCGAGATGAGCGGCTTCGGGGCCGACGAGGCCAGCGACGACTGGCTCATCTCCCCGGCGGTTGACCTCAGCGAGGCGGTCTATCCAATCCTGAATTTCATTACCGCCCGCAGGTTCGGCGGGCCTGAATTGGAGGTCCTGATCTCCGCCGATTACGACGGGGTCGATCCGGCCGCCGCGACCTGGTATCCGATCGAGGCCCCGCTTTCCCAGGACAATTATGATCTGGTTTCCTCCGGGGACATTGGTCTTTCCCCCTACATCGGGCAGACCGTTTACATCGCCTTCCGCTATACCTCCATTGGTACGGAAAGCGGGGACGGTGCGGTCTACCAGATCCATGAGGTGACTGTCCTTGAAGGGACCGAGGAGCCGGTCGAGCCCGGTTGGGTGGACGACCTGTCCCTGAGCCACATCTACCGCTATTCACCCCAATGGGCCTACAGCGAGACCATGGGCTTCCTCAACATCGCCGCATTCCCCTGGGTCTACCAGAACGAGTTTGGCTATTTTTACTTTGTGGGCGGCGATGCGGCTTCCGCGGCCTGGATTTTCCTCAACGACCAGTATGCCTGGATGAGCGAGGCCTATCCCGGGTTCTTCATCTTCTCGGATGGCACCTACGACAACTTCCTCAATCCGCAGGATTGAATGA
>JBNGDP010000184.1:0-5209 GCA_049975345.1 Oceanipulchritudo sp. | reverse complement strand
CTGGGCAGATCCGTACTTCCTATTTTTAAAAGCGTTAGGTTTTTGGGCCAAAAAACACCTCAGCTCCGTGTCTTTCCCTGTCCTGAGCTTGCCGAAGGGGCGTCTTGACGCTTGTCGTGCGTAGCCTCGGCGAAGCTGGATGAGGTATTTCCCAAAATCATTCCTTGTTAAAGCTCCCAAGGGTCTTGCGCAGTCCGTCCTCGGCGCGCACCGGCAGGCGCTCGATCCCAAGTGCCGCCTTCAGCCTGGCGTTGGAGGCGACATACGACTCCGTCAGCTTCTTCAGGCGCTCGCTGTTGAGCGGCAGCCGCAGGGGATCGCCCAACCGCGCCAACCCGCGCACGCAGGACGGCGGAAGGTTCCAGACCCGCGGCCGTTTTCCCACCGATTCCGCGATCAGGCGCACAATCTCGTTCGTCGACACCGCCTCGTCGTCCGCCACCTGGTAGGTACCTTGGGCAATGTCGCGCTCAATGAGCTGCCGCAGGACATAAATGAGGTTGTCGATCGACACAAAGGTGCGGCGATTGTCGAACGCCCCGAGGGGCCAGGGGATGCCCTTGCTGACGATCGAATACAGCTCGTTGAGGTTCCCCTTATTGCCTGGGCCATGAATCATGCAGGGTCTAAGGATCGTCACGCGCTTGCCCTCCGTAGCCTTGCCCTCCGTAGCTACGCTTGCGGAGCGAAGGAGGGCCTCCGCCGCCAGCTTTGATAGCCCATACGGCGTCTTCGGATCCGGCTCGGCCTCCTCGTTCAGGATGTCTTCGGCCACAGTGTCGGCCACCGCCTTCACCGAGCTGAAAAAGATGAACTGCCGCGCCTCCGATTGCAGGAACCAGTCGAAAACTTTCTCCGTCAGCCCGAGGTTGATTTTGAAGTACGATTCAGGATCAGCGGTGTTCTTCGTGTCGTGCGCCTTCCCGGCAAGATGGATCACCGTGTCCACCTCCGGCAGCCGGCCGGCTGAAAGATCGTCCCATGAGAAAAGCCGCCCGGTAGAGATTAGTGCCGACAAATCCGTGACAGCCGGTGATGAGGACTTTGTGCATGGAGGTATGATTCTCCTCAATTTCAATGAGGTCTCACGATACCCTAACAGTTGCTGGAGAGCTCGGGAGATTTGAATAAGGAGACCGCCTGCTCCATGGCAGCATTGAAAAGATGCATGAGATGCGGTTTGCTTTGCCTGAATTGCTCCTCCAGTGCTTCATTTTCCCAACCCGCCTGCTTCAAGTAAACAATCGTACTGGTGGCCTCCAGCATGGGCATTTGCCAACTGTTAAGCTCCCGTGCAAGAGCCACCCATTGAGGCTCCTCCTCGGGATCTTCCGTGAAGTCCAAAACATCCAGAAACTCCTCGCTGGCGGAATATGCCTGAGTCGGATAGTCGCCGGAAACGGTTGCATTTGTCTGAACAAGACCACTTTCCGTTAGTTGATCCAAGACACTGGCCAAGCCGCTACTGAATGCGCCATAGCGGCCCAAAGAAAAGGTCACGCCGAAGGATGCGCCTCCGCAGGCCTGAAGGAGATGAACCATTTTCTGGAGTTTCTTGCGCCCGGTAATCGGACCGGTGAATTTGAAAAGTTGAGCGAATGGGATGATTGAATTCATGGCAGGACTTTCAGTTGGAGAACAGACTATTGAGGATATTTCGCACCTCGGTTTTACAGGATTCTTTGAAATACAAAAGGTAAATGGGTTTCGTACTGGACCCCAAACTCTTCATCAAGGGAGAATTGGATTGGATAGGTTGACTTGGAGCTTCGCCGGTTCCATCTGAAAGCAGAATTGCATACCGGGACACATCTTCCCAATAGGACTCAGGTTCGGTATTTTTCATGGTTTCTGCGGGGGCCTTGTAAGGTTTGAAATCGGTTCCATCCAATATCCAATCCTTTCTTTCAGGTCCGAATTTTTCCGTAAGCTTCTGCCTGATGGTCTCAAGCATGCGGGGATTGAGAAGGAAACTTGAGAGGTCCTCGCATAAAAGGCGTTTCCTTCTATGAATCAGGGCCATGCTCCATGCGGCCAGCTCCCGGGCTGCAGGGTCCGAGCAAAGCGACCAATCGCTGAATTGAGCCACCAGGCTGGCGTCATCTATGTGATTGAAGGACTCTTGATTCAGTTTGCCCTGGGACTCAAAGTACCGGCGGACAACCGGCAAAGTGGAGGCTGGGAGCTTTCCCAGTTTAGCCAATCGGACGGCCTCCGAAAAAAGGCAAAGGAGATGGGCCTCCCAGCACCGGGTTGTCTTGTGAAAATAAACCTGATAGCTCATGTGCATGCGCGCTATCAGCAATTGTGTGGCGGCATGCTCGCCCCTTTTTGAGTCCAGGCAAAGGCGGCAGGATTCCAGCCGCGCCTCGCCGTCCGGATTCGGCTCAAGACCCAGGCAAAAGCTGTTGAAAAGCCATTCTGGATCATAGTGCCCGTAACGAACTCCCGCCGACAGGGAATCCCGTAATAGATAATCCATACGATCCGCATCCAGCTGTCCGCTCACGATATCGTGCAGAAATGGATACGTGTGTGTATCCAATAGCCGGCCAACCGACTGCACACCTTCCTTTCCCAACTCGGAATCCAGAATTTCATGCACTTCACTTCCGGATTCCCAGATCAGCCGCTTGGTTTGTTCCTCGTGCTGCTTGCCCGATTCAAAGGCGCGTTCCGAAACATGCGAAAAGGGGCCGTGTCCCAAATCGTGCAGAAGGGCCGCAACCCGGACGTGGGTAGACGCCTCTCATTGCAATATTTCCCGAAGCCGGGGATTCCCATCGTGACGTTTGCGCAGACGTCGAAGAATTCTGCCAGCAACATGGAAGACGCCCAGACTATGGGCAAAGCGTGTGTGTTCCGCCCCTGGATAGGTCAGACAGCCGATCCCCAGTTGCCGCACCCGGCGTAGGCGCTGGAATTCCCGTGAATTGATCAAACGACGGTACAAGTCCGGCCGCTCATCAATTTCAATGAGGCCGTGAACGGGATCCCGGATGACCGGGTTACGTGTGTTGGGGAATAGGTTTACCATTAGAAATAGTGAACATAATTACACTATATTTATCCGTCAAGGAAATTCCAAAGACACCTGAGAACTGAATTCATTGATTCCCGTGCCGACAAAGCCGTTACAGCCGGTGATGAGGATGCGGGTCATATGCCGCTTTTTCTGGTTAAGATGCGCAAGGAGTTCAAATATATTGTGCCGAGTATTTTGGAGTGCGGCGACATGTTGCAGCTTTCAAAGCGGCGTCGTGACGCCGCACTCGAAGGCAGCCGCGCATCCGGGTGCCGCCTCCACCATTCCGTTTGACTACCCGCCCGCAGCCGACGACATTTTCCGAAGTACGCTTCATGGATCTCTTCCTCAACAGCCTGTACTCCCCGTTCTTCTACTTCTATTTCGGGACAGTGGCCGCGTGGGCTTACCTCACCCTGAAGGTCCTCAGCCAGTGCAGCCGCGCCCACAAGCGGGCGCTCGGGTTGTTTGGCCTCGGTCTCCTCCTTGTGGGCGGGTTTGCCTCGTCCATTGGCAACCAGCTCCTGCTGGGATCCCTGCTCACCGACCACGAGTCGATCGGGCCCAACTCCGTCAACGCCGCCCCACCCGATTTCATCCTCGTCGCCGCGTCCGGCTACCTGATCATGGAGGATTCGCGCGAGGACGTGCTGTACGACCGTACGGCCAGCCGGGTTGCCACGGCCGCCAACCTCCATGCCCGCTATCCCGACGCCGTTCTCATCATGCAGGGCACCGGTTACAAGCAGGGACCCGGCGGCGCCACCGTCCGCCCGTCCGGACAGCAGGGCGCGCTCATGAAGCGCCTCGCGATCTCCCTCGGCGTTCCGGAGGACAAGATCCGCATCGAGGACCAGTCCCGCAACAGCCGTGAACATGTCGAGGCACTTGCAGCCCTCCCCGGGATTTCGCGCGATTCCCGGCTCGTCGTCGTCAGCTCGGACTGGCATATCCGCCGCCTCCGGATGGTCTTCCAGCCCGTCTTTCCCAACACCGTTTACTGCCCGTCTGAAACCCCCGGCCAGTTCAGATGGTCACTTTCCGCGTTCTGGCCGAATGAGGGCTCCCTCGCCCGCTCCAGAACCTATTTGCGCGAGTGGGCTGGAATCCTCTATTATGTGCTGACTGATTAATATGATCCCCACGCCCAAAGCCAAAAGCTAAAAGCCCGAATGAACATCTGGATCATCAACCCCTTCGACGAGTTGCCCGGCGACACCGACATCCGCCACCGCTACTGGGCGCTTGCGGAGACGCTGGCGGAAATGGGCCACACCGTCACCTGGTGGTCGTCCGACTTCTCGCATAGACACAAGCGATACCGGACGACGCCTGTACGCCCCGCTTCGAGTAGCGCGTTTACGCGCGAAGACCCTCGCCCTGCGCCAGTGCGGTCTTCGTCCGTGAACGGACGTCTCGAAGGTGCCCGCCTACGGGAGCGCTGAGCGCTTAAACGCGCGACTCTTGGGTAAGCCCGCCGTCTACCCAAATTCAGGTATTCAACGCGCTGGCGCGGGACTCCCAGAGATGCTTGCATCGCATCATGCCGAATTCCATTTCCGTCGAAGTCATCCGGGAATCCCTAATCGAGATCCGCGGCCAACAGGTGCTCCTCGACTCCGAGGTCGCCCGGATCTACGGGGTCGAGACCCGTGATATCAACAAGGCGGTCCGGAATAATCCCGACAAGTTTCCAAACACATATGTCATTCAATTGACCAAGCAGGAGAAGCAGGAACTGGTGGAAAATTTCCACCAGTTCAACCGGCTGAAGCACTCTCCGGTTACACCGAATGCGTTTCCTGAAAAGGGCCTGTACATGTTGGTAGCTTCCGCAGCTACCCTGAGCTTGTCGAAGGGCCACCATTCTCAAAAGCAAACAAGCCACCGAGGCCACGCTCCATATAATCGAGGCATTCGCCAAGCTGCGTGAGATTCAATCCACCATCACCGAACTCGCCACCACTGAAGATGACCGCATCCAGAAGTCCCTCATGCAACGTGGCGGACGCCTTGTGTCCGAACTGCTCGATGATCAGCTGCATACCTCCGATACCGAAACCTCCCTGGAGGTGAATTTCGCGGTTTTGAAATTCAAGCACGCCATCAAGCGCAAGCGCTGAACCCGTCCCGCTTCGAGTAGCGCGTTTACGCGCGAAGACCCTCGCCCTGCGCCAGTGCGGT
>JBNGDP010000183.1:0-5275 GCA_049975345.1 Oceanipulchritudo sp. | reverse complement strand
GCCGTCTTCTGCCAGATCGAGATCGGGTCCTTTGCGGCGGGGTCCCTTGTCGCTGGTTTCTTCCACAATGGAATGCGCATAATACACCCAGACTATACTTGTATTGGATCAACAAGAAAGCCTTGATTAATCCGTTTAAGCCGACCGAACCTGGCCGAGAAAAGAGGTTCCTTGCAAATTTAATGATCAAATCCCGCTTTCAGCATGGACTGTTCAGTTGGAGCATGGGCGTGGGACCTCCGCTTGCGGATGGTCTCCCAAGGACTTGAGAGCGGCGCGCAAGCGCGCGCGCCACTTATGGCCCGTCGCAATTGAATCAAACCTTGGTGAAAGAACTTGGGTCATTTTACCCACTCAAAATGGCGAAGAACCAAATGGTTTAACCCGCCTTTGGCAGCGTGGGGCCGTCGACCCAGACGCCGGGCACCGTGAGCACCGAGGGCAGCGCGGGAATGCCGCGCTCGTTGATGGCAAGCAGGCCGTGGACGAGGTTGACCGCCGCCTTGCCGAGGGAGGCATAGGGAACCGCCATGTGCGCGAGCTCCCGCTGGCCCTGGTAATCCACCATGGCGAGCGCGACATCCTTGCCCGGTACGATGCCCACCGCCTCCATGGTCTCGGGCATTTCACGGTATGAGGAGACGATCGCCTCCACCCGGTAATCGGAAATCCACGACCGGAAGGCCGCAAGGTCCATGTCTTGAAACAGGAAGGGCGGTATCGGCTCGCTCCGGCCGGGCTGGCAGGCAATCTGCCCGAGAAAGCCGGCAAGGTAGCGGTGCTGGGTGCGCCGGTCGATCTCCTCCGGAAGCACGATGCCAATCCGTTTGTAGCCGCTTTCCAATACATGCCCGACGACGCGCATGGCCGCAAGCGTCTGCTGCGAGGCGGCGCGGTGCAGTTGCGGCGACTGCAGCCCGTAGCCGATCGCCACCGCCGAGAAGCGGCGGAAGTCAAACTCGTCCAGCCGGAACAGGATCTCGCGGAAGGGCATAAAGACCAGCCCCTGGATGCCCCGCGCGGTCAGGATCCCCTGCATCCGCCGCAGCCCCATCCCCTTGCTGAAGGAAAAGACCGACGGCTTGTAGCCGAGCTGGGCGCAGCGCTCCTCCACCCCGCCAAGGGTCAGAGACATGTAGGCGTGTTCGCGCATCTCCCGCTCCGTGAAATCCGTCAGCACGCCGATCACCGAGCCTTCCCCGCGCGCCTTGCCCCGCTGCAGGTAGCCCATCAGGTGCGACAAATGCGGGTCCGGCTGGTAGCCCAGCTTCTCCGCCATCGCCTTCACCTTCGCCACCGTCGCCCGCGCGATGCGCGGATCGTCCCGCAGCGACAACGACACCGTCGCCGGCGATACCCCGGCCGCCGTGGCAATGTCCTTCATGGTGATCCGGCCCCCGCTCATTGGCTTCATTAAACGAGTTAACTCCTACCGCCTCGACGAGTCCAAGGCAACCCTGTTAAACCGTTTAATCACGCGGGGCTTCCGCCGGGGCGGCCGGCGCGCCTAGCTTGGTGCCCATGTTGCCACCGGCATTCATAGTAAACAACCCGGACCGCGACCTGAGCCCGCTGACCGGGATGGGCCGCGGGCACTGGATTGCGGCGGGCAAATACATCCTTGAGCGGGCCTTCCGGCACGTGCGGGACTTCGACGACCTGATCATCTTCCCGGTGGTGCCGGACAGCAAGACCTACCCGCGCCCGGGCGATCCGCCCTGGCGAACCCGTTCCCTGGAATTCGAGGGGCTGCGGCGCACGACAACGGTGGCGGCGCCACTGATGCATGTGGAGCCGGAGGTGGAAATCAACGGCATCAAGCTGCGCGACTACTACTGCCACCACCTGTACCGGGCGCTGACGCCCGGACATCCGAACAGCGTGCCGCTGCCGGAGGAGCTGCCGGACGCGACCTACCAGTTCACCTGCGAGCTGGGCGGGCTGGCCATGTTCCTGCTGCGCTTTCCCGATGTGATCTGGCCGCACCTCGCTCAGGCGCAGCGCGACGCCATGGCGGAGACCCTTTCAAAGTGGGCGCATCACCGCACCACCCAGAACAATTGGCGCTTCTTCAACATCTGCATGCTGACCTTCCTCAAGGTGAATGGCTACCCGATCGACGAGCAGGCACTGCGCGACCACCTCGACTGGATCAGCTCGTACCACGCCGGCGAGGGCTGGTATCTGGAACAGAATTACAATTACTACACCATCTCGATGTACAGCCTGTACCAGACGGTGTGGGCGCGCTCCTACGGGGATGAACACGAGCCCGAGGCGGCGGCGGCCTTCGACCGCACTGCGCGGCAACTCATGGCATCGTTCCCGCATCTGTTCGCGCGCGACGGCTTCATGAACATGTGGGCGCGCAGCATCGTCTACCGGCTGTGGGTGGCCGGCGGCTTCCCGGTCGCCTTCATGCTCAGGGGAGAGCCACCGATCGATCCGGGCTTCGCGCGGCGGCTGTGCTCCGGCACGCTGCTCCAGTTCATCGCCAACCCGGACTTTTTCGAGAACGACGTGCCTGCCCTCGGATTCTACCGGCATGTGGAATATTGCCTGCAGGGCTACAGCTGTTCGGCCAGCCCGTTCACCATGTTCATGCCCTTCCTCAACCTGTCCCTGCCGGAGGATTCCCCGTTCTGGACGGCCACCGAGAACGAGGGCTTCTGGCCGGAGCTCGGGGATTCGACCTTGAATTATTCCCTGCCCGCGCCGGGCATGTTGCTTTCCAATCATGGGAAGACCGGCACCTCCGAGATCCGCCCGGCCAAGGTCAACGAGGAGGACCACAACTACAACCGCCTCTGCTACAACTCCCACTTTCCGTGGGAGGATCACAATCCCGACGGCGGCACCGCCATGTCCTACGCATTCCGCAGCCTCGATCCGCGCGACACGGAGGGCAAGGACACGCTGTTTTACCTCGGGCTCACCAGCAGCCGGCAGGAGGAGCAGCGCGGCCTGTTCAACACCCCGAAGGGGCTTTTCTACAACGGCTACCGCGGCGGCGTCCTGTACCGCCAGGCCATCCTTTACACGCCGCCGAACAACGGCAGCGGCTACACCATCGACCTGGCCGACATTGTCCTGCCGGGCGGCGTGCTGCGGGTCGACCGCTCGCGCCTCGCCTTCGAACACGAATTGACGCTCGGCCATTTCGGCCTGCCGCACATGGACGGCGCCGCCGCCGTCGTGGAGCGGCGTGAAGTCAACGGCTGCCCGGTCATCACCGCGCGCATCCCCGGCCGGCAGCTCGCGCTGGTCATCCTGCACGGCTGGGACGGGCTGGAGCACCTTGTCCAGCGCGGTCGCAACGCCGAGGCGGACGCGAGCACGGTCATCTTTGCCCGCCGCAAGCGCCTGCAAAAGAACCCGAAGATGGAACTGCTGCTCAGCCTGATGCTGCACAAGCGCGACGACACGCCATGGACCGACGCCGAATTGTATCCCATTCGTGACTACACCATTCACCGCTGGATGCCCTCCGGCTCATCCCAGGGGCTCACCCTCACCCTGCTGGACGGATCCGCCTGCACCGTCGATTTCGAGGGGATCGACGGACTCCGCCAAAACTGACATGAAGACGACCCGCACACCGGAAATGCAAGATCCCGCGGCCGCCGCAGCATCCCCCCACGCGGCTGTGCGCCTGCACGGCGCCCCGGACGGACAGGAGCGCTCCCCCGACTACTCGGTGACGGTCAACGGCGTCGAGGCCTTCGTCCACACCGCGCGCGCCTCGGCCCGGGCGGTCGGCGAATGGTGGCCCGGCAACCAGCGCCCGCTCAACGAGACCGAGCTGGCCTCCTTCGTCCACTTCGATCTGCACGGCAGCGCCGAGATCCGGGTCATCTACCACCACGACATCCTCCGCTGGGTCAACATCAAGCCGGACCATCATGGCGTGCGGGCCCGCATCGAAAAGCGCGACCACAACCGCGGGGTCTTCTCCCTGACCATCGACAAGCCGGGCGTCTATGTCTGCGAAATCGACACCATCCATTACCCGCTCTACATCATTGCCAACCCGCCCGAGGAGGACGCCCCGGATCCGGCCGACCCGGATGTCCTCTACTTCGGCCCCGGCATGCACGAGGCCGGGAAGATCGAGCTGAAGGGCGGCCAGCACCTGTACATCGCCGGCGGCGCGGTCGTCCACGGCTACGTCGAGGCGGTCGAGGCCGACCAGATCCGCATCACCGGGCGCGGCATCCTCGACGCCAGCCGCTTCGAGCGCAACACCGCCCCCGAGCACGCCCCCTCCCACGAGAAGATCTTCCCGCGCGGCCCCTACCTGATCCACCTGCAGGGCTGCCGCGACGTCCGCGTCGAGGGCGTCTTCATCATGGACGCCCCGTTCTGGACCTTCGTCCTCACCAAGTGCCGCGAGGTCGTCGTCGACAACGTCAAGGTCATCGGCGGCTGGCGCTACAACTCCGACGGCATCGACGTCGTCAATTGTAGCGATGTCCTGATACAAAACAGCTTCATCCGCGCCTACGACGACTGCGTCTGCATCAAGGGGCGCGAGGAGACCTCCGGCTACCCGACCGGGTTCGCCAACTGCGAGCGCGTGACCGTCCGCAACTGCCTGCTCTGGAACGACTGGGGCGTCGCCATCAAGATCGGCACCGAGACCATGGCCCGCGAGATCGCCGACCTCCTGTTCGAGGACATCGACATCCTCTACTACTGCGACCAGCCGTTCGCCATCCAGCTCGGCGACTTCGCCCACATTCACGACGTCACCTACCGCGACATCCGCATCGGCGACGCCCTCGATTACCACCTGCGCCCCAGCTTCGTCCTGATGAACATCTACGACCGCGACCCGCGCACCCGCCTCTTCATCAAATACTACGCCGACGGCCGCTCCTCCAAGACCGACGCCACCGGCATCCAGCGCGTCCGCTTCGAGCGTATCTCCAACAATTCCCACGGCCGCCTCCCCATCATGCTCAACGGGTTCAATGAGCAGAACCCCATCCGCGACATCTCCTTCCAAAACGTCAGCCTCCTCCGCTTCCCCGAGGCCGACCTGCGCGACCTCGTCCGCCGTAACCCGTTCGCCGAACCGCCCGTCGTGGAGCAGGAGCAGGAGCAGGAGCAGGAGCGGGAGTAGGACCTTTAAACGATTGAAAGCCGGCGCGCTCGCCACTCCCCATTTTTCCCGCGCAAATTACCCGCGTAGAACCTCAACACCAAATCCCAAAACACACATGAAAAAGACATTCCTCATCTCCCTCGCTGCCGCCCTGCTGCCCTTCGTGGC
>JBNGDP010000182.1:0-5321 GCA_049975345.1 Oceanipulchritudo sp. | reverse complement strand
GAGGGCGAAACCGTCATCCTCGATGTGCTGCGGCGCAACCGACACGAATTTCAGGCATGATCCAATCCTATGACACCATCCTCGGGGAGACCTGCTGGATTCTCCCTTACGCGCCCGACTGGCGAAGCGGCATCGAGACCCGCTTCACGCTGCCAGCCGATGCAGAACGCAGCCTGACAGGCCGTGAGAGCCGCCGCGCCTACGCGGAAAGCCTCCGTGCTGAAGTCGCCTTCGAAAGCCTCCTGACGGCCCAGGAAGCCGCCACTTTGCGCAACGCCCTCCAGTCCTCGACCTTCGAGAACCTCCCCATCTGGTTTCCTTTCTGGCCGGGGGAATGGCTCTTCGAACCGGGATACGGATCGGTCTTCTCTTCTGCACAGGCGATCCAATGGAACAGCAATGGAAGCGCATCCTTGGTGCTGGATCCGAATGGTCTTATCGGCCCCTTCGCCTATACCACCAAATGGATTCCAGCTCTTCGCGGGTACTTCGCGGAAACCCCGACCATTGAGGCGGTCACGGATGAATTGTTCATTGCCCGGTTTCGGATCAAGGAGGACGGCCCAACCAGCCTTGCCTTGCAGGTGAATGGATCCGGGTTGGCCTATGGTCCCCAAATCTCCGGGCGCAATTACCCGGTGTTCCCGTTCCGGCCACAGTGGCGAGGACCTGTGGAAACCGGGAAAGCGGAAATCGAGATTGACCGCCGCGACATGGGATTCAGTCGCGAGGAGGTGCGGGTCGTCTATCCACAGTCCCCGGAACGGGCCTTGCGCTTCGAACTGTCCCTGCATGGCAACCAATCCGGTGCCGACCTGATCGAGTTCTTTGATGTCGCACAGGGTAATGCCGCCACCTTCTGGTGTCCCACCTGGATGTCGGAAGCACGTCTGAGTGCGGATGCCCAAGCTGGGGCGACCACGCTGCCTGTCACCGAGGGCAACAACATCGGAAGCAATGCCTACCTTGCCCTTGTTGACCGGGCCGGTACTACCGAGATCCGGCAAATCTCATCCAAGTCATCGAACAGCATCGTGCTCACACAGGGCCTTTCCTTCGCCCACCAGCAGGCGACCACTTCATTGGCTACGGCCGCCCTTGTGCGCTTCGCCCGGTCAGGACTGACCCTTCGCTGGCGCAGCACAGACGAGGTTGAGGCATCGGTTGAACTCAAGGAGGCGGCCACCGATTACTTCACACCGACCGGGGAAACCCACGGCGATACCATTGGCACACTGCACCGTTCCTGTTTCCTCTACCGCTTCACCGTGGAGTATCCGGGCACCTCGCAGGTCTGGCGCTTCACTTCCTACGAAGATCTGCTCGAGGATGCTTCCGGGACATACACGCCGCAGCCAATCGAGCATGGCGAAATCCGCGAGACCCTGAATTTGGAGCGTAATGAAGTTCAACTACGCACCCGCGCCTTCACTGATAACCCCCTCATGCGATTCATCCCGTTCCGCCTAGAATTTCCGATGAAGCTCGAAATCATCGAGGCAAAGATCTGGCCGGGCGGCACCGTGATCTACGACTGGCGGCGGCTCTTCTCGGGGGAAGTGACCCGCGTGCAGATGGACGGACCTTACATCTCCGCAAAAGCCGTCCAGGTGGGGAACCTATTTGAGCGGAAACTTCCCCGCGTGCTCATGCAGCCGACCTGCAATTACGCGCTCTTCGACGGGGCGTGCGGGCTTTCCAAGGACGACTGGAAGTATCGCGGCTACGTGCTCGCGACCCTTCTCAATCCTACCCGCATCCAGCTGCGCAATCTCGCCCGTGTGACCGGCACATGGGTTCAGCCGGACCTTCACTGGTTCGCGGGGGGCTGGATCGAACTGGGCAGCGGCACCGACTTTGAGAGCCGGTTTATCGCCGATGCGGGCAGCTACGACGCTTCCGGTAACGGCTTCATCGAATTGACCCTATCCACACCTCTCGGGCGAATCCCCGCAGTCGACGAGGAGGTGTTCCTCTTTCCCGGTTGCGATGGCAAGCGCGGCACCTGCAAGGACAAATTCGGCAATTACAGCCGCTTCGGCGGCTTCGCTCACATGCCAGTGGGCAACCCTTCCATGATCAAAATGCCGGCCAACCGGAATATGAAATGAGCATGTGGTTTTCCAGTGAAGAACGTATCGATGCGCTGGTGACGGAAGCCAGCACCTGGCTCGGCACGCCCTTCCGTGCCAACGCGGCTTTCAAGGGATCGGGGGTCTGCTGCCATTTGTTTGTGGCTGAGGTGTTCATGGCCATCGGGGCGGTCGCCCGGCAGGATTTCCCTACTGCCGATCCTAACCATTCCATCAGCCAGACCGATAGCCTAATTGAACCGTTCATGGCCTCGATGCCGGGCTTTGTGGAAGCGGAGGGCCCGCCCATTCCTGGGGACATCCTCGGGTTCAAAATCGGTGGCTGCACGCACCACCTCGCAATCGTCCTTCGCGGTGAGGAAATGATTCATGCAGTGCGCCGCCACGGCGTGATGATTAACCGTTGGGACGACCCGATGTGGGCCAAGCGGTTGACTTTGAATTGGAGATTGAAGCCATGAGTTTTGGAAATCGCAACAGCACCCCGGACCCGGAACCCGAGATCGGTGGCATCGAGGAGGAGACCCTCTCAAATTCCCAGGAGTCGGTCCCGCTGCCCCTGCACACCGGAACGCGCAAACTGACCGTTCGGTGGATCAGCCCAATCTACAACCCGCGGGCGGTGCAAAAGGAGGAGAAGGTCAAATGAGCGGCGGTAGCGGAAAGATCAAGTATTGGGAGTACCACGGATCCTTGGCGGGAGTGGTCTGCAACGGGCCGGTCGATACACTCGAGGAGATCATCGTCGATGGGGAAACCGCATGGAAGGGACCGCTCAACCGTGGCAGCGCCACTAATTATTCGACGATCACGGTCGATTCCCGCCGGGTCATTCGATTTTACTGGGGAACCGAAACACAGACGGTGGATCCTCTGCTCAATCCCGGCGGCAATTCCTACGGTCATGAGCACCCGGCCTACAAGGGCGTCTGCTATATCGTCCTCGTGGACTTCTTCTTTGGTCGCGAGCGCACCAGCGCTCCGAACATTGAGGTCGTGGTCAGCCGCAAGCCACAGCAGAGCGTCTTCGTGAACGGTGCCGCAGACCTGTACGACGGGCAGGCATCGCCGGTGGCAACGCTAGCCGATTTTCTCACGCACCCGCGCCACGGCCTCGGACTCGCTGCCGCAGGCTTTGACCTTGGACCGTGGTTCGCCACCGCCGACCAGCTGTTCCTCAACAACCAACATCCGAACACGTATATATCGGCGCTGCTGAACCAGCAGGTGCCTACGCGTCAGGCAGTAGCGGAAATGGCCTTGAATGCCGATCTCTGGCTGCGCTTCAATCCGGAAACCGAAACAATCGAGGCCGGTGCATGGCCGCACGATGCCACCATCGATGTATCCACTTTGTCACTCCTGACTGCCGATGAGCTGACCGAGCGGCCAAAGTTCGAAGGCGGTGGCTGGGGGGAATCGGAAACCGGCTGGGCCATCACCTTCACCGACCGGGACCGGGGCTTCAAGGAGACGACCGAGAAGCACGACGACCTCCGCGCCCTACGGATTGTCGGTGACCATCGCCGCGCCACCTTGAAGCGCCCGTGGATCATGCGTCGCGATCAGGCGTTTTTCCATGTCACCGAATACGGCAAGTCCAAGGGCCAGCCGGTCATCAAGGGCGAACTGACCGTGCGCCGGGTAAAGGCCATCGGGATCCGCCCAGGCGATCTCATCCGCGTGGACATCGATCCGGAACCGGGCGGCTTGCAGGTACAGCAGGTGTTCCGTGTCACCGAGCGCACCGTGCCACAGACCGGTCCCATCAAGCTGCGCATTGAAGCGGAGATGGGGATCTCGCCCGTGGTATTCACTCCGACAGCCGATCTTCCGGATTCGCCCCAGCAGACCGAGCCGCCTGCCATCGCTCACCAGCGTGTGTTCGAGCTTCCCGCTCCACTGGCCTCCGGCGGCATCCAGGTAGGCGTGCTCGCCGAGCGGCCCCATGACCTCGTCACCGGTGTGAACGTCCATTACGACAGTGCCACGAGCGGTGCTTTCCAGTTTCTTGGCGTGCAGGAGGTATTCGCCCTGCGCGGTAGCCCCACGGACGGATGGGATGAAACCTCCAACGGGCCCTTTGAAATTGAAATCTACTCCACCCGGGACCGCGACATGATCGACGATGATCCCGGCCCCACGGCAGCCCGCGACAACCAGCTCCTTATGGTCTGTATCCACAAGGACGCGAGCGGGGCAGTGGCTGAGGACGCCAATGGTTTTCCGATTATCGAGATCTATTCCATCGAGGCCTTCACCCAGACCGGTTACGATGCTTATGCCGTCACTGCATACCGGGAGCGATTCGGCACCAAGCGCCGGTCTTTCTGGATGGAGCAGAGCGAGTGCTGGATCATTCCCGGATTCGGCCTGAAGGGTTTCGGGCACCGGGATTTTGCCGTTCTCCAGAACCTTCTTCAGACCGGGTACTTCCGCCTGCAGCCCTTCACCATCTTCGCCCAGCGTGAGCTCTCCGGCTGCGCCGACATCCCGTTCACATTTCCGACCTCGCTCGCCTATGCCCCGCAGGTGGCATTTACCACGCCGGCAACAGCCACCCTCCAGTACTCCTCGCCGCCGGGCAACGTGAGCTTCGCCGGGACCGTCACCGATGCCGATGGCAACCTGACCCACTTCTCACTCCTGCGCCGGGCGGCCGATGGCACAGAGGAAACCCTCTTCTCGCTCCCCCTCAACCCTACCGGACTCTACAATTTCGAGCGGACGGTGAGCTTCTCCGATCCCGGATCCTTCACCCTGATCGCTCGCGCCCAGGATTCCACCGGGCGCATCACCGATTCAGAAATCGCCATCGAGATCGACCAGCCCGCCGGTAAGGTCGCCACCCCGTCCATTTCCCCGAGTGGCGGCTTCATTCGTACCAGTCGGAGCGTGTCCATTACCTGCGCCACCGCGGGCGCGGCAATCGAGTACGCCAAGGTTCTGGTGGGTAATCCAGCCCCCTCGACAGGATGGATCGCTTACACAGGCGCCTTCACCGTTTTCCCGAACACCCGCGTCTGGGCGCGTGCCACCGCCAGCGGGTTGACAGCTTCAGATTATGCAAGGGCCGACTTCTATCGGGATGAATCCATATACGGCGGCAACTACATCGAGCCATGATCCCCCCCGAAATCATCACCTTCACTGTCTCCACCGCCATCGGCGCTTGGATCAAGCTCAAGAACAAGCAGATGGAGGCGCAAAAGCATCAGGCCGACCTAT
>JBNGDP010000181.1:0-5435 GCA_049975345.1 Oceanipulchritudo sp. | reverse complement strand
GGGGAAATTCCTCGACAGCCCTCCTTAACCGAGTGCCATTCGGATTAGAACGCCTCCACGATGGCGAAGACCTTGTTCCCGGGCGTACCGGGCACGGGCACCGGCACGATGGCCTCGCTGCCGTCACCTGTGATCGTGCTGACTTCCGTCCAGTTGGTCATGTCCGGGGAGGACTTCACGGTATAGGAGACGCCGCTGACGGTGTCGAAGCGGACCATGAGGTTGCCGGCGTCCATGTAGGGATGCACGACCGGGGCTTCCGGTGGGGGCAGTCCGCCGGAGAATTCAAAGGCGTCGACGTTGGCAATGCCCGGGCCGCCGCTGGCATAGGTGAAAAAGAGGTCGCGGATCCCGGTGACGTCGACCGCCGGATCAATGGAGGCGACATACGGACCGCTGGCATCATAGAACTCCACGGTGGCGATGATCGGCCCTGTGAGGCTGTCCAGGCGGAAGTAGCAGCTGCCGCCCGTCACCTTGCTGCCGTCCACCGTGACCGTAGTGGGATTGTAGCTACCAAAATCGACGGCGTCGTACCGGGCCCAACCCTTGCTGTTGAGGTAGCCGATCACCCCGCCGATGTCCCGGAAGCTGCTCCCGCTGTTGGCGTCGTAGTCCTCCGCCTCGATACGGCTGCGTGCGTCCTTCGGGACAACCGGCCGGAAGGAAACGGCCGTTGGGATGGACTCATTCCCAAGGTCATCGACGGCGACCACCTTCAGCAGGGTGGGATTTCCCGCCGGCACGGATGACCACAGAAATTCAAAAGGCGCCGAAGTGTCCGAACCAAGGAGGGTGTCGCCGCTGTAGAAGCGCACTTCACTCACTGTTCCGTCGAGGTCCCCGGCACGCGCCTCGACAAGCAAATCGGTCCCCGCCCGGAAATACTGCCGGGCGACCGGATAATCGATTCCCGCCCAGGGGGCCAGCTCGCCGCCGGTCCAGCCGGATACGAGCAGCCCGCCGCCGTCGGTGACGAAGGTTTCCGGACCGACGGAAAAGACCTGGTCCATCCCGCTGCCGGAGATGGGCAGGATCGCCGGGGAGGGTTCGCCGGATTCAACCACGGTGAGGACGACAAGAAAGTCGCCGTCGCCGCTTGGGAACTGGACGTAGTTATTGGCTGAATACGAAATGCTCTCGAAGGTGAAGTTGCTGCCGCGATCGAAGGTTCCGATGGTCGGGATGACGCCGGCCGGGTGGAGGATGCTTGCCTCCATGCGGTTGCCGTTGGGCGCGGTGATGGTGAATCCCCCGGTGTGGGGGGTGATGGAATTCATGCCGGGGGTGTTGAGCCGCCAGAGGGTGCCGTCTTCGCTCCGGTCCCGGACGACCCAGACCCCGCGTGTGCCGGAGGCCTGCGAGTAGTCGGTGACAAGGCGCCGGATGTGGTTGCTGACACCGGTGGAGGAACCCATGATGTCGGCATATCCTCCGCCGTCGCCCTGGTAGTAGTAGCTGAGGAGGTGGCCGGTGGAGGAGCTCTCCCCGTTGGAGGTGCCCGGATCACTCTTGAACACGGTGGTCTGCCCGCCCATTTTGCCGGTGCGGCCGGAGCCGGTGCTCCATGCCGATCCGAGGCCGAAGATGCGGAACCCGTTCAGGTCGGAACCGGCATGTGTATTGGAAAAGTACTGCTGCTTGGCGTTGAACTGGGTGACGAGGTCGTCGGCGTCCTGGTAGCGGTCGCGGAAGAGCAGCATTCCGTGCCGCTCGTCTTCGTAATTGAGCCCCCAGCCGGGAATGGCTTCCGGGTTTTCGGACGGGGTCGAGCTGTCCGGATAATAGAGGATGGAGTAGATGGTCCCGTGGCGGTAATTGTCCCAGGTCTGGTCGCCCAGGGCCCCGCCAATGCGGTCATACATCCACTTGATGCCGGGGGCGAAGCCCGGAGGTGCATAGTAGAAGGAGAGCCCGTGGCTGCCCTCGCCCTGGAAGTTGGGATTGTCGTCCGAATAGTCGGGATGCAGGCCAACAATGGGAGCGTTGAGAAAATTGCTGTAGGTGGGCAGGGGGAGAACCCCCGGCCAGATCGCCCAGAGCGCAAATCCCGCCCCCGGTGCCTCGGCAATCATGTCGATGCCCTGGAGGCGCTGCAGGACAATGCCCGCGGCCCCGATGAAGGAACCCCATGGATAGCGCACGTAGCCGAGTCCCTCCACGTCCCATCCGTGCGCGTCCGGACCGGTCCCGTATTTTGCCTGCAGGTGAGTGCGCAGCTTTTCATAGGCCGTGGAGATATCCACCCCGGCCTCGTCGCAGGCAAGGTAGCAGAGGATCGCTCCCGAATAACGAACGCCGTGCCAGTTGTTGGCGGTGGCGCCGTCACCGGGCCAGCCGCTGCCCCCGCTGGCCATGAGGCTGTCCGCGTTGGCTTTCAGGGCCAGCGAAACCCGGTCCCGGTCGGGCTGGCTCCACGCATCGTAACAGAAATCGTAGGCCAGGGCGACCCCCTTGCCCAGCATGGCACGCCCGAGGGATTTGTAGCTGTCAACCGCCCAGTTCGGGTTCGCCAGCACTTGGTCAACGTACCCGAGGGAGGCCGTGGCGTAGCCGGTATCACCGGTCAGGACATACAGGAAGCCGTTCCGCACTGCCGGATAGGAGGGGCCGTAATCGCCGGTGTCGTCCTGGGCGTCCTTCAGCGCCAGCAGGTCCGCGTGCATTGAGGCGTAGGGCTCCGTGAGGATCTTCGCTTGCAGATCCGGGATGTCGGCCGCGTCGAAGAGCAACCGGGGGTGCGTCTGGGCAAGAGAAGAAATCGGGGAGAGAGCCATGGCCAGGGCGCACAGGACCCGCAGGCACAGCACATCGAGGGAGTATGCATTAAATGACATGATTGAAAACAGGGATTGGGGTGAAGTTACTGCAAAGTAGGACTGTGATTTTGGCCAACTCCAGTGGGTTGGCAATCGCAATCGGAACGCTCCCCTCCGGAGACGCAATTCTGTACAAACTGGCCGCAAATTCGCATGTCTACATCCTGTTGGTTTATGGTAGCCTTGAACAGCCAAGGTATATCCATGAAAACTTCACATTTTTGCCCCGGCTTTCCAGGTTGTGAACTCCTGATGAAGTCGTTGGCAGGGTTGCTTACCCTGAACCTTCTTCCGTGTGCATTATTTTCCCAATACACGATCACAGGATCCTCCTGGATCAGCGGTAGCGGGGATGCCGACTACACGACGGGGGTCGGCATCAAGGCGAACGGAATCATCAACGTGGCCGCGATCATCGGTGACGCGGCCCCGGGCGGGTTGACCCCGATCCTTCTAAACGGGGCCACGGTTTCTTCCGGTGGAGCCGTCCTGCAAGTCTCGCCCGACGGGGAGACGGTCCTCTCCGTGACCCGCGTGGCCGGCGAGGTCCTCGACATGGCCATGGACGATGCGGAGAACATCTACCTGGCCGCCGGAAGCGGGGGCATCATCAAACTGAACCCGTCCGCGGACACGGTGCTTTGGACGGCCCCGAGCGGGGGCTACTGCCGGCGCCTGGACACGGGCGCCGACGGCACGGTGATCGGCCTGAACAACAGCGGATCCGATGCCGGTACCTGCTACGTCTACGATAGTACGGGAACCGAACTGGGATTCTTCGGCGGGATGAACTTCACCCAGGACGTCGCGTTGAAGAGTGACATTGAGCGGGTGTACCAGATTGGTTTCAAGAACGACCACAGCGGATGCAATCCCGTGCAGGTCGCCTACCTGCGCTGCCTCGATTATGCCGGGACCGAGATCTGGCGCAACTACGACTGGCCTGGCACCTGGCTGGACAACTGCGACGGCGACGGCTGGGACAACCTCATGGCCGACACGCGCGGCTACCGCGTGACCATCGGCCGCGACGGGCTTCTGTACGGGGCCTTCGAGTCGGCCGGCGGGAATCACATCTTCAGCCGGGAGCCCGACCGAAGCGATCCCAACAATTTGAAAACATCCGTCACCATTGTCGGCGGCGACATGTGGTTCGCATGGTGGAACACCAAATCGGAGCACAAGACATTTGTCGGCCGCTACCATCCCACCGATGGGGACTACCTGCTCGGGCAGCAGCTCTGCACACGGTATTGGGATGGGGATTCCTCGAATGGGAATGCGCTCCGTGTTGTGGACGGTTCCCTTGCGGTGGACGGGGACGGGAAGGTTTACGTCGGCGGGGTCAGCGCCTCCGGGCTTCCCTTTAACCCCACCCATGCCACCTCGGACCAGTCGTATACGGCGGGAGCCGGGGAAGTGGAATTCAATCCTTTCCCCATGACCGCGGAGGACAATGTCTACTCGGGGGGCGCCTACCTGATTGTGTTGTCCAGCGACCTCTCCAAGCGGCTCTACTGCACCCGCCTCTCGGCCGGGACCACGCGGGCCGTCGATGCCCGGGTCCTCGAGGGGAAAACCGAGGCTTCCCTGGCCTGGGCCGGGAATGTCGCGGAGCTGAACATGGATTGGCAGGATACCAATCGAAAGGAACGGGTCCTGCATACGGTCAGTCCCTTCCAGCCCGCACGCGCCGGGGGCACCAATGACGGATTTCTTGCGGTGATCGGGCAGGGCGGGGTCGCCGTGGCCGCCCCGGTGGTCCGGATTGGCTGGCTCGAGAGCCTCGGCAAGTGGGAGTTCCGCTTCGAGTCGGAGCCGGGGGTCACGTATCAGCTCATGTCCAGTGAAACCCTCAGCCCGGCTTCTTGGTCAGCCCTGGAGGTGCCGGTCACCGGCGACGGTTCGGTGCAGATCATCGAGACCGATCCCCCGGCGGAGAACCGGATGTTCTACCGGATCGAGAGCGAGTAAGGTTCGCCTTTACGGCCCCAGGCGGGCCTGCACCCGTTTCACCCGGTCGCCGAGGCTGTCGGCCTTGTCGGTGCGGGTCCCGAGTTTTACCGAGGTCGAGATGCGGGGAACCCCCATCTCGTGCAGGGTGCTGTGGCACTGCTTCAAGGCGCCCATGACCGTGTCCCAGTCCCCCTCGACGTTCGTCCCGTAGGCATGCAGTTGCGGCTTCAGGCCCGCGTCCTTCAGGACTTTCTCACAGGCGGCGATGTAGTCCCCGAGGGAAACCCCGACCCCGAGGGGAATGATATGGATTTCGGCGAGTACGTTCATGCACCCATTATATGGGAGAGTTCTTGGAATGACAAGAGCAAGGCTTGGACAATCGGTGACTTGCCATCCGAAGCTCCGAGCAAATTGAGGAGCGAAGATGGAGCTGGCTGTCAGGCTCGAACGGACGACCTGCTGACACCCAATTCACTGTTTTCATGGGGCCTCCCGGGTGGTTGGCGGGATTTCAACTGCACGGAGCTGCGGGAAAGTGCATAGTTGGGTTCATCGTGGAATTTTGTGGAAATTTCATCGCGGCGGACGGTGCGTCTTGACGGCCAAAGGCCGGATTCCATACCAGCAAGCCCAGCCCGGATCCCGCGTAGCCCGCAA
>JBNGDP010000180.1:0-5446 GCA_049975345.1 Oceanipulchritudo sp. | reverse complement strand
GGCGGACATGCCGCTGCCAGCATGGGCGGAGGAAATAAAGCCGAAGGATGGCGAGCCGGGTCCGCGCGGGCATACGGAGGCGGAATGGAAAAGGATTGTCGCGGCGTATTACGGGCTGGTGACGCATGTGGACGAGCAGGTTGGGAGGCTGCTGGATTATATAAGGAAAGCAGGAAAGGATGAGGAGACGCTGGTCGCGTATCGCCCGCAAACGCCCATATTCAAGCGGTTCTATTTGCCCCCGATTTCCCGCCAAAGTCCCAAAGACTTTGGTTGAGACTTTGGTTATAACGCCATTTAGCGTAGTTTTTGGAGGAATTTGCCGGAATGTGTCGGCAGGTGTCGGGTGGTGTACCAGCGGTTTACAAGTCTTTGATAAACAAAAGCCTCCGTCTTTCGACGGAGGCTTAAATTGGGTGCAGGGGAGGGATTTGAACCCCCGACCTTCAGGTTATGAGCCTGACGAGCTACCGGGCTGCTCCACCCTGCAATAAAGTCAAAGATGCAAATGTGGATGAAAGTGGATGCGGATCAAGGATATTTTCGAAAAAAACAATTCTGGCAATCCCGCAATTAGGCGGAATCGGGATTACCCGTACCAGCTCCATTGCTTGGCCCAGCTACGGGCGACGAACCAGGCGGCGAGGTAGCAGAGTGCGCCGGCCAGCCAGGTGGCGGTTTGTCCGGCATGGACCGAGAGGAGGGTGGCCAGGGGGGCGGCAAGGACGGAGGCGAAGCCGTTGATTCCCCATGCCCAGGGAATGAGTTCACGGTCCTCGTCGAGTTGTCGCAGTCCCCAGGGGAAGGCCTGGCCGAGGGCCCAGGAGAGGGGGGCGATGGAGGCTCCGACCGTGGCGAGCCGCATCCACGCGGGCATGCCGGCGACTGTTTCCATGGCGAACTTCAGCAACAGGAAGGAGAGGAGGGCGGTGACAAGGATCGGGAGAAAGATGGCGGCGGGTGCGGCGCGGTCCCGCAGGCCTGGGGCGGTCAGGCTCCCGAGGCCGGCCCCGACCAGGAAGACGGAAAACACCAGCGAAGCGGTGGTTATCGGATCGGAGAGGGTGAGGATGCTCCGCTGGAAGGCCGCCATTTCGAGGACCAGGAAGCCCAGCCCGAGGGCCGTGAAATAGATCCAGACCCGTTGGCGGGTGATGGGCGGGCGGCCCCTTGGCAGGCGGCCCAGCGGCAACAGGATCAGGATGCCGGCAAGGAGGCCGGCGACCAGGAGCTTGGTGACGGTGGCCAGAAGCGTCCAATCGAGCCAGACCAGGCCCTGCCGGCCGAATTCCCGGAGCAGGCGGGGCAGGTTTCCCCATCGCATGGAGCGCCAGAAGTAGGGCCGGTCGTCGGTCGGGGGTTCGAGGGAATACCATGTGGCCTCTTCCGGGAACCGCCATTGGCCGCCCTGGAGCGCAAGGGCCGCTTCAAAGAAGAGCGGCTCGTCGAGGAGATGGTACCGGTTTGTCTCACTGAGGGAGAGGCCCGGCAGGGCCGAGAGGTCGAATTCCAGGCGTCCGGCGAATTCGCGGATTCGCTGGACATCCTCCGCGCTCAGGGGTTCCGGGCTGACGATGAAAAGCCCTTCCTGCAGGGAGCGCAGGAGGGCGAAGTGCCGGAGGGCCTCTTCGGCGCCGGTTTCCTGTAGTGACGCTGCAATGACACGCATGAGCTTGGGGGCGTACCGGGGAGGGTTGTGCAACCGGAGCGGTATGGCCAACAGCCCCGACGGTTTCAGTGACTCCAGCGCGGAGCGGATTCCCCCGACTGTCAGGAGGTATTCTTCCCCTGTGGCCTCGCCCTCGTTGTAGGAGTCGGCAAAATAGACAAGGTCCAGCGGCTGGATCGACCGTTCAAGGAACCCGCGCGGGTCCATCGACCGGACCAAAACGTTTTCAAGCAATCCCCGGCCGGCAAAGGCCTCCACGACCCCCGGGTTCCGGTGTACCCAGATGAGTTCCTGTTCCCCGGGCATGGCCGGCGTCAGCCATTCACTGGCCCCGATAAGAGCCGTCCGACCGCCTTTTCTCAAGTGAAAGGGCAGGGAGGCCAGGGTCGCGGCAAAGGGATCCGGGAACCATTCCTGCCTGGGCAGGGGCAGCCAACGATCGGAATCGAGCACGAGGGCGTCCTGCGGCGGGACGGGCCTGGTCCAGGTCAGGCTCAGGCCGGGGGCGCTGCGGATGCTGTCCGAGCGGACAATGGCGATTTGCCCCTGCAGGCCCGGGCGGCGCTCCAGAACCTTGCTGTCGGGCAGGTCCAGCAGAGTTGCCAGGCGCTTGAAATCCGACATGGGAAGCGGGGCCGGTCCGCGTGCGATCCAGGAGGAAATGGCGACCGCCGCCGCCAGGCAGGCGACTCCCCACGGGCGCATTTCCCGGTGCCGGAGGCCCAGAACGGTCCCACCGAGCAAAACCGCCGCGGGAACCGTGAGAAGGGCGCTTTCCAGTAGAAGGCAGGACAGGAGCAAGGCGGCAGCCATGGCCCCCAGGCCGGATCCCAGCAGGTTGACCCCGTAAAGACGGCGGGTGGATTCGGGCCAGCGCATGAAGACCTGGCCGACGCAGAGGGCCGCCCCGAAGAAGGGAAGGAAAGCGGCGAAGTCCAGCAGCAGCAATTTTCCCAGCTCGCTGGAATCCCACACCGCGAACAAGGGGCGCACTGAAATGAACCGCGGCAACTGGGAGGCGAGCAGCATTCCGCCAGAGGTCAGGAGGAGGCCGCTCATGAAGAGCCGGTCGCCCATGCGCACGGCCCGTTTGCCGAGAAGGGTCAGCAGCGTGCCCGCGGTTCCGAACCCCAGCAGGGCAAGCGAGACCGCCAGCGAGGCGAAGTGGTGCCACTGGCTGAAACTGAAGACCCGCAGGAGCAGGATTTCGTAGGCCAGGGCTCCCCCGGATACGAAACCCAGCGCCAGGTAATCCGAGGGACGTGGCCCTTTCTTTGCGCTCATCGTTTTTCCCGGGTCAATGGGACAAACCGAACGGGAAGGATGTTGCGGGTGCGGGTCTTCCCATCCTCGGTTTTCCGGACGAGAATGAGGTTCTGGGTCCAGGCGGTCCTGCCTACCGGGATGACCATGCGACCCCCAGGCTTCAATTGCTCCAACAACGGGGGAGGAATGTGTTCGGCGGCGGCGGTCACGATGATGGCGTCGTAGGGCGCCTCCCCGGGATGACCGAAATACCCGTCCGCGTGCAATACCTCGATGTTTCCGTACCGGAGTTGCTCAAGGTCCCGTTTCGCCCGTTTGGCCAGGGTCTCGATGATTTCCACCGTGACCACCTGGTCCACGATTTCAGCGAGCACGGCGGCCTGGTAGCCGGAACCGGTGCCGACCTCCAGCACCTTGCCACTCTTTACCAACTCCAGCAGTTCCGTCATCAGGGCCACGATATACGGCTGGGAAATGGTCTGCCCGTGCCCGATCGGGAGGGGCCGGTCATCATAGGCATGGGCTGACAGGCTGGCCGGTACCAGTTCATGACGGGGAACCGAGCGCATGGCCGCGAGGACCTCTTTGTCCTTGACCCCGCGGTCTTCGATCTGGTGCCGCACCATGCTTTCGCGGGCCTCCTGCTGGCCGCTTGCGTCCCCCGGGCCGGTGGCCAGCGCGGCAACCGGGAATATAAGGATGAGACACGCATACAGGGAATTCATCTTCATTCCTCCTATCGGAACCATTCTGAAGAATCCATTCCCCGGGACAACAATGAAATCTTCCGGTGCCCGGATCAGCATGGGTTTCTTTCGGGTTTCCATGGTACGATGCTTCCTCATCGTTCTGGGCTTTGCTGCCGTCTTGACCCGCTCATGTGCCCTACATAGGAATGAACGCAAATGGAGATCAAGAAATCCGACGCGACCCTTGTCCTGGCAGTGGCCATTGCCCTTTTAGCCATTGTGCTCATTTACTTTACCTTCACCCTCGGCAGGATAGCGGTGAACCTCCCTGCATTGATCAGCGAGTTCCGGGTCGCCGAGGAGAAAATGGCCCCGATTGTCGAGGAGGTCAGGGAAGTCCGTTTGATTGTGCCGGACATCCTCGAGGAGATCGACGATGTCGAGCAGCGCATCCCCGCTATCCTCGAGGAAGTGGAGCAGATCCGGCTGGGTCTTCCATCCATCCTTGAGGAAACAGCCGCCATCCGGGGCGAGATTCCAGGGATTCTTGCTGAATCCGGGCGCATTCGCGAATCCCTGCCTGCGGTCCTTGAGGAACTTGCGGCCTACCGCGAACAGATTCCCATGATCCTCAGCGAGGTGGAAGCCGTCCGGGAAAAAATCCCCGAGGCCATTGCCCAGGTGGAGGGCATTCGCGAGCAAATCACTCTGGTCCTTGCCCAGGTGGAGGCGATCCGGCAGGAAATCCCCCGGCACCTCGACCGCGCGGAGCGCATCAGCATGAATATTGAAAAGGCCGGCCAATCGGCCGGGGAGGGGGCCGTGACCGGAGTGTTCACGGGGCTGATCAAGGCACCCATGTCAGTGGTTTCCAGCATCGGAGGCAGTGTCTTCGGCAGTACGGAATTGAGCAAGAAGGACCGGGTGGAGCTTGTGAAGGCATCAGAACGGGTAATCGCCTCGGGACAGGTCGGCGATACGGAGGAGTGGCAAAACATGGAATCCGGCGTGCAAGGGACCGTCTCGATTGCCTCGATGGATACCATGGGAGAGCGGACCTGCATGATTTTGCTTGTTCGGGCCCGGAAGGGCGCGGAAACTTTCCCTGATAAACAGTACGAAATCTGCCAAGCGGAGGACGGATCATGGGAATTGGCTGGCACGAAATAGCAACTGCCCTCCTTCCTGTCATTCCTGATGAACATACCCAGGGAACCGGAAACCTCCCCTTCAATTTGCGTCCACTTCCAATGAAGGAATGACAACCATTGGGTAACCTTTCCAAGCGAGCTGTAGTGCACACTCTCGGGTGCCGCCTCAACGAGGCCGAATCGCAGATGATCCGTGACCATCTGGCGGCGGCCGGGTATGCGGTCGTTCCCTTCGGCGAGGAGGCGGACCTGGGCATCATCAACACCTGTACCGTGACGCGGGAGGCCGATGCCAAGTGCCGCAAGGCCATCCGGCAGTTTGTGGCGGGAAATCCGCAGGCTTTCACCGCGGTGATCGGCTGCTACTCGCAGATGGGGGCGGCTGCCATCGCGGAAATCCCGGGAGTGGACCTCATCGTGGGCAACCAGGACAAGTTCAGCGTCCTGGATTACGTCGGCCACGGGAAGAACGACCGGCCGGTTATCCTGCGCGACCGGATCGACCGGAGCGATTTCAGCCTCAGCTTTGCCGGGGATATTCCGTATGACAAGCGGGCGAACCTGAAGATGCAGGACGGGTGCGATTTCATGTGCAGCTTCTGCATCATTCCCTTTGCCCGCGGGCGGGCCCGCTCGCGTGACTGGGCGAACACCCTGGCGGAGGCCCGGGC
>JBNGDP010000179.1:0-5471 GCA_049975345.1 Oceanipulchritudo sp. | reverse complement strand
GCCGCCTCGGACCCGCCTCGTCGCTGCGCGCCCCTTTGCCTGCCGGCTCCACTGGAGCTCGGACCTTCCATCAGGGGACTATTCACTGCTGCGCACGGCATAGCCTACGGCGACGCCGTGCGGGCAGGGCGGAAGCCAATGCTGTTGATGCGGATGTCCGGGTCGGCGGCGTGGTTGCGGTAGGCGGAGCGGCAGTTCTCCGCGCGGAGGTTGAAGATGCCGCCCCGGTTCACCCGGAGCGTGCCCGAACTGGCACCCGCCGGGTCGGTTACGGTGCCTGGGTAAGTCCCGTACCAGTCCCAGCACCATTCATACACATTGCCCGACATGTCGTACAGCTCCCAGGCATTGGCCTGCTTGCCGCCCACCGGATGGGTGTTGCCGCCGCTGTTGCCGCCGTACCAGCCGATCAGGTCAAGGTTCGGGTCCAGGGGAGAGCTGAAAGTATAGGTGATCGACCCGCTGTAGAAGGCCGTCGTGGTCCCGGCCCGGCAGGCGTATTCCCATTCCGACTCGGTCGGCAGGCGGTAGCCGCTGGCAGTGAAATCGCAGGTCGGGGTCGAGGTTCCGGTTTTCATGACCGAACCGCCCACCCGGTAGCAGGGCGTCAGCCCCTCCAGCTCACTTTTCAGGTTCAGCCACTTCACCACGTCGACCCACGACACTTCCGTCACCGGATGCGTTCCGCTGGCGTCGCCATTGTAGCCGTTGCGCCCAGCAGGGAGATCGGTGTAGCCATGTGCCGGCCCCTGCGCCGCCACCGCGTCCCACTGCGCCTTCGTCACCTCGGTCGTCTGCAGGTAGAACGCCCGCGTCAGGGTCACCGTGTGCTGCGTCTCGTTGGACCAGCGTCCCAGCTCGCTGGTCGGGCTCCCCATGGTGAAGGTGCCGGCGGGGATCAGCGCGAAGACCGCCGGCGGAGCGGCATTGAGGTCCCCCTCCTGCACCCACTGGCCGTCGCTGTAGCGGTAGAACCAGCGCTGGCCGGGCACGCAGCCGCGCTCGTACCCGTACCAGCCGGCATTGGCGCCATACTTGTAGAGGAACGGGTAGGCGGTGTCGCTGGTCCACCACCAGCAATCGATCGCCGTGTCGTAAAGGTGAAAACTCGCAGTCGTCCCCCCGTGGGCAACCAGCCAGCCGTGTTCAAGGTGGTAGATGAAGCCGCCGCCCATGTCCTTGAACCAGCCGAACCAATCAAGCGACATCCAGCCGTCCGGACCGGGCGTGGCGGCGCGCCACAAGGCAGAGCTGTCCGGCTCGATGGTCAGGACGGCCTGCAGGGAAGTCCGGCTGCCGAGGGCATTGCTGACGGTCACCCGGTAACGGCGTCCGGAAATGCCAAGAGGCGGCTGGTCGATTTGCAGGACGGCGGTGGAGCCCGCGCCCGGGACGGCGTACCAATTGTTACCGTCGTCCGAGTATTCCCATGCATAGGTGAAGGGCTGGGTCCCGGTGGCGGAGACCGAAAAGGAAGCGGACTCACCCTCGGTGATGGTCACGCTGGAAGGATGGCCCGTGATCGTGGGGGGCAGATCCGGTTCTCCCGTCTTGACCATGGAGATCGTGGAGGAGGCGGTGACATCGATAGAACTTCCACCCATGCTGGCGCCACCGGAAAGGTTATTGATCGAACTACCGGTGGCCCGGTAGGTGCCGGTACTGGTAAAGACCGGGATTTCCCCGTCCTGGATGGGAACGAATATTCGGAAGATGCCAATATGGAGGAGCAGGTTCGGGCTGGGGAGATAGGCGAGATCCTGCACGAGCCGGCTCCCGCTGATCGTATACGTGGATCCGGACTGGTAAAAGCTGTGATCCTTGTCGGCGGCGGGGATCTTGCCGGCCGTGCTGCTGCCATCCAGGATGCGGAACTCGCCGCCCGTTACCTCGATCGAGCCGGATTCGCTCCCGGTGAAAGTATTTGTACCCGAGTGGCCGCCGGCGAAGTTGTCGTAATCAATCCGTACCGTCCAGGATTCCGTAACGGAATAGGTGCCGTCCACGATGGCCTCCAGGATGCTGGATACGCTGAGGATGCAGAGGGTGGCAAGGAGGGATAGTTGTTTCATTACTTGATGGTATATTAGCGGATGATCCAGGTAGCGGTGTTGGCGTTGTACAGGATGGGGAAGATCTCCTTTGACGTCCACAACCAGCCCTTTCCAGGCTGGTATACCCAGAAGCCGGAAGAAGACGAAGATCCGCAATGCCACCAGCCGAATTCCACATGGTAGACCCAGGGAAAGGAGGCGGTGGTCAGGCGGCCCAGCCAATCCGCTGTGTAGTGGCCGGATGCCGTGTATTCACATCCCGGAAAGAAGGCCAGCACCTGTGGATCCTCCGCCGGGGTGGCCGGAGCGCTTCCGTCCCCGATGCGCAGGTCGTCCAGCAGGGCCCATCCGGTGGCCGAGCCGGTGCTGACCTCGAATTGAACGGCACTGATGTTTGATTCCGGCGCATGGCCGAATAACCGGGTGAAGTCTTCGTGGAGATTGCGCACGTAGCGGCCTCCTCCCGTTGGCAATTGGACCTCCTTGATGTAGAATTCCTCATTGCGGATCTCATTGTCCGGATGGCGCTGCAGGACGTAGGCCAGCACATGGCTGGTGCGGAAGAAGACAGCCACGAAGACGGTGTCCCCGTTGGGAATCCAGACTTCGGAATTTCTCGGTTCCGGATCCAGGAGATACCCTTCCTCGTAAAAGGAAATCTGTGTGTCCGGTGAAACCGGGATGTCAACCCGCGGGAAGCGGGGATCCAGGGAATGAAAGGCGTCATCCAAATCCACCCAGATATTGTTGGCGCAGCCTCCCTGGTCCCGCGAGGTGAGCTTCAGGGCCCGCCCGGATCCCCAGGGGATGATCTCCGCCCGGTTTGTCGAATCGCCGCATTCCACTCCCGTGTCGGCCACGTACCAGTAGCCGGTGTCAGCCGGTACCAGAAAATACAAATCCTCCAGCCTGTCGGGGATTTCCTGCACGTCATCCGCGTCCGGCGCATATTCCCCCAACGGGGCGCTGTCCCAGGTCTCCAGCCATTCGGCGGCCTCAAGCATGCCCCCGCCGGAGAGCCACACCATGAGAAAGGAGAGGAGCCATAAGCGAAAGAGCAGGCCGGGAGTCTTGTTGTATGTTGTCATGCAGGTTGACCCACGGCTATCCCCCGCATCCGCAAGTGTCAATGGGTTTTACAATTATGCGCCTTTTAAGTGGGCGAAGGAGGCGGCGGCCGAAGGGGTTCGCCTCGCTGGCGGTAATCGGGAACGCTTCCCGGGCAGGCGAATTCCCACTCCGCTTCGGTGAACCCTATTCATTTTCCCGGACAAATCGGTACGGGCGCTTTGCCCAGTCGGTACCGGCGTAGTCGACGCCGATGCGCGGCGTGGCCCGGATACGGTCGTCGCCGGTCTTCTCCCCCGGCTCGATCCACAGGCCGCTGGAGCGCGCCGCCGGCTTCCGGTTCAGCGCCCCCGTGATGTCGAGGGCCCGGGTCAGGCGCCCCGGACCGTGCAACTCCCCGGCCCCCCGGATCAGCACCGCCGCCGGATAGTCCTCCGGTCCCGTCACCAGGTTCAGCATCCAATGCATGCCGTAACAGAGATAAACATACCAGACCCCCGCCGGCCCGAACATCACATCGGTGCGCTGCGTCCGCCCCTTGTGCGCGTGGCAGGCCTTGTCCTCCGGCCCATCGTAAGCTTCCGTCTCCGTGATCTGCCAGCGCAGGATCCGGTCCCCCACCCGCCGGCACAAGCGACAGCTCAACAGCCCCCGCGCCACCTCCGGGACCGGCCGATCCCATTCGTTTTCCATTCGCACAATGGAGAATTATCTATTCCAGAATGCATCCGGATTCAATCCCGGATCAGCGGACCCCAAAGGCCCGCAGAAACATGGTGCTCCAGAAAATCTTCCGTGGCGAATTTACGATCTCCCACAAAACTGACTCGGCGGCCAGCATGCTTGCGCACAACCGGATTGCCCCGGAAAGGGTGGAACCGGTAAAGAATGGCCATACATGGCAGCGTTGTGATCCTTGACGAAATCTGCCTGGCCCTTCATTGACCCCGATTTTCAGGAGCACGTCAAAAAGACCCATCATGTTACTGCTGGAAAAACATTTAACCTATGCTCTGAGGCGAATCCTGAAGGATCCAGGCATCAGGCTTAACCAATTGTGCGGGGACCTTCTTATGCTGGTGTCTCTGGCAATATCCTTTTTCGCCTCGTCGATCCTACTCTCTCTCTTGTGTTCACCGATACGCGCTTACCGGCTTATCGCCGATGTCGCTTCCGGTGACCTTGCATACGCCTGGCTTGGCATCCTTGTTCTGGTCAATTCCACAACCGCCTTGATCGTGCATTGGAAAAGGAAAAGAACATACTTCAATTTACTATGCCGGGTTTACCATGCAATGGCCCTCATGGAGCTCGCCGCCTTCCTGATCCTGCACCGGGATCTTTCGTGAAATCAGCAATGCTGTGGAGGAAAGGGTTGATTCGCTTCCCGGTCCGGGTGTAAACAGGCTGAAACCCGTCAACCAATTGAAGATGTCAAGCAATGCGCCTAACGAGATCCCCGTTCACCGACCGGATATGGACAAGGAAGCCGATACCGGTCGCGAGCCGCACAGGCGCATCCTCTATGTGGACAGTGGGCACGATCCCGCCGGGAGGAGCGTGATTGAAAACGCACTGCGGGAACTGGGCGAGGTATGCGTGCGGACCGGGCTCTCCAGGGAAACGGTCGGGGAAGTGAGGGAATCGCTGGAGGCCTGCCCCTTTGACGCGATGGTCAGCCATCTGCCGCCGGCGCGGGGCGCGCGGGCCGGTTGGAGCGGCATCGACCTGATGATCAGCAAATACGAGTCGTACGGGCCGGCTTTGGACGTGTTGAAGAAGATCCGCCGGATGACGGAGATGCCGATTGTCGTCTACACCGGTGCCGGGCTCCAAAACCTGCCCGCCCTCGCCTTGGAATCTTCGGGCGCCGACCGTCTGATCGAGAAGACCCGCGATGCGGAAAAGGACGCCCGGAAACTGGTCGGCGCGATCCGGTACGAATGGAAGCGGTCGCCGGACGCGCCGGAAGAGGCGCAGATCGAGCGGTCGGCGGACGGGGCCTCCCTGCTGATGGAAACGGTGCTGCGGCAACGGGGCGGGCTGGGCATGGCCCTTGGCTGCCTGATTGCGAAGCTGTTCGAAGGCATCCCGGGCCGAATCGAAAAACTCGCTCCCGACGGGACTGTGGAAGAGGAGCGCCCGCTGAACGACCTGTTCGAAATCTCAGCCCTCTGCGCCATCCGCGGCTCCCGCCTGCGCATCCGGCTCGATTCCTCAACCCCGCAAGCCGGGGAAGCCCTCCGCGCCGCACAACGGTTGTTGAATGGGACATATCTCTAGCCTGCCTTATACATGAACTCCGTAGCGAACCAACCCATGTGACTCACTCACGGCGTTTGCCGCCGT
>JBNGDP010000178.1:0-5505 GCA_049975345.1 Oceanipulchritudo sp. | reverse complement strand
AATACGAGGACCAACCACCAGTGATGGGTAAAGAGAGCAATGCCAAGGTACATAAAGAAGTTGCCCAGGTAGAGGGGATTCCGCACAACTGAATAGAACCCCGTCGTGTTCAGGCTATAGGCAACCTGTTGCTTTGTATTGCGGCCCGATGTACCCATGGGAGTGTGCCCAATTGTGTATGCACGGATGCCCAATCCGAGAAAGCTGATAATAAGACAGGCAACTTCCCAGAAATGATCGATGGATTCACTGTTCCCGGGATATTCATAATGCCGCAGTGAAAACAGTGTCATGACAACCAGAAACAGGGGTAGATAACTCCTCCACCGGAAAAGCCAGTTTCCACTACTTTCAAATGAATTTTTCAGTAAAGCCATAAATGATCCTTAACAAGGGCGGGATCATAGCGGCTGAAACATGATGATTTCATGACGGGGAAAATCTAGCTCGCCTAGGGGGCCTTCCGGCCTGTACAGGAATCGATCAGCGCCCCCGCCAAGGCACGGTAAAGTGGAATGCCACTTTGCCATCAAGCAATTCTGCGACAAGCCGCCCGCCGATCAACTCTGCGGACGCCCTTGCAATACTGAGTCCCAAACCTTGGTGAGTCCGATTCGTCCGATGGGTGCTCCCGCGCCGGAACGCATCAAAAATCCGGGCAAGATCCGCTTCCACTAGATCCGCAGCCTCATTAACCACGATAATTTCAACCTGCTGATCGGCCTCAACCGGAAGCAGGCGGACCTCCACAAGCGAACCGGGAGGAGCGTAATCGGAAGCATTTCCGAGGAGTTGCCGCAGCGCGTTGGCATAGGCGGCTTCCACAGAGGGGAAAGAAAAGTCAGCCGGTCCAGTAAGCTGCCAACGCAGCGCACCATCCCCTTCTGTATAGCTTGGCAGCAATTCATTGACAAGCTTGAGCGGGTTGACCTCATCCAAAGCCCGGTCCCGATCCCTCGTATTCGTCGACTGCAACTCAAGCAACGCATGAAGGGAATGCAGTAGGGACTCTATTTCAAGGGCGATCGCGTGACCTTCTTCCAAGGCCTTTTCCCTGGCGGTGGCATCATCCTTATGGTATCGTCTGGCCACCTCCATAATTGCCCGCAACTCGGCCACCGGCGTCCTCAGGTCGTGCATCACGTTGGCCGAGAATAGTTTTTCGCGATCAAACGATGAGCGAATCCTTCCCAACAGCTCATTCAGGCGGTTGGTGATTTCATGCAATTCTTCGGGATCCGGCAGGGGAAAGGTTTCCTCCTGCCTAAGAATATCCATTTTCCTGGCATGCTGCCCGAGCGTATGAAGCGGCAGCAAGCCCATCTTGACGGTTCGCCGGGTGATAAAAACAAGGGCAATAAGTGAACCCAACCCGATGACAACAAGCCAGATAGTCATGAAATGGAGAAAATCGTCCATTTCCTTCCTCGAAACCGCTAAAGCGGCGGTCACTAATGGCTTGGGTTTCCGATCACGGGCGGCCTGATCAAACAACTCCGCCTCCGCACTGTTTTCCTCAAAATCGTAGCGGGGATAGAAGTGAATCCAGACAATCCTTCCGGGCAAGCCGTTGGGCAGTACATAATCCTCCCAGGCTAACGGGACACGTGCAGTGGGAGAAACGGGCAAATCCTGACCGTCGAGCGACCCTGAACGGATAAAGCTCCCTCCGTCGGAATCCCAAATCTGGAAATAGCTGTTGTCTTCTCCCTGGGCGAAGTCCCTGATCGATCCCTCCTCGTAATCCATGCTTAAAGATCCATCGGCTTCTACCTCGACGAGCGTGGTGATACCCTCGATACGTTCTTGAAGCCGCGCATCCAGTCCGTCCGCCAACTCTCCCCGGATTACCGTATACAGGAGAACTGAACAGAGCAGCCACAAGGCAATAAAGAAAAAGACCAACCAGGAGGTCAGATAGCGCGTAATAGACTTCATATTGGGCTCTCGATAAAGTAACCATGCCCTCGCCGGGTCTTCAGCAATTGCGGTGCACCAGCTTCCTTCAATTTGCGCCGCAGGCTTGCCACCGTCACATCCACCACGTTGCTGGATGGTTCCGCCAAGCTGTCATATATATTCTCCTCGATTTCCGTTCGTCCGAGCACCTCCCCCTGACGACGGCAGAGGAGCTCAAGGAGGCGATACTCCTTTGGTGTGAGGGGCAAATCACGTTCGCCAAGACGTACTTGTCGCATCCGGGTATCAACGGCCAGGGGACCGACTGAGAGCCCTTCCGCAAAGGTCTTTGTCGTGCGGCGAGCCAACACGTGTATCCGCTCAAGAAGCTCCTCTATGGCGAAGGGCTTGACAAGGTAGTCGTCTGCCCCCGTCCGCAATCCCTTCACCCGGTCGGGAACGCTGCCCTTTGCCGTCAGGAGCAGGACAGGAGTTTCAATGCCTCTGGTTCGCAATTCGCTTAGGATGGAGAGACCGTCGCGCCCCGGAAGCATAATGTCTAGGACAATAACATCATAGGCATGGTTCAATCCCAGCCAAAGGCCTTCCTCCCCATCGCGCGAACTGTCAACGACATGACCTTCCGCCCGGAAGGCTGTGCAAAGGGCATCCTGTAAACGCGAGGAGTCTTCGACGAGTAAAAGTTTCAAAGTAACCCAACCTAGTTCCGCTACCGGGGCCGTGGCAAGCTCCCATCATTTCCTTCAAACTCCACCGTCATGAAATCATCATGATGGGGCCTGTAGAATATCCCCCATCAAGAAATTCACCTTAATTTTTACGACCCTCGTTCTGGTGTTTCTGGGCAGTTTGCTGGCTCAGGGGTCACGCGGCCTCTTCGAGACCACAGAAGGACGTTATGGCGAGGTCGCCCGCGAGATGCGGCTTTCCAAGGATTATATGACCCCTACCCTGGATGGAAACCCGCATTGGACCAAGCCGCCCGTCACCTATTGGGTGATGGCGGGAGGCATGTCCCTGCTCGGGGAAAACGCTTGGGGCGTGCGACTGGGCGGGGCACTCGCAACCGCTCTGGGCGCCGCCATGCTGGGCGCCGTCGCCGGAGAGTTATGGAACCGTAAAACCGCCATCTGGACAGTGCTCATCTGGGCAACCGGGTTCCTTCCAGCCGCCGGGGCCAGCACCGCGTCCACCGATATTTATCTGGCCGCAGCCGAAACAATCGCGGTCGGCGCCTTTCTGATCGGGTGGAAGCGTTCGGAATTCGGATGGTATACGCTCATGTGGACGGCATTTGGTATTGCCTTTCTCACCAAGGGTCCCCCGGGATTGCTGCCGCTGGGGGCCATCATTCTCTTCGCCTGGCGAGGTGGCTTTCTGCGAAAGATTTTTCCGTTGCCGGGCATCCTGCTCTTTTTCCTGACCGGCTTCTCCTGGTATGTGGCGGTAGTCATCAAGAACCCGGACCTTCTGCAATACTTTATGGGTGAAGAAGTAGTCAACCGGATTGCCTCAAAAGGGGGACACAATTCGGAGTGGTACGCCCCTTTCACCCTTTACCTTCCGGTCTTGATTTTCTCCCTTGGGGCATGGGGGATCCTGGCCCTATTTGAAAGGTTGCGAACGGGCTGGTGGGGGCCCCTGAAAAAGCACTGGGGGGAGAATTCGGAAATTCTGTTTCTGATGCTGTGGATCTGCGTCCCCCTGTTAATGTTCACACTGGCTAGAAGCAGGCTCCCACTTTACCTGCTTCCTCTATGTGCCCCCCTCAGCCTCCTGGCTGCCCGGCAACTCAGCCAGGCACACGGAACGAGGCTGCTTACCGGTCTTGCGCTGGCCTCGACCTTTCTTGTTGTCGGAGGAAAGTACCTCTCGGCCCAACTTCCCATCAAGAATAACATGGAGCAACTGGCGGCTCTGGTCGAGTCCGCGTTGGAGACAAAGAATCCGAACCTCCAGTTGGTGATATACCGCCAGACCCGCATGTTCGGTCTTCAATTCTATCTCCACCGCACCCTCTACAGGTTGACCGACACCTCCCAATCCACCGACTACCCGGTAGTCATCTATGATTTCCATCAATTCCTGAAAGCGCACCCACGTAAATTGATATGCGTGACACGATTGAAGGATATACCTGACCTTGAAGCAAAGGCCGCTGATGCCGGTTGGAAATTTGAGGAAATTAGCCATTCAAAGCACTGGAGCACAGGTCAGCTCCTCCCGAACCCAGTCCCCGCTTCGCTTTCATACCAAAGATGAAGATCTCAATTGTTGTTCCCTTTCATAACGAAGCCGGTTGTGCTGCGGCCGTGCTGGAAGAGTTGCGCTCAGTACGGGGAGCTGCGGACGAAATCATCGCGGTTGACGATGGGAGCACGGACGAAACGGCGACGATAATTGAAGGAATTCCTGGAATCATTAGCATCCACCTGGCCGGGAATCAGGGCCAGAGCGCCGCAGTTTATGCAGGCATCCATGCTGCCACAGGCGACTTCATTTTCACCATGGATGGTGACGGACAAAATGATCCGAACGATTTTGAAACCTTGCGGGAAGCGCTTGATGCCGCGGATTTTGCTATTGGCTACCGCCTCAATCGTATGGATTCATGGTCCAAGCGTGCCGCCTCCCGGTTGGCTAACGGTCTTCGCAGCCGTATTCTGAATGACTGCGTGAGGGACTCCGGATGTGGCTTGAAGGCCTTCCGCCGCCAGGCCCTCAAGGCGTTCATTCCTTTCAACGGACTGCACCGCTTTATGCCGGCTCTGGCCATCAATGCCGGTCTGCGGGTCGTGGAGCGCCCGGTGCATCACCGTCCACGACATGCGGGAACCTCTAAATACACCAACTGGGATCGCGGACTCAGGGGGCTGTATGACCTCATTGGCGTGTCATGGTTTCTCAGGCGCGCCGTTTATCCGACACCTTCATTTACAAAAGGAAAGCATCCATGGACCACGAACTCTTAAATCTCTTCGGAATCACCATTACCGGTTGGAAAATTGTCGGATTTTCAGGAGTCTTTCTCTTCGCCGGACGATGGGTCGTCCAAGTCATCGCTTCTCATTCTCTGAAAAAGTCGACCATGCCCATGCTCTTTTGGTATATGAGCCTCCTCGGCAGCCTGCTCCTTCTCTCCTATTTCGTTTTCGGGAAAAACGATTCTGTCGGCGTCCTCTCCAACCTTTTTCCTTCCGTGGTTGCCTCTTACAATTTGTTCCTGCGTATTCGTGAGGGGCGCTTTGAGCAAACCTCTGAACATACGAAGAAAGAGCATTCCCCGGCCCTGGCAAAGACCGAAGCACGGGCCTATACTGTAAGTACATGAAAATTCCCATGCATATCCAAACTGCAGCAAAACGGGATCGAAGGGAGTGTACGACAAAACCGGGAGAGGGTGTCACCACCGAAAATTCAACCCGGATTGACGGTTTTGGAGACCTCTGCGTATCCGTCCGAACATTGTCCCCCTTGTTGGGGGTGGCGGAACCTGCTAAGCTGAGGCCGGTTCTTTGACAGTGGCCTCTGGGTGGGAGCGGATCCAGTTCCAGGGCAGGAGGGAGTCGAGCAGCTCTGCTGGCG
>JBNGDP010000177.1:0-5505 GCA_049975345.1 Oceanipulchritudo sp. | reverse complement strand
TCCGGAAAGCGCTCGAAATTAATCCTGATTACGCCCCGGCAAAGAGGAACCTCGCTCTTTTTGAAAAGAGGTAATGGGTCACGGTATCCGGCGCCGTAGTGCCCGCGCGGCCGTGAAATCCTGCTCGAGGATCCCGATCACCACCGTTCCGCTCAGGCCTGGGCCGGTTGCGGGGACAAGCCCCGCAACGCGGAAATTAGAGGGCAGCGGTGAGGATCCGGCCCATGGCGGCTGGCGGGACAAGCCCGCCAGCGCGCGACCCGGCCGAAGTGCGGCCCATGACGGGCGGCACCATCGGGCAACGGCCAATCAGCGGCAACACCGCCCGGGGGAGCTTGCCTCCCCCGGCGCAAGAGGCCTGACAGCCCGCCCGGAGGCCGAGGCCGGATTCCCTCCCTTACCCGTACACGCCCTCCGCCCTCACCGTATCGACGAAGGCGGCGTAGTTTTCGACGGGCGCCTCGTTGGGGACGCTGGTGTTGATGTCGGCGATGTAACGGCCGCCGGGCATGCCGGTGGCGAGCATCGCGCGGGTGGCGGCGGCGATTTGGTCCGGCGTGCCAAAGGTCATCTCCGCGTGATCGAAGTTGCCGATCAGGGTAATATCGCCACCAAAGCGGGCCTTGAGGTCGGCGAGATCGTTGGCCTGCTTCTCGCAACCGTGGAAGCAATCGACGCCCATCTCGATGAGCATGGGCAGGACCGCGTCGACCTTGCCGTCGGTGTGGTACATGACCGCGACGCCGGCGCCCTTGAGCAGCTCGACGCAGGCGCGCGTGCGGTCAAACCAGATTTCGCGCAGCAGCTGCGGGCTGATCATGGTGCCGGTCTTGTAAGCGATGTCGCCGTCGATGGTCACCATGTCGACACCGTTGCGGATCATGACTTCCAAGCCGCGGCGGTTGAAGCGTTCGGCCTGGTCCATGGCCGCCTCGAGCCAGTCGCGGTCGTCGTAGAGCGCGTAGCAGAAGTCCTCCAGCCCGAGGGCTCCGGAAAGCGCGTGAAAGCTGTTGGTCACAAAGCCCCGGGTGCCCAGCCCGTAGATCCGGTTCAAGGCGACCCGGCGGAGGGTCTCCTCGGCCAGCGTGTCCAGGTCGCCGAGCGCCTCGAAGGAACGCAGGTCGCAGCCGATCTCAATCCCGTGCTGGGCGTAGCGCTGGACGCCGCCGGCCGCCTCACCCTCCCCTTTTGGTAATTTGCTGAACCAGCCCTCCACGCCGATCCCGAGGGCATGGCCGTGGGCACGCTGGTATTCGAGAAACGTTGTATCGGCCCCCTCCGGCAATGAGTGCCCGACCGCCCATGCGCGCAGATGACCGACATGGTAGCCCTCACGGTGCCCCCACACGTGGAGCAGCGGCAGCCGGTCGGGGATCCCCCCCGAGAGAATCGTCAGCAGGCGCTGGTAGCCGGACATTTCCATTGGCGTTTTCCACAATACCCGGAGCGGCGACCCCTTGGAAACGCCTTCCATGGACAATCACCCTCCATTCATGGTTACGGCGCATTGCGTCCGGTGGCATTTAAAGGCCGCGAAATTCCTTTTTACCGGTATTTTCAGTCAATTTCAGGTATGGAATATCTTGCCATTGCCGGCAACCCGCTGTTGTAAACGGGGATGGCAACCCAACCCAAGCCCGCCCCCGCCGAGGACGGGGAGAGCGCCCTCAAACTGGCCGTCCTGATCGACGCCGACAACGCCCGCGCCTCCGTCATCGAGGCGCTGCTTGCCGAGATCGCCCGCTTCGGCGAAGCCACCGTCAAGCGCATCTACGGCGATTTCACCTCGCCGAGCAGCGCCCAATGGAAGAAAGTGCTCAACCGGCATGCGATCAAGCCGGTCCAGCAGTTCGCCTACACCACCGGCAAGAACGCCACCGACAGCACCCTTATCATCGACGCGATGGACCTGCTCTACACGCGGCGCTTCGACGGCTTCTGCCTGGTTTCCAGCGACAGCGACTTCACCGGCCTTGCCCTGCGCATCCGCGAGGAGGGGCTGATGGTCCTCGGCTTCGGCGAACAGCGCACGCCCGAGGCCTTCCGCAACGCTTGTCACAAGTTCATCACCACGGAGGTGCTGCGCGGTGAGGCAGCCGCAGCTGCACCCGCCAAGCCGCGCTCCCGGCGCGGCACCGCCCGCAAGCAACCCGCACCCGCCCCGGAACCCCCCAGCGCAGCTTCCGCGTCCACCAAACTACCCTTTCCAAAGGAGTTCATCCTCGAGGCTCTCGACATGGCCAGCGACGACAGCGGCTGGGCCAACCTCGGCACCTTCGGCAGCTACCTCACCAAGCTCCAGCCGGATTTTGACTCCCGCCTCTACGGATTCCGCAAGCTCAGCGACCTCGTCCGGGACATGCCGGAGCTGTTCGCCTGCGAGCTGCGCGACATTCCCGGCGCCGGCTCCCGCCAGCTCTACGTCCGCGCCAAGTAGCCGGAACGCGCCACTTGGACGGCCCGGGATTGACAGGGCCACGGCCCCTGTCTTTGGCTGGGAAGCCATGAAGATCTCAAGACGCATCCCTTTTGCCCTGCTCATCCTCAGCACTGCGGTCGCAATCGGCCAGGGAGAGGTACAGCGCTTGCTCCCGAGGTCTGAAGGCCGGCAGGAGACCAACCTGCGCATTCCCTTCGAGCAGTCCCTGACGGCGGGCCACCACTACCGGGTCCGGTACCAGATGCGCGCGGTGGCGGACGAGGGGGCGACCGTCGGGCAGGCCGGGGCGGAGGTGACCATCGGCGCCCTGCCCGCTGAGGGAAAGGTCGAGCGTGAAATGATTGAATTCCAGACTGTAAGTGTTGTCGGCGAGAACTGGGAATCCTTCGCCCTGGATTGGGTCGCGCAAAGGAATTACGCGGCGGGCGAACTGCGCATCCAGTTCCGCCCGTCCTACTTCCGCGAGGTCATCGAGCTGCGCGGGATTGAACTGGTCGCTTACGGCGCAACCCCCCCCGTGGAGAAAGCGCACACCGGCTACAGCTATCCCGGGCAGGAACCGGAGGCGGCATGGCGCGCCCAAGCCGATGCCCGCATCCGCGAACACCGCATGGCACCGGTCACCATACGCGTGATCGATGAATGGGGCAATCCGGTCGAGGGGGCCAGGGTCCACATCGAAATGCAGCGCCACGAATACCTCTTCGGCACCTGCGTGAAGGCCTCCCGCATCACCGACGCCCCGATTGTCGTCAACGATCCCGAATTCGATCATGAACAGTATCTTGCCGACAATGAAATCTACCGGGATAAGCTGAGGGAGCTCTTCAACTTCGCCGTCTTTGAGAACGACATGAAGTGGCCGAACTGGGCCGGCCGGCGCAGCGATCGCGGCTGGTCGCAAGAGGTCACCATGAACGCCGTCGGATGGCTCAATGAGAACAATTTCGCCGTCAAGTCACACACCATGCTATGGGGAAGCTGGCAGAACACGCCGGCGTATTTGAAGGAGAAGGAAGACGATCCGGCCGCCCTGCGCAACGCGATCTTCAACCATCTCGCCGACCAGGGCGCCGCCTTCAGGGACCACATTGAATACGCCGATGTGCTCAACGAGGCGATGTCGCACAACAACCTCATCGAGCTGGTTGGCTGGGACCAGGTGGGTGAATGGTTCAAGGCCGCCAAGGTCGCCATGCCGGAAGTCAAGCTGGTCATCAACGAGTTCGACATCCTCGGCAACGGCGGCAGCGTGAAGCGCCAGGACAGCCACCATGCACTGGTGGAGCGCCTCATCGCCGACGGCGCCCCGGTCGATGTATTGGGATTCCAATCACATTTCTGGTCGACCCGCCTGACCCCGCCGGAGCGCCTCTACGCAATCATCGACCGCTTCGCCGGGTTCGGCCTGCCGCTCATGGTCTCCGAATTCGACATGAACATCCTCGACGAGCGGCTCCAGGCCGACTACACGCGCGATTTTCTCAAGCTGTGGTTCAGCCATCCCGCCACCGAGTCCTTCATCATGTGGGGCTTCTGGGGCAAGGCTCACTGGTTCGGCGAACCCGGCGCCCTGTTCCGCGCCGACTGGTCGCCCAAGCCCAACCTCAGGGCCTACACCGGACTGGTCTTCGGTGAGTGGTGGAGTGATGAAATCATCACGACAGATGTGCAAGGCAAGGCCGCCACCCGCGTTTTCAAGGGCGAGTACAACCTCACCGTCTCCGCCCCGGGACACCATACCGCCACACGCCGGCCAAGGGTCGCCGCCAAGGGCCTCGAGATGCTGGTTGTCCTGTATCCAGCCCAATGACAATTTGCTTCCGGTTCCCCTCCGAATCGGTTCGGCAAAGCCGGGAAATTGGCTGCCGAAGCCTTAAAGAACCGCTTCCGCCCCGCGTCAACCGATCTTTTTTTTCCGGATAAAAACTCCCCCTATTCTTGTTCAATGCGCAGCCGGAGGAACCGCTTGTCGGAAGGGGCAGGATTCCAGGAATCGGTGAACAGGGCCGGCCCGCTGGCAAACGTATCCCCCTCCGAAGTGTAGACGACACTCCATCCCTGCAAATCCCCGGAGGCCTCCACAAGGTAGGTGATGTCAGTGAGGGTGGCATAACGGAAATATTCCAATTCCAGAAAACCACCGTTGATTGACACCTCCGGCAGGCGGCCCGGGCCGTCGGGAATCCGGGGATCCAGCCCGAGGGCATATTCAATCAGGTTTGCCACCCCGTCACCCTCCGGGTCGTCATTGCTGCCGCGTTTCAGCGGATCAACGATCAGGGCCCCCGCCCAGACCGCGAAGCCGCTGCCACCGTCGCCCTGCGCGCTCTCAGCGGGGCCGTCGCCGGCCGGCGTGTAACCGGCCTCTGTGGTGAGCAGGATGCGGTCCACCCGGTAGCCGTCCTCACGCCGGCGCAGGTTGAAAACATGCTCCCCGATTCCAAGCGTGAAAGTCGTGCCGTGTTTGACCCAGCCCCAGCCGCTGACACTGCCGTTGTCAAAGCTGCCGCCGGTCCCGTCCACGCCGACATAAGCGGAATTGCCGGCCCCGCCCGCCTGGGAAATGCGCATCCAGATGGTGTAGGTCCCGTCCGTTTCAAGGATGAAGTCGTAACTCAGGTCGTCGGCGGTTTCCCATGCCCCGTTGGCTGTCCCGTCGTCCAGTGTCGTGACATAACCACTACCCACGTAGCCGGCCAGGGTTGACTCCGCATACCACGGATCCCCCGCGCTGTTGTTGCGGTGGTGGTTCTCCGCCTCCATGACCAGCAGGCCGGACGACTCGAGAAAAGCCGGCGGTGCGGCAGGGGTGACGACGATGGCGGCGTTGGATTCCGTAGAAAGGTTGCCCCACGCATCGCGCGCGCAAACGGTGAAGGTGTAGGCGGTCGCGGGGCTCAGGCCGGTAATGGTTGCCTCTGTTTCGTCCCCCACAACGGAGGTCAGGAGCGAACCGTTCTCGAATATGTCGTAGAAGGCCACGCCGATGTTGTCGGTGGCGGCCGTCCACTCCAGTGTCACGCTGTCGTATCCGGTTGCCGTCACAAGCAGATCCGCCGGCG
>JBNGDP010000176.1:0-5591 GCA_049975345.1 Oceanipulchritudo sp. | reverse complement strand
TATGCGGTCCAGCCGCCGCGCATGACAATGACCAGCCCCTCCAGCAACGAGGTCACCATCGAATGGAACGGCGAGGGCGCGCTTGAATGGGCCGACGATCCCTCCGGTCCGTGGACCCCTTTGTCCCGCAACCGGCCGCCCCCTTCACCGATACGCTGACTTCGGGGAAACGCTTTTATCGCCTCAAATACGAGATCCTCGGATTCTGAACGGGACAAAAAATCTCGCAAAACAGACTGCAATCCCACTTGCTGCTTGAGCAAGGCACACGTACATGTAACGACCGGGACATCCCAGTGGATCATCGACGCGGACACCGCCAACGAGGTGGATGACCTGTTCGCCATCGTGCGGGCGGTCAAGGAACCCGCCTTCGACATCCGTGCGATCAATTCCGTCCACTGGCAAACCAGACATTACGCGACGCCCGACACGCTGGAGGACAGCCAGCGCATGAATGGTGGCCCTGATGTCCCTGCTTGGAAAGCCGACCATGCTGCTGCCAAGGGGTGCTCACAAGCGCCTGCGGTTCGGAGGGGCCGGACCTCTCCAAGTAGTTTAAATCGGTTCTTCGCGGAAAATTGTGGAACCACGGAGCCCAAAGACCCGCTTCCATACCAGCCCGTTGCGCAGCGCAAGGCAGGGCTGGGTGGCGAACGCCAAGTACGATCACTTTCGCCAAGGTTTGATCAAATTGAGCTGAATGTAAGCCTGGGCGCGCCGGCGGGCAAGCGATCGGATTGGGCGCGCTGTCGCAGCCGGTGAACGGCTTCTTCACGGCCAGTGCCTCCCTCCGGGGCAGACTCGTTGTTTTTTTCACCGGTGCTTTCCGCAATCCCTACCGCTGGTTCAAGATGAACACGGGTCTGTCCGGCACCTTCATCCCCGACCGGGAGCGCCCCTACCTCGCCAGCCCCGTTGTCTGGGTCCTCCTCGCGTTCGTCCTCCTGGCCACCACGGCATTCCTTACCTGACCAAAGGAGGCCAGATAAAGAGGCTGTCAATCGGCCCTGAACTCTGCAGGATCCTTCTCCATGTCGGAGAACCAGATCGAAGAGAGGCCCTTTGAGGACAACCTGGAGCGGCTGGAACAGGCCATCACCGAGAAGTCGGTCGACCGCATCATGCAGCTGCTGGACGAAGCCGACCTGGAGGATACGGCCAAGCTGGTCGACCGCCTTGATGCCGAGGACCGGAAGGCGCTCTTCTCCCTGCTGACGGCGGACCAGGCGGCGGAAGTCCTCGAGAATGTCTATTACTTCCAGGGAGCGGATATCGTGGAGGAACTCCCTCCAAAGGCCGCCGCCTCCATTGTCGCCCGGTTGGACAGTGACGAACGGGCGGACCTCCTCAATGAACTGGATGAGGAGGATTCCGCGGCCATCCTTGAGGAACTCGACCGGGAAATCGCCGAGGAGACCCGGCGCTTCATGGCCTATCCTGACGGGACCGCCGGCGCGGTCATGTACAGCGAGTACCTTGCCTTCGATGCCGACCTCACCGTTGAGGAAATCCTCAGCGACATCCGCTCACAAAGGAAAAAGTACGCCGAGTTCGGGATCCAGTATGCCTACGTCCTCGATGACCGGCACCGCCTGCTGGGCGTTCTTCCCATCCGCAATCTTCTTTTCGCAAGACGTTCCCAGAAGGCGCGGGAAGTCATGATCCGGAACCCGATCACGGTGGATGTGGAAACTTCCATCCTCGAGCTGGACAACCTTTTCGAGCAGCACCACTTTCTCGGCCTACCCGTGGTCGATCCGGACGGCAGGCTGCTGGGAATTGTCGACCGGGAAGCCGCTTCCGAAGCCCTGCAGGAGGCGGCCACGGAGGATCTGCTCAAGTTCCAGGGCTTGATGGGGCGCGACGAGCTGCGCTCCATGCCCCTCGGCACGCGCAGCCGGCGCCGGCTCTCCTGGCTGAGCATCAACATCGTGCTGAATCTTATTTCGGCCAGCATCATCGCCCTGCACCAGGACACCCTCCAGGCGGTCATCGCCCTCGCCGTTTTCCTGCCCATCATCTCCGACATGTCCGGGTGTTCCGGCAACCAGGCCGTCGCGGTCTCCATGCGCGAGCTCAGCCTCGAGCTGGTCAGCCCGCGCGAGTTCCTGCGGGTCTTCTTCAAGGAATCCTCGGTCGGCCTCATCAACGGGGTCGTGCTGGGCCTCCTCATCGGCCTGATCGCCTGGGTCTGGAAAGGCAATCCGGCCCTCGGGGCCGTGGTGGGCTCCGCTCTCGCCCTCAACACCGTGGTCGCCGTCTGCGTCGGGGGCCTCGTCCCCCTGCTCCTCAAGGCGCTCAAGCAGGATCCCGCCCTGGCTTCCGGTCCCATCCTCACCACCGTCACCGATATGTGCGGGTTCCTCCTCATTCTCGGACTCGCCTCCTTGTTCCTCCCCTTTATTGCCTGAACCGGTTGCAGGGAAGGGTCCCCCCAATTTATCCTCGAGACATGAAATACGCCCTGTTTTTCCTTTCATTGTTGGTTTGCCTGATTCCCGCTTTCGCCGCCAGCGCGAAGGGAACGGAAAAGGGCTCCATCCTTATCGTCGTGACCAACCATGGCGAGTTGGGCAATACCGGGGAGCGGACCGGTTACTTCCTTACCGAGGTCTCCCATCCGTGGCACGTCTTCAAGCAGGTGGATTACAGGGTCGAGTTCGCCAGTCCAAAAGGCGGCTTCGCCCCCATGGATCCGAAAAGTTTCAATCTCGAGGATCCCGTCAACAGGGCCCTCTGGGATGATCTCGACGCCGTCGACGGTGTCCTCGTCACCGCCCAGAATCCCGCCTCCGCCACCCCGGCCGCCGAGACGATTGTCCGCCTGCTGGAAAAACATACGGAGAAGGGTACATGACCGCTTGCTCCGGGCCAACAACCGGTAAAAGCGGATAACAACCGCATTCCCATTCACCGATTGACCCCTGCAGCAGTTTTTCCGACCCTGAATCATGCCCGCCTTTGAGTTTATTGTGCTGTTTTGCGCTGTTTCCTTCATATTCTACGGAAGCAGTTGCCTGCTAACCAGGCACATGCGCGAGGAATTTGACCGGTACCGCTTGTCAAGATTTCGTGTCTTAACCGGTGTTCTGGAAATTGCCGGGGCCGCGGGGCTGGTGGCAGGTCTACTGGAGCCCGCGATCGGCTTTGTCGCCTCGGCCGGATTGGCCCTCCTGATGTTCCTTGGGTTCATGGCACGGCGCCGCATCGGAGACGAGGTCCTCCGCTCTTTTCCCGCCTTGCTTTATCTGATCCTTAACCTATACCTGAGTGCAGTCTTTCTCGTTCGCATCCCCGGTTCTTAGGCCTCTTTCAACAAGGAAACGTCATGGAAATGATTCAGATAATTCTCCAGATCGTGATCGCCCTCGGCATCTACAACGTCTGGTTCCTGCGATTCGGCAAATCCACACCGTGGCGCGGCGGAACGGCCACGAACATGAAGGAGGAATTTGCCGCTTATGGACTTCCCGAGTGGTCCCTTTACCTCATTGGATTCCTTAAAGTCCTCTTCGCCACCCTTCTCCTGGTCGGTTTGTTTGTCCCGATATTCGTGGATCCGACAGCTATTGGAATGGCCGTTCTGATGGCCGGGGCCATGCTCATGCACTTCAAGGTCGGCGATCCCCCGAAAAGGGCCCTGCCCTCCATCCTGATGCTCTTCATGAGCATAGTGGTTGTCCTCCTGTAAGCAAGAAGCCGCCGGCTTGGGTACATTCATAATCTTCTCCCGAGCAGGCCGACCATATCCGGCTCGGCACGATCACTCTCTTTGCCGCCTTGGATTATCTGGAAGGAAAGATTTTCCGCCGCTTGGAAGAAAAGCACACCCATGTGGAATGGCTGCGTTTCCTAAAACAGTCGCACCGCGAAACTCCGACTGGGGTGACGCTGCATATCATCCGGGACAACTACGCGACCCACGAATAAGCGGAAGTGCAGGATTGGATTGACCGGCGCGACCGGCAACGCCGGCGCGAATACGGCAACGATCGAATCGAGCTTCACTTTACCCCGACATCAAGCAGTTGGATGAGCCTGGTTGAGCGCTTCTTCGGGGACCTCTCATACCAAATCAAAATGAATCCGCCTAAGTTCTCAATAATCTCTCAGTAGAGCCACGGAGCGCTCGGAGACTGGATCAATACTTTCTCTGTGCTCTCCGTGCCACCGTGAGAGAATAAATTGTTATTCATGCATTTCTATTTGAAGAAGGTATCACAGCAGGCCATCCACGACGGAAGCTTCGAGAACGTGCGCCAAATCGCCCGTCTTATCGAGGCTTATATCGCCGAGCGTGATCTGAATCCCAAACGCTACGTCTGGAAAGCCGAGGGGGCGGAAATCCTCGCCAAAATCAAACGCGCACGGGACAAGCTCAATGAAACTGAATAAATGGGCGTTCAGGCAAATCCAAGGTCAGCGCATGGGCGGCAATCCACAGGTCGGTGGCGCCGATCAGTCCACCCGTCGCCTTTAAGTCCCGGTGGACGGAACGGTAGGTCCCGGCGACCTCCCCGGTGAGGGGCGGCAGTTCCAGTTTGTCGTGGGCAAACTGCACAAAGGCGTGGTTCGGATCCGCGAAGCCCGCCAGGAACTCGCCCCATGCCACCACAGACATCTGCAGCGCTTCATCCGGGTGCTACCGGAGAAGTCAAGGACCGGCAAAATCGGCCGTACATCGACTGATGGCATTGAGCAGATCAGAAGACAGGACAATTGACATTCCCCTTGGATTTTGCCATACTTCAGGACGGTTGAGTCCTCTCCTTCAAAGCCATGAACAGCACATCCTTATTCAAAATCCACTCGTATCTTGATGCGCAATCACGCACACCGGCGCGTGCCCGCGGACAGAAGCCGCTGCCCGCGATCACGATCTCCCGTGAATCCGGTGCCTGCGCGCACTCGGTCGGCCAGAGGGTCGTCCAACTGCTTGAGGAAAAGCGTGACAAGAAGCGCGGTGGCCCGTGGACGCTTTTCGACCGGGATCTGGTTGAGAAGGTGCTTCAGGATCACGAGTTGCCCGAGCGAATCCGGCAATTCATGCCAGAGGACAAAATCAAGAATGTCGCCGACTGCGTCGAAGCCCTCCTGGGGCTGCACCCGAACTCATGGACCCTCGTCCACTACACTGTGGATACCATCCTGCGATTGGCCCACATGGGCAATGTGGTCATTATCGGCCGGGGTGCCAACCTGATCACCGAAAACATGCCGAACGTCTTTCATGTGCGCCTGATTGCTCCGCAGGATTTCCGCATCCATCACCTCAAGGAACGGGAGAGGATTTCCGCAAAGGAGGCGGCGAAGCTGGTCAGGAAAACCGACACGGCGCGCAAGCGTTATGTGAGTACCAATTTCACCGCGGCGATCGACGATCCGCGGGCCTACCACCTCACCATCAACACCGCGAAAACCGGTTTTGCGGGCGCGGCGGACATCATCGCGCACGCCGTGTTGTCAGGCGACTTTCCTAATCGATCGCGGTCATGAGGAAGACCATGACGAACAGGGCCACGGTTTCGATGATGCCGAGAATCATGAGGTAATTGCCGAAGCCCTTGCCCGTGGCGGTGAGGGCGTCC
>JBNGDP010000175.1:0-5822 GCA_049975345.1 Oceanipulchritudo sp. | reverse complement strand
GTTGTCGCGCAAACACGCCTCGATGTCCCGCAAGCCTTCCCGGAAGGTCAACTGAGCGAAGACCATCGAAAGAAACCGGTCGCTGGCACCGAAACTTTTACTGACCCTGGGCATGGGATGACGCTGCAAGCAACGCGACAGTTGCTTGGGATCGAGCATGTCGGTGATCTGAGAAAAAACAAGCCAGCCACTGTTCATCCGTTATTGAGACTGAGGTCCCCCGAGGCTGGCGACCCGTTTCAAATCGAGGACTCTCTTTTTGTTCTCTTACCATCTGATAATGAACAATATGCAAAAAATTAACCTGTCCTTAACTGGACGCTATTGGCTATTCAATTAGAACTGGGCAAGCTCGACGACGCTCAAGAGACTCAGCGCAACGCTTTTCGAATGGCAGGGGCGGCGGGATTCGAACCCACGACCTACGGTTTAGAAGACCGTTGCTCTATCCGACTGAGCTACGCCCCCGGAGGATATTTGTGAATCATGAAGGGCGAGCCTTGAGCGGCAAGGCGGAAATCGGGGTCAATCTGCGGGGGGGAAAGATCAAACTGACCTCGATGACCAAATTCCAAGAATGCTATCCATGGTCGACAAACTCCTAAAGGATGAGAGGGTGTTCGATGCCTGCAAACGGTTTCGGGTGCGTGAGCTGCACCTTTTTGGCCCATGTTCATTCCTTACCGTGTCAGGAGGGGTTGAAAACCGGCTCCGGGGTACGCGGGATAGAGGGGGTTTTCAGCGGTTCCTTCCCGGACGTTTGCCCTTGCAATCCTAAGCCGCTTATGATGGACTGGGCCTATGGTAAATCCAGTCATTTCCCGTTACATGGCTGAAATCGGCCGCACGGGGGGGCGCAAGAGCCGCCGCCACCTGGACCGCGATCAGGCCCGGGGCATGGTGCGTATCCGGGAAGCGCGGAAGGCTTACCGTCAATTTCACGACCGATGTTTCTGGAGCAGTCCCGCCGACTTGAAAATCACGGAAGCGGACATCCCCTGGGTCATTGATCAGCTTCGCCGCCACGGTGGCCGAACCGGCTGGGAAAGGGCGGACCACCTATGCCGCTGACACCGATCCAGAAGGAAGTGCTGGTCCTGCTGGCGGACAACCGATCCCCGGACAGTCATCTGGCTGGGGCAACGGGAATCCGCATGGCGCCGGAAACCCCTCGCCACAGCCATGATCTGGACCTGTTTCATGCGAGCGAGGAGGCGGTGGCCAGGGCTTACGCGAGGGATGTAAACTATCTGCAGGAAAAGGGCTTTGCCAGTGAGCTGCTTCTGTCCCAGCCCGGGTTCATTCGGGCACGCGTGGGAAAGAATGAACAATCCCTGCTCATCGACTGGGCACAGGACTCCATCTGGCGATTCTTTCCTCCTGTGCAACTCGAAAGCGTTGGCTGGGTACTGCATCCGGTCGATCTCGCCGTCAACAAGGTGCTGGCCCTGGCTGGCCGGGATGAACCGCGTGACTTTGTCGATACACTCTATCTTCACGAATCGGTGCTGCCCCTGGGCGCCCTTGCCTGGGCCGCTGCCGGCAAGGATCCCGGCCTGAATCCGCAGATGCTGCTGGAGTTGCTCCAGCGCAAGGGGCGGATCTCCAGGGAGGAGCTCCGACGGCTGGACTTGCGAGTGCCACTTGATCCGGAAGACCTTCATAACCGATGGGAAACCGCCCTCCGCTCCGCGCGGGAATGGGTGGCACAGCGTCCTGGAAGCGAAGCGGGCTGCCTTTACACGCATCCCGATACCGGATTGGTTTTTGCGCCGCAACCGGGTGAGTCCTCTGAACTCCTAAGGGGCAAAGCCGGCGGGGTCCTGCCAAGGGTGCGCGATGTGCCTCTTCGCAGCTTTGCCGAAAGCCCTGACATTCGAAAGTGGCTGGAAGGCTTCTTTCAACGGCCGTTGCGGGAAGGATGACCGCCAGCCGATGACGGACCATTTCCGGGGCTGAGGCAAATCAGCCGTTCTGCTGGTCATGCTCCTGCTGCTGCAGGCGGGTTTCCCATTCCTGGAGGCGCTGGGCCTTGTCGGAGAGGGTGTTCTCGCTTTCCTCGATGAAGGCCTCGCGCTCCTTGAGGAAGGCGACCTGTTCAGCGAGGGAGGGATCCGTGACCCCGTCAAAATCCTTGACCGGCTCCGCGGATGCGGATGGCTGGCCGGGAACTTGTGGCACCGCCTTGAGTTCCTCCATTTCCGCGCGCAGTCCGGCGATGATCTCCTCCCTTTTGGCCAGTTCCTGGCTGGCCTGGTTGAGGGCCTGGCGTGCATCCTGCAAGGATTTTTCCAGGGCGGAAACCTCGGGACCGGCGGAGGAGTCGGCAAGGCGGATCTTCAACTGTGCCTCGCGGTCGTCGAGAAGACGTTCCCGGGTGGTGAGGAGTAGTTCCAGCTCGCGGGTGGCGCGGATGCTTTCCATGGCCTCGGCCTGCAGCCGGGCCAGCTCGCTCTTCATCTCGTGGATCTCGCCCTCCTCCTGCCGGATGGCGGCCAGTTCCTTTTCGGAAACCCTCTTCTCCTCCCTGTTCGCCGGAGCCTCGGATCGGCTCACCCGCCGCAGGACACTCTGGATCGACGGCCTGACCACCAACCCCTCCTTCTTCCGTGTTGGGATCGGAAAATCAACCAGTTCGGAGACCTGTTCGGCGGTGGCGCTCATGACGATTCAGGAGTTCAATTCAGGAAACGGCCCATGAAGCCCTTGAGACGCGGTTTGACATCGAGGGCGGCCATGGCCACGGCCCGGGCCAGGCCCTCCAAATCGTGACTGTTGAGGGGGACGAAGAACCGCACGCCGGCGCTGAGGTCCGACTGGACGGCCTCCCGCAGTTCCTCCGCCTGGTCCGGCATCCGGTCGAAGTACTTCCGCGCGGCGCCCTTCACTTTCGCGAGAAGGGCCGACGCCTCGGCCCTTGGCAGGGCGGCGTCCTCGTTCCATTCCGGATGTGTAGTGGAAATCTTATACGCATAGAGGAGGGTCGCGGCCTGGGGGCCGGTCAGTCGCCGCGCGACCTGTCCGAGGGCCTCGGCGAGGTAGATCCCCCTGGCCCCGTTGCGGATGGGCAGGAACTGTCCAAGGCCGTTGGCGTCCATCTCATTGAGGCAATTGATGAACCGCCTGTATTCGTCGTTGATATTGATGGCGCTCGCGCTTTGCTGCAGGAAGGCGATGAGTTGCCCGAGGGTTTCGTATCCCCCTTCCCGGCAGGAGGCCAGGGTCTTCTCGGAGAAATTCATGAGCTCCACGGGGAAATGGACGGGAACGCCCAGTTGCTCAAGAAGCGGCGGCGCTTCCGCCTCCTTGCGCACAACCTCGGCCAGGTGGTTGGTCATCTCCACGAAGGGATCGTCGAGGCGCCTGGTTTCCAGGAGGATCTGCTGGAGCAGTGCCAGCCGGTTGCCCTTTCCGTAGAACTCCGGCCAGTCGGCCAGTTCCTCCAGCGGGAAGGCGATGTATTTCCCCGGGGTCTCCTCCTTACCGCGAATCGGCCATTTCAGTCCCAGGTTGGCAGCCAGGCTGGACAGCGGGGTCCGGGCCATCACGGTATCCCGGAAATAGCCACGAAGGGCTTCCCAATCCCCGCCGGTGGATGGTTGATGCGGTTCGATGCTTACGGTTGCTGCTTCCATGGATCTAAACGGTTTGTGCCAGTTGCCTTGCCTTCAGCGGGGCGACCGCGTCGGCGCCCATGGCAATGAGTTCGCTCGCCACGTTTTCATAGTCCTCCACGACGCCCTCCGTGCCCGCGGCATTGCCGAGGCAGGCAACGGGCAACCCGAGCGTGACCGCCCGCCGGACGACGATGGCATCGCGAACCATCGCGTTGAAAATGCGCGTCCGCGGGGAGATCTTCTTCTGGTTCTTGAATTGATTGATGCGGAACTGCATGCGCATCTTGGGGACCTCGATGTCGGTGGCCGCCTTGATGGAATTGAAGATGACCCCGTTGATCATCGCCGGACTCCCCATCCACGGGGTGCGGAACCCGGCGGAGCGGTTGTTGAATTGCGTCAGCTTGCCGGTGAGCAGCGTCAGTCCGATGAGGCTGAGGGCGTCCGGGTTGGCCGGCACGATCACCTCGCTGGCTGAGAAGAGCCCGCACTGGGAGGCGCGCAGGACATTCGGCGGGCAGTCGAAGAGGATGTAGTCGTACTCGGGCTCGAGCACCTTGAGCTGCTCCTGGAAGCGCAGGTAGACCGGTTCGCCCTCCGGCGGATGGTATTCGTGCTCCAGGTCGATCAGGTCGAAGGTGGTCGGAATCAGGTCCAGGCCCGGAAGCATCTTCCGGCCGTCCCGTTCCTCCACGACATCGCGAATCACCACGTCCTTCAGTTGCTGGTCACCCGGAACGAAGATCGAGTAGACGGAGCCCCGGCGGCTGCCGTGCAGCTCGTTCCAGCGCTCGACCCGCATCAGCCAGATGCTCAGGTTGGATTGGGCGTCGAGGTCGACCAGCAGGACCCGCTTGCCCCGGTCGGCGAGGCTGGCGGCAATGTTCACCACGCAACTGGTTTTCCCCACTCCGCCCTTGTAGTTAATGAATGCGATTTTTCTTCCCATGTGTACTGCTTCTGAAGGAAAATTAACCAGAATCGCCGCAGCGAGACATCCCCCTTTCGCTCCCCCGCGCAAAGTTTACAGGCTTTTAGCACTCGACCCCCGTCCCCTGCCCTTCCTTGTAAAATTGGTAAGGTAAAGATTGAATCGGCGCGCCCACTTTGCCAGACTTGCCTGAGGACGTGAATTCCCAGCATATGAATTCCCAGTGTATCGGCTTGGCCATTCTCATTCCCTGTGGGATCTGCCTGTTGCTGGCGGGATTGACCGGGTGCGCCACGAGTGGCGGAGGGATCCCCCCGGACAGGCAGGCCATCGCGGAACTGGGAAAAATCGCCGTGTTGACGAAGCGCTTGGAGCCTCAATACGAACGGCTCGATCGACCCCTCAATGACGGGGAGGCTATCGTGAATGCCAAGCCGGCGAACCTCCCGGCCGACAACCGGCACCGGCAGATCCAGATGATCCGGGAAAGCGGCGTCTACGACGTGTTCGCACATGAATTGGCCAGGAAGTTCGCTTGCGCAACAGACGCCGAGGTCCGCCTCCTCGACAAGGCCGGCTATATCCACGAGGGTAGCGGCGGGGATCGGCGGCTGGATGCGCTCTCCTCCGCGATGGCGCAGGGTTTTGACGCCGTGCTCGTGGCCAGCGTCACCCCGAGCCTCTATGAGAAGCAGGAGGAGGGAAACCGGTACAGCCGGACCGGAAGGATGAACGTCCGCTTGATCCTTCAGCAGGTCCCGGACGGGACCATCCTCTGGGACCTCACCTACTCCGTCGGGGGGTTGAAGTATTCCAGTACCGGCGGGGACCAGTTCCCCGCCTGGTACCAGCTCGCCCGGGACTCCGCCGACCGGGCCATGGAGTGGTATGCCGCCTCCCGACCGTAGCCGGATTCCTTTGCCATCCGCTCCATGGGGCCCGCTCTCGCGCATGGTCTTTAATACCGTCTCGAAATCGGTTTGCCTGAATCGCGACGGCCTTCGCCTGGCGCTCCGGAACGGGGGGGCAAGGCACGCTGCAGATGGATCGGAAAGCGCGCCTGTCTCACGTTTGGCATTCAGGCAATCTTCAATGATTTGGTATTAGAAGAACCTTAAAAAGAAGGTTCTTCCCGGAAAATTGTGGAACCACGGAGCGCGCCGGCGGGCTTGTCCCGCCGGCCGCCATGGGCCGGAGGTCTCTGTGGCCTCTTATCAAGGCCGCGTTGCGGGGCTTGTCCCCGCAACCGGCTCAGGTTTGACAGCGGGGCTTGT
>JBNGDP010000174.1:0-5839 GCA_049975345.1 Oceanipulchritudo sp. | reverse complement strand
GGGCTGGGGATTCTGTACCGCGGCGGCGAGCGCTGGGCGGCCGCCGCGGCGCTGCCGGCCCTGCAGGAGGGTTACGTCCAGTCGATCGCCGAGGACGCGGCCGGAACGCTGTGGCTGGGTACGGTTTTTTCCGGGCTGATCCGGGTAACCGGCGCCGGCGCCGACTGGGCGGAGAACGCGGTAGTCGAGCGCATCGGTGCTGAGATGGGCCTGCCGGTGCGCGAGCACCTGGTCGTGCGGTTTGAAGGCGGACAGGTGCGCGTCGATTCGCCCGGCGGCAACTACCGCATGGAGGACCCGAGTGGCCGCTTCGTGCCGCGGGAGCCCGACAGTGTCGAGGCGCCGTTGCCGGGCTGGGCATGGGATGTGAGCATCGCCGACAGCGGCGGAAGGCGCTGGGGATCAATCTACCCGCTGGGAGGGGCCAGCGACGACTTCAATTTGTATTTCGGCATGCGGACGCCGGGCACTGGCGCGACCCCTGCGCAGTGGCGCTGGATTCCGCCGGGGCTGTTCGACCCCATCGGGGGCGTGCTGCGCCTCTTTCTGGAGGAGGAGCAGGGAGCGCCGGTGCTGTGGGTGGGCGGTTGGAGCGGACTGCTGCGCTGGGAACTGGACAAGGCCGGGCCCTCCGTTCACGTCAACAGTGGCGCCGGCCGTGTCCATGAAAGTCGCCGCCAGCAGGATGGTCCCGCCCGCGCCGCCACGCCCGCCGCCGCCGCCAGCGCCGCCACCACCGCCCCGCGGCGTCGACCCCGTCGATGCGGATGGTCGCGGCGGTCGCGTCGATTTCAATCGATGCGCCCCGGACAAGCGGCAGACAGCAACAGCAGAAGATTCCCCATAATACCAGACGCGCGAGCGGGTGTTGCATAACACCCGATAATACCGGGTATTAGAAATACTGGAATACTTCGATGGGAGTAGGCCGGCGCCCCGGATTCCGGGGCCGAGGCCTCAAGCCGGTGCCGGCGCGGTGTCGGTCGCCAGCTCGCCCTCCTCGGACGGATCGTCCTTGGCCGGCTTGCGCTTGGGATCGTCCTCCGGTTCCTCCTCGTCGCCGCTGTCGGCCTTGTCGCGGATGGTCTCGATGGGCGAACGAATCTCACCGTACTGGATGATTTCGTGGACGTGGACACCCTCGATGGTCTCATGCTCGAGCAGGGCCTCGGCAATCTTGCGCAGGGCCTCGCGGTGCTCCTCGATAATCTGGCGGGCGCGCTCGTACTGCTCGGTGATGATGCGGGTGATGGCGGCGTCGATTTTCTCGGCGGTGGCCTCGCTGAAATTCTGGGTGCGGTTGATTTCCTTGCCCAGGAACACCTGGTCCTGGTTCTCGCCGAAGGCGACCGGGCCGAGGTCGCTCATGCCCCAGTCGCACACCATGTGGCGGGCGATCTTGGTGGCCTGCTTGATGTCGTTGGAGGCGCCGTTGCTGAAGTCCTTTGTTTCCAGCTCCTCGCCGAGCCGCCCGGCCATGGCGCAGCAGATCTGATTGATCAGGTGTTTGCGCGACTGGCCGAGGATGTCCTTCTTGGGCAGCATCATGGTGAGGCCGAGGGCGCGCCCGCGCGGGATGATGGTGACCTTGTGCAAGGGCAGGTGACCGTCGTCAATCACGGCCTGGACGAGGGCGTGGCCGGCTTCATGGAAGGCGGTCATGCGCTTGTCCTCGTCATCCATGAGCTTGCGGCGCTCGCGCCCGAAGGCGATCTTGTCCCGGGCCTCCTCGATATCGTGCCGGTCAACCACCTTTTTGTTGTAGCGGGCGGCGATGAGGGCGCTCTCGTTGAGGAGGTTGGCAAGGTCGGCACCGGAAAACCCGGGCGTGTTGCGGGCCACGGTAAAGAGGTCCACTTCGGGGCCCATCTTGATCTTCTTGGCATGGACCTTGAGGATTTCCTCGCGCCCGTGAAGGTCCGGCAGGTCGATCATGATCTGCCGGTCAAAGCGGCCCGGCCGAAGAAGGGCGCTGTCAAGAACGTCCGGACGATTGGTGGCGGCCATGATGATGACGCCCTCATGCCCGTCAAAGCCGTCCATTTCCACAAGGAGGGAATTCAGGGTCTGTTCGCGCTCGTCATTGCCGCCGCCGAGGCCGGCGCCGCGCTGGCGGCCGACGGCGTCGATTTCATCGACAAAGATGATGCAGGGGGCGTTTTTGCGCCCCTGTTCGAACATGTCGCGCACCCGGGCTGCCCCGACCCCGACAAACATCTCCACAAAATCCGAGCCGCTGATGCTGAAAAACGGGACATCCGCCTCGCCGGCCACGGCACGGGCCAGGAGCGTCTTCCCGGTTCCCGGGGGACCGACTAGGAGGGCCCCCTTGGGAATGCGCCCGCCGATCCGCTGGAAGCGCTTGGGATCCTTGAGGAAGGAAACGACCTCGGCGACTTCCTCCTTCGCCTCGTCACAGCCCGCCACTTCCTTGAAGGTGACTTTTTCACGGTCGCGGGTCAGCATGCGGGCCTTGCTTTTGCCAAAATTCATGGCTCCGCGACCGGCGCTGCGCAACTGCCGGACAAAGAGGAAATAAAGGATCAGGACAATGAGGACGATCGGCAAAAGGGTGAGGAGCAAATCAGCGATCAGGGTGCTGGCCGGCTCTTCCTTGAAGAGCCCGGAATTCTGGAGAATCTCAAGGTTGTCCTCGGTCAACTGGCCCTCGGCGAGGAAGGGCAGATCCTCTCCGCCGGATTGCTTGAGACGGCCGCGGATCTCATGCCATTTGGTCCCTCCCTGGGGGGCCGCCTTGATGATGGCTCCCGGGACAATCCGGCTTTCCTCACCCTTTCCGGCTTCCGTTATGACCTCGCGGATGGTCAGGTCCTCCGGTTTCTGAAGGTCTGAATTCGCGAAATACAAGAGGGTGAAAATGACAAAAAAGACCAGCAGCCAGATGCTGAGCATCCGGAACTGGCTCCCGTTGTTGAGGGGCTTGTTGCGTTTCTGGTTGGGATTCTCCGCCATGATTTTGCCAGGTAAACCTGCTTATTGCCGATTGTAAGTCAACTGTAGAGCCGAAATGGCCGGATGGCAAACCTTGAAGGCCTCCGCCGGGGGGAATCCGGGCACCCAGACAATGGACCGTCCGGCATCCAGTATGACCGGCAACCGGTGTTTTTGTTCAGCGGGGATTTTCGCATCCACAAACAGATCCTGCAACTTGCGTTGTCCGGGGGCCACGAGGGGCCGGTACCGGTCACCGGCTTGCCACGGGCGCACCAGAAGGGGCCCCTCGACCGGTCCGAGCCAGGCTTCCCCGCGTGCATCCGCATCCCGGTAGGGCGGGTTGGCCAGCGGGGGCCATTCCTTAAGCTCACCGCGAAGGAAAGCCCCGCCGGGCAGGTAAACGGGTCCCGCGGGCCAGTGCCAATGGATTCCGCAAGCCCATCGGACAGGCGACGGATTGCTTTCCCGGGTCACTTCCAACCGTCCGGCGGCGAGAGACAGGACCTGCCGCCCTTCCGTTTCCGACTCCCCACCGCAAAGGGACCCGATGGAAACCGTGGCGTCGCGGCCCTCACAAACCGCCTTCACCAACTCGTCCACAGCGGCTGTGGGAAGGCGGGTGGCGGGACGATGCGACAACCACCAGGCCATCAGGGCGCGGCGGGTCAAAGCCGCCGGACCACCAGCAAGGTTTCCGAGGTCCAGTTCAAGCGGATCCGCGGGATCGAATTCCAATTCACCGAGGCGGGCATCCAGGGCGGCGACGCATTCCTCCATGAGGTTGCGGGTGCGGCGGACGGCCGCGTGGATATCCTGGGGAAAGCGCGCGCGCAGTTGAGGAATGATATCCGCCCGCAACCAATTGCGGGTGTACCGGGTATCGGCATTGGTGGCATCCTCCCGCCAGGGAATCCCCAATTCCCGAAGGGAGCGCTCGATCCGCCCGCGCTGCAGGTCGAGGAGCGGGCGCAGGCGCACATGCCCGTCGGCGAACCGCCGCACGGGCGCAGGCGCCGCCAGGCCGGCGGGACCGGACCCGGTGAGGAGACCCATCAGGAGGGATTCCAGGAGGTCGTCGGCATGCTGGCCAAGAACCATGGCCGCCGCCCCGGTGCGACGATAGACCTCGAGCAGCCACCGGTACCGGGCCTTTCGAAGGGCCGCCTCATCCGCGGAAAGGGGGGATTCCGGGAATCCGCTTTCAAAGGGCAGATCCAGTTCCCGGCCCATTTCCCGGACGAAGGCCTCGTCTTCATCCGAGGCGGCTCCCCGAAGATGGTGGTTGAAATGGCAAATCCGGAGCCGCAAAGAGCTCCCGGGCGACAAGCTGTGCATGACAAGGGTCAGGAACACCGAATCGGCCCCGCCGGAAGAGGCAACCAGCAGCGGCTTGCCGGAAGGAAGGGACTCCAGAAAGGCCAGAACCCCGGGATGCACCCACCGGACCGGCCGCAGGGCGTCAAAGCGCCGGTGGATCTCCTTCCATGATGGCATTTCCTACTCCTCCGGCGGCGTCAGCCGGTCGGCCCCGAAATGTCGCGCCAGCGCCGCGGGAAGACGAACACTGCCGTCAGCCTGCAGGTTGTTTTCCAGAATGGCGGCGATAACCCGCGGAACAGCCAGACCCGAGGCATTGAGGGTGTGGACGACCTGCGGCTTGCCGCTTTCGTCCCGGAAGCGGATGTTGGCCCGCCGGGCCTGGAAATCAGTGAACCAGCTGCAACTGGAGACCTCCAGCCAACGCTCCTGCCCGCCTGCCCAGACTTCGACATCGTACTGCTTGGCATGGGGGAACCCGATCTCCTTCGAGCACATCAGGAGGGTGCGGTACGGCAGCTCCAGGGCTTCCACCAGGCTCTGGACGTGCTCCCGCAGGGATTCCAGTTCCGCCAGGCCCCTGTCGGGATGGACCCACTCGACGAGTTCCACCTTGTCAAACTGGTGCACACGGTTGAGGCCGCGCACATCCTTGCCGTAGCTGCCGGCCTCGCGACGGAAGCAGGGCGAGTAGGCGCAGGCTTTCAGTGGCAACCGCCGCGCTTCCAGGATTTCGTCACGGAAGAGGTTGGTTACCGGAACCTCGGCGGTGGGAATCAGATAAAGGCCGTCCTCCTGGACATGATACATCTGCCCTTCCTTGTCCGGCAGCTGGCCGGTGGCGGTGGCACTGGCGGCGTTCACGCACAGGGGCGGGTGGATTTCCTCAAAGCCGGCCGCCGTGTTGCGCTCGAGAAAGAATTCCAGAAGGGCGCGCACCAGGCGGGCCATCGGGCCGCGAAAGACGGGCCAGCCGGCCCCGGCGATCTTCGTCCCGCGCTCCAGGTCCACGAGCCGGGAAAACCAGGGAATGTCGAAATGCGCCACGGCATCCGCGGAAACGTCCTCGGGCCTTCCCCAGGTATGGTGGACGACGTTGTCCTCCTCGGTTTGCCCGTCCGGCACGCTTTCATGGGGAAGATTCGGGAGGGAGAGAAAAGCGGCCTCCCAATCCGATTCCACTTCCGCCTGGCGGGACTGCAGGGCCTTGACGTCCTGGGCCAGGGTCCGCATCTGGGCCACCTTGGCCTTGAAAGCCTCCGATCCCTTGTCCAGCCGGGCCATTTCCGCATTGGCCGATTTCTGGGCCGCCCGCTTCTCCTCCGATTCGCGAATGATGCGGCGTCGCCGCTCGTCCAGCTCGATCAGCGCATCCAGGTCACAGTCGAATTTCTTGCGGGCGACCCCGGCCCGGACCCGGTCCGGGTTCTCACGGAAAAATTTCAAATCCAGCATAAGGGAACCACTGTGCAAATGCGGGAAAAGAGGGAAAGCGGAAAATGGCGCAAGTGTCACGGGAATCCCTGCCCGTTATCCTTGCGACCACTGCTCCAGCCGGCTCTCGATG
>JBNGDP010000173.1:0-5855 GCA_049975345.1 Oceanipulchritudo sp. | reverse complement strand
GGCAGCCCGCGCTGCATCATGTAGAAGATCTGCTCGGCGCTGACCTTGGAGACGCTGGCCTCGTGCTGCACCGTGCTCTGGTTGCCCCGGACGGTGATGGCCGGGTAGGTGTCCGTGCGGGAGTTCGTGTTGATGAGGAGGGCGTCACACTCGGTGTTGTTCCTGCACCCCTTGAGCTGTCGCGGGATGCTCACTACACCGCGGTAGGTCGCGCGCCCCTGGCCGATGGAAATCGACTTGGAAATGATGTTCGAGGTCGTGTTGTCGGCCGCGTGGATCATCTTGGCCCCCGTGTCCTGGTGCTGGCCGTCGTGGGCCAGCGCGATGGAAAGCACCTCCCCGCGCGCTCCCGGGCCGCGCATGATGACCCCGGGATACTTCATGGTCAGCCGGCTGCCGATGTTGCAGTCGATCCACTTGATCTCCGCGTCGTCCATCGCCATGCCGCGCTTGGTGACCAGGTTGAAGACGTTGGCCGACCAGTTCTGCACGGTGATGTACTGGATTTTCGCGCCCTTGAGGGCCACCAGTTCAACCACCGCCGAATGCACGGTCGAGGTCTCGAACTGGGGCGCGGTGCAGCCCTCCATGTAGGTCACCTCGGCGCCCTCGTCCGCGATGATCAGGGTCCGCTCAAACTGCCCGAAATTCTCCGCGTTGATGCGGAAGTAGGCCTGCAGGGGCTGTTTGACCTTCACCCCCGGCGGCACGTAGATGAACGACCCGCCCGAGAAGACCGCGCTGTTGAGCGCGCTGTACTTGTTGTCCCCGATCGGGATCACCTTGCCGAACCACTTGCGGAAAATCTCCGGATGTTCCTTCAGCCCCTCCGTGGAGCCGACAAAGATGACGCCCTGCTTGGTCAGCTCCTCCTTCATGTTGGAATAGGAGGCCTCCGAGTCGAACTGCGCCTCCACCCCGGCCAGGAAGGCCCGCTCCTTTTCCGGAATGCCGAGACGCTCGAAGGTCCGCTTCACCTCGTCCGGCACCTCGTCCCAGCTGCGGGACGGCCGCTGCCCCTTGGAAAGGTAATAGCGGATCTTGTCGTAGTCGATGTTGTCCAGGTCCTTCGAGGCCCAGTGGGTCGGGACGGGCTTCTCCCTGAAGGTCTTCAGCGCCTTCTTGCGGAATTCGCGCACCCATTCGTCCTCCCCCTTGACGTCGCTGATGTAGTCGATGGTCTGCTCCGTCAGGCCGACGCCCGCGTCAAACTCGTACTTGGTATCGTAGTGAAAATTACCTACGTCCCTCTCAATATTGATATCCGGTGTCGTGCTCATATCCCTGCTCCTGCTCTTGCTCTTGCTCTCTCTCTCCTGCCCCCGCCCTCAGGCCCCGACGGCCTGGGCCGATTCCTCCTTCACCCAGTCGTAGCCCTCGGCCTCCAGCTTCTCGGCCAGCTCCGGGCCGCCGCTCTTCACGATCCGCCCCTCAAACATGACGTGCACCCTGTCCGGGACAATGTAATTGAGCAGCCGCTGGTAATGGGTGATCAGGAGGACCCCCAGGTCCGGGCCCCGCATCTTGTTCACCCCGTCGGCGACCACCTTCAGCGCGTCGATGTCCAGCCCGCTGTCCGTCTCGTCCAGCACCGCGTACTTGGGGCGCAACATGGCCATCTGGAGAATCTCGCAGCGCTTCTTTTCCCCGCCCGAGAAGCCCTCGTTGACCGACCGGCTGGTGAAGGATCGGTCGATCTTCAGCAGGTCCATCTTCTCGTACAGCTCCTTGTAGAAAGCCGGCGCGCTGAAGCTTTCCCCTTCCGCCAGCCGGGCCGTCCGGGCCGCCCGGATGAAATTGGCGATGCTCACCCCGGGAATCTCGCTCGGGTACTGGAAGGCCATGAACAGCCCGGAGCGGGAAATCTTGTCGGGCTCCATGCCGACGATTTGTTCACCGTCAAGGTACACTTCCCCGCTCGTGATCTCGTAGTCCTCATGTCCCGCCAAGGCCTTGGCCAGCGTGCTCTTGCCGGTCCCGTTGGGGCCCATGATGGCGTGCACCTCCCCCTTCGGAACGGTCAGCGTGAAATCCTTGAGGATCTGCGTCCCGTTGATGCTTACGTTCAAGCCTTTGATTTCCAATGTTTCCATTTCGCTTCGTCTCGGTTGTTTCAAGTTTTCGTTTTGCCGTGAAAATACAGTTCGATGCTGTCGGCCTCGTAACCGGTTGGCAGGACCGCATGGAGCTGGGCCATGAGGTCGGGGGGCAAATCAACATCATAAACCCGCCCCGTCTTGCGGTCCTGAAAGTGTGCGTGTTCCCGCAGGTTCGGGCAGAATCGGGTCGGTTCCCGTTCATAGTTCACCGCCCGTACCAGCCCGCAGCTCACCAGCGTCTCCAGACAGTTGTATACCGTCGCCAGCGAGATCGAATCCATCCCCTCCCGCGCACGGGCGTAGACCTCGTCCGCCGTCGGATGGTCCCGCTTGCGCAGCAGCACCAGAAACACGTGCTCACGCTGCCTCGTCGAGCGCAAACCGTGCTCCGCCAGCGCCTTCTCCAGCGCCTCCTTCGCCTCTGCCGGTAGGGTGTTCATCATCCTTATTCCCTACTAAATTAGAATAATTCCAATTTTCAACAAGGGAGGAGGGTTTTTTTTGGGGGGGGCGACCCTACAGCCCCAGCGCTTGGGCGGAGTTCCGGAGTTGTGGGGACTGGACGGCCTCGGCGAGGGCCCTGGCCTCCACGGGGCGGCCGAGTTCGATGAGGCAGCGGGCCTGATGGAGGCGGACGGCGTCTTGCTGGAGCTGGGAGAGGGCGGGGTTCTGGAAAAGGGCCTGCCAATGGGCGAGGGCGGTGTTCCAGTCGGGGTTGTCGACATCGTAGAAGGCCTCGCCGTAGCGGAACTGGAGGGGGAGGGTGGCCGGCTCGAGTTGGGCGGCGGTTTGGAAGGCGGCGAGGAGGTCGGTGTCGAGGCGCTCGCTGGAAAAGACCTGTTCATCGAGGAATTCCTGACGGAAGGCGGCGAGGACCTGACCGAGGCCGAAGTGGTAGGCTGCCGTTTGGGGCTCGAGGCGGAGGGCGTTGAGGGCATAGGCGAGGGCGCGGGTGAAATCCCCCTGCTCGGCATAATAGGTGCTCAGCTGCTGATGGATGACGGCGACGTTGGGGTCGATCTTGGCGGCGATGAGGAACTGTTCGCGGGCGCCCTCGGCGTCGCCGTAGCGGGAAAGGAGCTTGCCGTAGAGGAGGCGGGTCTCCAGGTGTTCCGGATTGCGGGCGATGAGGGAGGCATAGTCACGGGCCACCTGTTGGAAGCGACGCTGGACCTCCATGGAGTCGGCGTCCGCCCCGGCGGCGACGGTGTCCAGCTGCCGTTCCCGCTCAATGGTTTCGAGCAATTGCTGGTCGAGAAGGGTGGTGGAGGATCCAGCGGAGGTCTCCCGGGCGGGTGCGGAACGGGGCCACGGCATGCGGCAGCCCGTCGTGCCTGCGAGCAGGCCGGCGACAAGCAGGATCAGACCGAACCGCCGCATCAATTAAGTCCGCAGGCCCCACCGGGCATGCAGCAGCCGCAGCCGGGGGAGTGGCTATGGCCGGAGGCGGAGCTGGCGGATCCCTCCGAGCTGGTGGCAAAGGTTGAGTACTCCTTGTGCATCCGCTCGCTCCCGCACTTCGGGCAGACCGGCTTCTGTTCACCCGTGATCAGCAGCTCGGATCGTTCATGGCATTTTTCGCAGGTATATTCGTATAGAGGCATGGTAAGGAATTGAGAACAAATTTCCGCGGATTGCAACTCAGCGCGTGAGGCGGGGCAGGAGCAGGGCGGCGAGCAGCAACTGGATCGGATGGTAGCAGAGCAGCGGGAGCAGCAGGAGGCCCGGATTCACGTGGCTGAGAGCGCTATCGCCGGCGAAGATGGCGACGGCCATGGGGGCCCCGGCGGCGAGGGTCTTTTGCGAGCCGCAGAACAGGGCGCTGACGCGGTCGGCATGGTTGCTGGTGATCCATTGGCTGGAGAGCCAGTTGCCGGCGTGGACGATAAGGACCGCGCAGAGGGTGAGCAGCAGGAGGGTGAGCAGGGCCCCCGCGCCGACGCCGTCCCATGCGTTCGAGAGGAAGCTCTGGCAGAAGGCGGCGAAAACGATAAAGAGGATGATGCCGTGGTTGATGAGCTTGAAGCGCGGCGCAGCCAACTGGAACCAGGCCCTCCGGAACACAAACGGACGGATCAACTGTCCCGCGAGGAGCGGAACGACGATCAGCCAGGCGATCTTCAGGAGCAACGGCCCGATCAGCTCCGTCTGGAAGGTGCCGCCACCGGCAAACAGCAGCAGGCATCCGGTCGGCACCCAGAAGACCCCCCAGACATTCGACAGGGTGGTGTTGAAGATCGCCGCCGGGACGTTGCCCCCGGCCGCGCCGGTGAAGGCCACCGCACTGGAGATCGTCGTTGGCACAAGGGCAAGGAAAAGGAACCCGGCGGAAAGGTCACCGATTGACGACAAACGCAGGACCGCGGCCATCAGGACCAGCACGACCGGGGAGAGGAGGAAGATCCAGGCCTGGATAAAGGCGTGCAGGCGGATATGCCGGAACCCGCCAGCCAGCTCGCGTGTCCTGAGGGTGAGCCCCTGGAGCAGGAAGATGACCATGACGCCGGCTTTGCTGAGCAGGCCGGCCTTGAGCGCGCCCTCCCTCGCCCCCAGTTCCGGGAAGAGGAAGGCGACAAGGACGGCCCCGAGCAGTCCCAGAACAAAGGCGTTCCTACGAATCAAAGACATCGTCAAGATCTCTTGCTCCATGCAGAATCCGAACGATTTCCACATGGCTTTTGCGGCGCACAAAAAAGATCACGTACCTTTTGTGGGCTATGCTCATCACGCCTTCCCCCAGTTCCGCCCGTTTACGGCCGATGGCCGTCAGTTCCACCACTTCGCAGCATTTGCTGAAAAGCTGATCAAGGAAAGCGTCGGCGTTCTCAGGACTGTCTTGCGCGATATAATCCCAGATTTCCTCGAGGTCCCGGGTTGCCTCCAGGGAGATGACCGGATACTTAGCCATCCAACTGCCCGCGACCGCGTTTTTTAATTTCCTGCATCAGGGAGGGAGTCATTTTTTTTGAACTGCCGGCCTTCAATTGCTCCAATCCGGTTTGGATATCCTCCCTGAGCCGGGCCAGCTTGAGGGCTCTTCCCTCGTCAAACTGATGGAAGAGCCGAAGGGCCTCCCGGATCACTTCGGATGAGGAACCATAAAGACCGGACTCAACCTTTGATTGGACCCATTTTTCCAGCTCGGGGGTCAGGGAAATGTTCATCCCTTCAGATTGAGCCAATAACAGGAATTGTCAATTCTTGTTATTGGTAAAGGGGGCCTCATTCAAACTCCACGATGACCTGGAGCTCAACAGTGGAGCCTTTGGGGAGGCCGGCGACGGCGACGGCAGCCCGGGCATGGCCCCCGGCGTCACCGAAGACCTCGACGAGGAAATCGCTTGCGCCGTTGATGACCTGGGGACTGTCGGCAAAGCCGGCGACCGCGTACACAAACCCATTGACCATCAAAAATTGTTTCACCCGGTCGAGTGAACCGAGGGCGCCCTTGATGCCGGCCAGCACGTTGAGGGCGCAGACCCTGGCCGCCTTGTAGCCGGATTCCACGGTTTGCTCCGCCCCGACCGCGCCGGTGTGGGTCATTTGCCCGTCGCGCATGGCGAGGACGCCCGAGAGGAAGAGCTGGTTGCCGGAAATCCTCCATGGCAGGTAATTGGCCGCCGGTGCCGGGGCCCCCTTGAGTTCATAGCCGAGATCTTTCAAGCGTGCTTCGATTTTCATTGGACGAAGGACAAAGGACGAAGGACAAAGGTCAAAAGAAATGGTTCTTCCCGGAAAATTGTGGAACCACGGAGC
>JBNGDP010000172.1:0-5936 GCA_049975345.1 Oceanipulchritudo sp. | reverse complement strand
TCGCTATGCGGTCCAGCCGCCGCGCATGACAATGACCAGCCCCTCCAGCAACGAGTTCACCATCGAGTGGAACGGCGAAGGCGCGCTTGAATGGGCCAATGATCTCTCCGGCCCCTGGACCCCCTTTGCGCCACAAGCGGAGTCTCCCTTTGCCGATTCCCTGACCTCGGGAAAACGCTTTTATCGCCTCAAATACGAAATCCTCGGATTCTGAACGGGACAAATAGCATCGCAAAACAGGCCGCAATCGTGACTTCTTTGCTCAGCAGCGATCCTAGCAGTGAAAATGGGAAAAACTTCAAACCCGCATATATACCGAACGTAGAGGAATCCGTGTCATCCTGAAAATTCCGCTCAGTTTTGAGTTTTCATCGCAATTGAGCAGCCATTACCAACTTATTTGTACAAAAGTGTTGGTAGTCACGCCACCGTTGGCGCTCGTTTCTGCAATCCCTGCGCGAACGCGGCATCGGCATCCCCGATCTGGTCACCTCTGGCGCCCGTGAAGGCCTGCGCGCCGCTTTGCGCGCCACCCTCAATGCCACCCCGTGGCAGCGCCGCCAGTTCCACTTGCAGCAAAACGCCCAGGCTCATGTGCCCAAGGTCTCCATGCGCAAAGAAGTCGCCGCCGAAATACGCCGTATCTTTAACGCCGAATCCCTCGCCGAGGCTGAGCAGCGCATGCACATGCTTATCCGTAAATATGAGAAATCTGGCCCCTCCCTTGCACAATATGGAACTTGGGATTACTCCCAGTCGGCTTGAACGATGAAAAACCGGGTAGGGGCTGCAGGCCAATCCGCAACAGGCAGTAGAAAGGAGATAACCGCGCCGGTTCCTGCTTGCGGCAAAGCTGCGGAAACCCAGCTGGCGACTGGATCATCCAGGCTTTGGGAGCTTTTTAATTGATACAGCACACCCTCCTGCGATGGCATTTCTATCAGCCAGTCCGTACCGTCCGTCTGGATAGTCAGCACGGGTGCAGGGGGGCTTGTCAGGGTATGGCTGAACATCCATGTGTACAGATCAGAGCTGTAACCAGTGGCATCATCACTGTAAATACCGCCATTATAAATGGGAGCCCAGATGGTATGGTTTCCATCCACCCGGGAAAACAAGGGGTGGCCTCCTGCATTTCTGATTGCCGTGACAAGGTTGACGCTGTCGATGAAGGGAACAACAGTGTCGTCCACTCCGTGATAAACCCAGGTGGGTATTTCTTTCAGGACATCCAACTTCCATGTGAACAGGCTCGTCCTTCCGCTCATCGGGGCGATCGCAGCAAAGCGGCCGGGATTATCCTGAGCGAGTACCCATGTACCCTCACCTCCAAGGGACAGGCCGGTGAGGTATTGTCGATTGCGGTCGACGCTGTAATCGGCCATGGCCTTTTCGAGCATGCCCAAAACCATGGCAAAAGCCGTAGTGGCCGTACCGTTGCCATTGTTGATGATGGTGTTGAACCAGCGGTTACTGCCCTGATCAGGCAATTGGGGAGCCACCAGCACGGCCGTGAATGGGGATCCCTGAGTGGCTGTGATGAGCCCCCCCACATGCGATGCCACCTGCTGGGTGTTGTCACTGCCCTTTTCGCCTGCACCATGGAGGAAGAGTACAATGGGGATCTCTTCGCCCGGCGTCATGTTGTCGACCGGGATAAACAGACGATACGGCATGGTATTGCCGCTGGCGTCCGTGAATGTCAGGGCTAGATCCAGCTGCCCCCATAAGGCAGGCGGTATGATGAGGAGCATCCATCCCAGGATGCTGACGACAAGGTTGCGGTATGAATGCATGATTCAAGGGGTGATGGACAATTGCGGCAATCAGGGGAGCCAGTGATATCCTCCGAGGTGGGCGTATGTGACGTTACCCATCAGCGAAACTGAGCCGCCCCAGGGTTCAACAACCGATCAGTGGTACCTGTAACAATATTTGTTTTTCACGACCTGTTCTCAGGTGAAGGCTCTTCAAAGGGCACTCGGAGACGGCACGACCTTCGCCGAGGCCCGCACCTGGCTCGACCAACAATTCAACCGGAGGGCTGGCTGATGCACGCTCTACGATGCCAGACTCAGCGGGGCCACTTCACGGTCAATGGTGGCTCCCAGCTCTTCACGCGCCTTGCGCAGGTCGTATTCCTTCTGCAGGCCAAGCCAGAATTCGGCCGAGGTGCCGAAGTAACGCGCCAATCGCAGGGCCGTGTCGGGCGTGACCGCCCGCTGGCCCTTGATGATCGCCGTCACCCGGCTATGCGGGATGCCCCCAGGCAAGCGCCGCGACCGCTGCTGATTCCATATCTTCTCCGTCTCCGCATCGGCAAAACCCTTGATCACCCAGGAGCGCTCGCACTGTTTACGCTTCGCGTCAATAAAGGATTTCCGCGCGGCGGAAATAAAGCCAGCTTTCGGCCATATGCTCCCCTTCTGCGGCACACCGGCCGGGGTTTGATCGGTAGTTGATCGGCAACTGAATTTCCGATCACCAAGTTTGACAATACTCCCATACTCCCGTAAGTGTTGCTCCATGAAAACAACGATTGATTTCCCTGATGAGCTGCTGCACCGGGCCAAAGTGGTGGCGGCTCAGCGACGCACGACCTTGCGGGAACTTGCGGTGCGGGGATTGGAGAGCGTGACCTCCGGGACGAGCGACGAAAGCCGGGAGATCAAGAGGAGGAAAAAGCTCAAACGCCTGTTGAAAGCCATGCGAGCATCGAACGAACAACCCATGTCCCCTCTGCGCCGGGAAGAGATCTATGACCGCTGAGTGTTTTCTGGACACGAATATCCTCATTTATGCCTGCTCCGCTGCACCCGAAGACGCAGGCAAACAGCGCATCGCCGAAGGCTTGATCCTGGAGACCGATTTCGCCCTATCCGCGCAGGTTCTCCAGGAGTTTATCGCAAACGCCCTGCGCAACAAGGCACTGGGAATTTCCGAAAACGGGATAGACGCGACCTTGGAACTCAGCAACCAGGTGCAGGTCTTGCCAGTCACCCGGGATCTGGTCATCTCGGCCACCCAGCTTCGCCGGCAATTTCAAATTTCTCATTGGGATGCCACCATCGTCGCCGCGGCGCGGGAACTCGGTTGTCACACGCTCTACTCGGAGGACCTCAACCCGGGACAGAACTACGATGGCGTCCACGTCATCAATCCTTTCTTATGAGCGACAACACCCAACCGTGGCCTCCCCTAATGTCCTGACAGGCAACAGATTGACTGTGAAAGGAAACGATATTCTGCCCTTAGGGGCACTATTTATGGGCGAAAATCTCGCTCCAAGCGGGTTTTCAGGAAGTAATCCGAGGACCACTCACTCTCAATTAGTCGGTTGCGCTGGTCCGATCCCACCCTGACTTAACCCGCCCCATCCTACTTCCTTTATGGATTTATTTCCTCCATCGTGAGGATACCATCCCCGTCCTTATCCCAGCGCACAGCAACCTTCGAGTGAAAGCGGTCCTTGTCCGAATCCTTTCTTCACGAATCCCTGCATGCGATGTTGCACGAATTCCTTGGTGGCCATTGGCGACGCAATAAACAACAGGGAAAGAGAAGCTGCCATGACGCGTTTCAATGCCGGATTGTCGCAAAGTTTCATTTTCATCATTGGTTTGGGTGGCTTGGGTTTTGAGTGTGAATGAAAACAAGAACACTGCCCTGAAGTTGACTGCACGGCAGAACAAAACCATCAGAAACCAACGCCCGGGAAAATCAACCAGCCGTTCCAGCATTGGCTGTTACGTAACAGGCCGGCGGGATGGAAAAATGAGGCGGCACTGGTGGACAGACCGTCTCAATACGACCGAACCGGTCGCGCTGCCATGGATCGTCAGTGCTGGATTTATTCGCCTGACAACCCATCCCCGCGTTTTTGAGAGCCCCCTGACGGCAGCCCGGGCTGTTGAATGCGTAGGCGAGTGGTTGGAACGTCCCAACGTTGTCGTCATTGAATCCTTTCCCTTGCAGGGTGGATAACGGACTTTCATGCGCTTTATTCATGATCACTGTCAAGCATGTGCGCCCTGCCGGGCACACATGCAGAAAGGCCCGCCTGTTTCCAGGCGGGCCTCATCGTTGGGAATCTGCAAACAATCCGCTGCTACTTTGCGGCAACCTTAAGCGTCATATCGTTGATCACTTTTGTCACCCCGTTAATGTCGTTGGCCAGCTTGCTGACCAGACTTTTTTCCGCAGCATTTTCAGCCACTCCACCAACCGTGACCACTCCATCCATGGTGTGGACTTCGGTATTGGCAGCGCTGGTCGATTGATGCGTTTTCAGGGAGGTTTTCACTTGCGCTGTGATCGAGGCGTCGTCGATTTTTTCTGCTACTGGTGAATCCTCCACCGTGGGAACCACGGCGATCGTCATTTCATTGCGCACGGCTTTGACGCCCTTGACGTCCCGGGCGTATTCGGTCGCCAGTTCCCGATGAGCCGCGCTGGGTGCCTCACCGCGCAAAATCACGATGGCGTTTTCCGTGGTGACCTGAGTCCCGAGGGCGCTTACATTTCTATGGAACATGAGGACCATTTTCACCTTCAAGGTGATCCAGTCGTCAGAATACTCAGGCGGACTGTCGGCGGCGACTTCCAGTTGATTATCAATGCTGATGACGCCGGGCAAATTGCCGGCCGTTTCCTCGGCAAGGGACCGAGAGGAACCATCCTTGACCGTCCCGGTCAGAACAACAACCCCGTCCGTGGATTGGACCTTGATCGAATCCTCTTTGAGGAAAGTTTTGAAGACGTAGGTATCCTTCAGGGATGACTCGATGCGGTCATCCGTTTGGGAAGCCAGTCCGGCCAATGGGGCCAGCAAGGCGGTGCCCATGACCACAAGGGTCAGGAACGGGTGATTGACTGATGTTTTTGTTTTCATATGTGAACTATCGTTTAAGGTCAGCTTTTCTTGTTCAAGCGGCGGCGCAGGAGCAGAAACCCGCCCATTCCGAAAACCGCGAGGGCGCCAATCAGGCGCGGCTCGGGAACGGCGGCGAGATCGTTCCACCCGATGGTTGTGAACGGGCTCGTACCCGTTACTCCGAAGCCTTCCCAGCGGATGAACACATTCGGAACGGTGGGCGCCATGTATTCGCCCCAGCTCTCCTCGGCATCAAAGTCCGCAAGGCGGTCAAAGGTGAAGGAGAAGAATGCGTTGTGGCCCGGGAAGAGCTCGGTGGGGGGACTGGTCCCGACACTGAAATAGTCACTCGCGATGGCCCCGGTCAGGACTTCAGCCTGCGGCCAGGGTTGGGCGCCGTTGGGAGCGGGTGACCCGAATATCAGTGAGGACTGCCCGTTAACAAGCGTTTGGGACTCCTGCAGGGTGTAGTTGGTGGTGTTATCGAGTTTCAGGAACGCGAAGCCGGTTGCGATGCCGAAACTGTCATCGTCACTCTGAATGTACACGTCGGCCCTTGGTTGTGATCCCGTCAGGTCAAACGTAATGGTACCGTGGACACCGAGCAGGTCGTATTCCGGGTATTCGAGTTGCCCTGGAACTGTGAATGGCAGGGTATACTGTGCGCTTGCCGCGGCAAATGCCGCAACCGCGCCGAGTATGGAGATGATGGTCCTTCTGATTTTCATGTGTGTGATTCTCTTGGTTTTATTGTATTGAAATTTCTGATACTTTACATGATCCCTCTAAACCCGGAAGGTCTGGACAGTTTGCTGGAAGGCGGACCGTCGTTCCTGCCCGGGCTTGGCTGGTCTCATTCGATGGGTATCTTACCGGAACACGTCCCGGCCTGCCATTCTGTCTTTCCCTACCCGACAGCGCCGGTCAGCCGGGGCGCGGGCCGAAGCACGCCCGGCATGGTATGGGTAATAACCCGTAGGAAGGATGATTTCAGTCGCTTTGAAACCATTTTTGGAACATATGTTGTCCATGGCCAACAATGAACCTTTCGCACGCAACGCCA
>JBNGDP010000171.1:3828-5947 GCA_049975345.1 Oceanipulchritudo sp. | reverse complement strand
GGCCGGCGGCGGCGACCCGTTCGGGGATGTAGAGCCACTTTTCCGTTTTCGGATGCCAGATCCACGGGCGGAGCGAGATCTCCACCCAGCCCAGCCAATTCCCGGTATCGCTGTAGGTGCCGCCCGGCAGGTCCACCATGTCGAAGCGTCCCCAGAGCCAGTCGGGATCGACCGGGAAGGCCGGGAAATCCGCGAAGGTATCGCCCCAGCCGGGGACGCCTTCCAGGTACTGCATTTGCAGGTCGGGATGTCCCCAGGTGAAGGCGTTGGTCCCGACGAGCGGGGGATCACCGAGGAAGAGAATATTGGAAAGGCTGGTGCAGCCGGCGAAAGCTTCATCCCCGATGCTGGTGATGGTCCCGGGAAGGGTCACTTCGGTCAGGCCGTCGCAATCCCAGAAGGCCTTTTCGCCGATCGTCGTGACACCTTCCCCGGTGGGCAGGCTGGTGAGGCTGTGGCAACCGGAGAATGCGCCGAACTCGATGGTCGTGACGGATGCGGGAATCGTCACTCCGGTCAGACTGGTGCAGCCGGAAAACATGGTCTCTGGGATGGTCGTGATTCCCTCCGGGATCACCATGCTGGTCAGGCCGGTGCATCCGCCAAAGGCCATCCGTCCGATGGACGCGACGGAACCGGGCAGGGCCACGCCGGTCAGGCTTGTGCAATGAGCGAAGGCCCCCGTCCCGATGGTGGTGGCAGAGTCGGGTATGGTGATGGCGGCCAGGCTGGTACAGTTTGAAAAGGTGGACCCTTCGATGACCGTCAGGGAATCGGGAAGGGTCACCTCCGCAAGGTTGGCGCAGTCCCGGAAGGCTCCGGCGCCAAGATGCTGGAGCGCGGGAGGAAGCGCCACGCTGGCCAGGCCGGAACAGTTTTCGAATGCGTAGTCTTCAATCCGCGTCAGCGTTTCCGGGAAAGTGATGGCGGCGAGGCTGGTACACCCGCTGAAGACCCCTTCCCCGAGGGAGACAACGCCCTCGGGGATGTCCATGCTTTCCAGGCGGATGCAGCCATCGAAGGCCCGCGGCCCGATGCTGGTGACCGAGGCGGGAATCGTCAATCCGGTCAGGTTGCCGCAACGGGTAAAGGCCCAGCCCCCGATGGAGGTGACGGAGTCCGGAATCGTCACGCTGGTCAGGTTCCAGCAGGCCCGGAATACGGAGTTCCCGATGGTGGTGATCGAGGAGGGCAGCTCAATGGCGGCAAGGTTTTCACAGCGGTCAAAGGCGTTGTCCCCGATCGAGGTGACGGAGTCGGGAATCGTTATACTGGTCAGGCTGCTGCACTGGTAGAACGCATAGTTCCCGATGGTCGTGACCGAGCCGGGCAGGATCACGTTGTCCAGCATCTGGCAACTTTGGAAGGCCCATTCCCCGATCGACGTGACCGTGTCCGGTATGGTCACACTCGTGAGGGGATGACATCCTTCAAAGGCGCGGTCCCCGATCCGCGTCACCGGCAGTCCCCCGATTTCCGCGGGGATGACCACCTCTTTGAGACACCCGGAATCGGTGATCGTCACCTCCCCGTTGCTGACCGTGTACGTGAAATGATCATAGGTCTCCCCGTGCAGGAGGGACAGGCATTGGCAGGACAGGAAAAGAATGGGAAGGACGGTGCGAAGGGCTTTCATGAAGACGGGATGACGGGTTTCAGTTGGATCCCGTAGTTATCTTTGAATACGCGATTAGTAAAGAGAAATCGGAGGGGATCCATGGATGCGGTATGCCCTTACCAGAGGCGCTTTCTGGCAAAGGCATGGCCCGAACCTGTCTTCAGGTATGCTTCAAAAGCCAGGGCCCGTTGTCTGGATGGAAAGGCTGCATAAAAAACAAGCCGGTACGGCCTCTTGAGACGGGTCGAACGCACATCCCCTGCATTGTGTTGCCGCAGGCGGCATTTCAAGTTTCCCGTACAGCCGGTATAATAAAAGTTCGGATCCGTTTTGCTCGCCAATCGATATACGTACCGCATGGCCATCAGTTGATGGACGGTGAAGGTATGTAGCAACCAGCGCGCTTACCTGAATATAGGCAGGATTGCCCTACTTCGCTCGAGGCTGGCAGGATTGCCCTACTTCGCTCGAGGCTGGCAGGATTGCCCTACTTCGCTCGAG
>JBNGDP010000171.1:0-3728 GCA_049975345.1 Oceanipulchritudo sp. | reverse complement strand
GGCAGGATTGCCCTACTTCGCTCGAGGCTGGCAGGATTGCCCTACTTCGCTCGAGGCTGGCAGGATTGCCCTACTTCGCTCGACTTCGTCGAACTACGAAGGGCCACCATCCTTCGCCCTGCAGGCTTCTACTGCCTGCGCCTGCGCTCGCTTCGCGCACTTGGCTTGCCATCCGAAGCCTGCAGGGCGAAGGATGGTGGAGGTGGCGGGATTTGAACCCGCGTCCCGGTCGCTTAAGGAAACCGCCTCTACAGGCATAGCTGCTTGTTTGAATCTCGCCTGGGGAGCGCGAAGCAGCACGCTCTCCGTTGGCCAGCCGCCAGTGGTGTACGGCCGCGCCCCGGTGGCCCGGGCGACGGCTATGCCCGCAAGTCGTCGGATCCCCCCGTAGCGGGTGTCAGGGGTTCACCGTCACGGCATTAGTTAAGCCGCGAGAGCGTATTCGTTTTCGCCATTTATTGGCTTGGTCGATTTTTAAGGAGCCTTCGACCAACTCCTGCCTGCCACGATATCCCTCCACGACCGGTCGAATTCCAGAACACCCCCGTCAACATGCGGTTCGTGTTGAAAATGACCATCGGTGTCGGTAACCGATGTCAAAGAACCTTGAACGGTTTTAATATCGCACCGGGAGCCGGGCCTTGTCAAATCGGAATGCGGCCTGTTTCGCCGCCCGATGAGTCGGCGAAACGGGCCGCGAATGCATACTTGCTTTCCGTGGAATCTCCCCTTTCATGGGCCGCTTATGTCGAAAGGACTATTATTCTCAGGCCAGGGGGCCCAGAAAGTGGGCATGGGGAAATCGCTGGCGGACGGGAGCGAGGCGGCCCGGGCGCTGTACGCGCAGGCGGACGGGGTACTGGGCTGGACCCTGAGCGAGGTGTCCTTCAGCGGCCCGGAGGAGACCCTGACGGAGACGCGGGTCTGTCAGCCGGCGCTCTATGTGCATGGTTATGCGGTATTTACGCTGCTCAAGGAAGCGGGCCGGCTGGGGGACGTGACCCTTGCGGCGGGCCTGAGCCTTGGGGAGCTGACGGCCCTTGCCGCGGCGGAGGCGTTTTCGTTCGAGGACGGCCTGCGGGTGGTGGCGGAGCGCGGGCGCCTGATGCAGGAGGCCTGCGACGCCACGGACGGGGCCATGGCCTCGCTGATCGGGGGGAGCCGCGAGGCGGTGGAGGCCCTCTGCGCGGAGCATGACGTCGACATGGCGAATTTGAACAGCCCCGGACAGATTGTCATCAGCGGGGAATCCGGCAAGGTGGGGGCGGCCGTCGAGGCGGCCAAGGCGGGGGGCGCCTTCAAGATGGTGGTGCCGCTCAAGGTGGCGGGCGCCTATCACAGTCGCCTGATGGAGCCGGCCCGCAAGGCCTTCGCGGAATTTCTCAAGGGGGTCGAGATCAAGGAGCCAAAGCTCACGGTCCTCAGCAACACCACGGGCAAGGCGGTCCGGACCCCCGACGAGATCCGCACGGCCCTGGCGAAGCAGGTGGTGAGCAGCGTCCTCTGGGAGGACTGCCTGCGCGAGGCGGCGGCCCTCGGCGTGACCGAATTCTACGAGTGCGGAGTGGGGGGCGTCCTCGCCGGCCTGGCCCGCCGTACCGACCGCACCCTCTCTGTCACCTCGATCCAGGAGTTCGGGGACCTTTGATTTTCGCAAGGAGCCACTAAGAGACGGAGGCACGAAGCTATTCTATCGAATCAATTGATGGAACATTTGTCAGAAAAACTCATAATTTATGGAGGAATGGCTTCGTGCCTCCGTTTCTTCGTGGCTCCGTGAGAAAATTTCCTTTAAAATGCCTAACCTTTCCCACATCCGCAATTTCTGCATCATCGCCCATATTGACCATGGGAAGACGACGCTGAGCGACCGCCTGCTGGAGGCGACGCAGACGGTCAGCGAGCGGGAGATGATGGAGCAGTTGCTCGACTCGATGGACCTTGAGCGGGAGCGGGGGATCACCATCAAGAGCCATCCGGTGACCCTGAAGTACAAGGCGGACGACGGGACGGACTACACCTTCAACCTGATCGACACGCCCGGGCACGTGGACTTCTCCTACGAGGTCTCGCGCAGCCTTGCGGCCTGCGAGGGGGCCCTTTTGCTGGTGGACGCGGCGCAGGGGATCGAGGCCCAGACGGTGGCCAACGCCCACCTGGCGATCGACCTCGGGATGGACGTCATTCCGGTCATCAACAAGGTGGACCTGCCCAGCGCCGACATCCCGACGGTGGAGCACCAGCTGGAGGACATCCTGGCCATTCCGGCCGACGAGGCGATCCACGCCAGCGCGAAGTCGGGCCTCGGGGTGCCGGAGATCATCGATGCGGTCATCGAGCGGATCCGGCCGCCGCGCTGGGGGGATTATCCGGCATTGCGGACGCTGATTTTCGATTGCGTCTACGACGCCTACAAGGGGGTGATCTGCTACGTGCGGGTCTTTTCCGGGACGTTGAAGCGCGGGGACTCGATCCTCATGATGAGCGACGGGGCGAAGGCCGAGGTCAAGGAGGTCGGGATCTTCTCCCCGGGCATGAAGCCGACCGACAGGATCGAGGCGGGCGCGGTCGGCTACGTCGTCACCAACATCAAGGAGGTCTCCGAGGTAAAGATCGGGGACACCATCACCACGGCCGCGCAGCCGGCCGAGAAGATGCTGCCGGGCTACCAGGAGGTGCGCCCGATGGTCTTTTCCGGTATTTATCCGATCGATACAAACGACTACGAGAAGCTGAAGGTCGGCATGGGCAAGCTGCAGCTCAACGACGCCGCACTGGTCTACACGGCGGAGACCTCGGTGGCGCTGGGCTTCGGGTTCCGCTGCGGGTTTCTCGGGCTGCTGCACATGGAGATCGTCACCGAGCGCCTGCGGCGCGAGTACGACCTCGACATCATCTCCACCTACCCGAGCGTGGTCTACCGGGTGGTGAAGAGCGATGGCACGGAGCTGGAGGTCCACAACCCAATGAACCTGCCCGACCCGTCCGAGCTGGAGAGCATTTCCGAGCCGACGATCAAGGCCACCCTGCACATACCCTCGAGCTCGATCGGCGACATCCTCGCCCTGGTCACGGAGAAGCGCGGCTACGTGGACCACACCGAGACGCTGGACCCGACGCGGGTCATGATGACGGCCCATCTCCCGCTGAACGAGATCCTCGTCGACTTCAACGACCGGCTCAAGAGCATCACCAAGGGCTACGGCTCGATGGACTACGAGCTGGCGGAGTACCAGGAGAGCAAGCTGGTGCGGCTCGACATCCTGGTCAACGGCGAGCCGGTGGACGCCTTCTCGAGCATCTGCCATGTCGACAAGGCTGCGCCCAAGGGGCGGCAGTTGTGCGAGAAGCTGAAGGAGATTCTTCCGCGGCAGCTGTTCAAGGTGGCCATCCAGGCCTCCATCGGGGGGAACGTCATCGCCCGCGAGACCCTCGGGGCCCTGCGCAAGGACGTCACCGCCAAGTGCTACGGCGGCGACATCACCCGCAAGCGCAAGCTGCTCGAGAAGCAGAAGGAGGGCAAGAAGCGCATGAAACAGGTCGGCAAGGTCGCCATCCCCCAGGAGGCCTTCGTCGATATCCTCAAAAATACTTCCCGATGATCGCACGGAGACACGGAGAGACGGAGGCACGGAGGGGAATCATTTTCATGTTTCCATTCATGAGTATACCGCCCTATTGGAAGCCTTTTAAAATTAGCTCCGTGCCTCCGTCTCTCCGTGCCTCCG
>JBNGDP010000170.1:0-5973 GCA_049975345.1 Oceanipulchritudo sp. | reverse complement strand
CGGAGGTCCCACGCCCATGCTCCACCTGATCAATCCATACTGAAAGCGGTATCATACTTCATTCCTATCTGGAAACGAATAGGGTAGACCTTGACCGCCTCTCCGCACTTGACAGAATCGGTATGAGCTGACAGATTTCTGTCATGCAGACCACATTGCGCATTGATGACGAACTTTTTCGTCGCGCGAAGACCAAGTCGAGCGAGCTCGGTCTCAGTCTGACCCGTTTCTTTGAGGAGGCTGTGGAGGAGCGATTGTCCCGCCTCGAGGAACGCCCGGCCCATCGCATTGAGCTTCCGGTCAGCTCGGTTTCCGGACCGACCATCACCGGTGAGGAGCTGAGTAAGCGTATTGAATCAGCACAAATGAACGATGATTTGATATCCCTCCGGTAAATATGGATCTGGTTGATAACAACATCCTGATCAGCGCATTTCGTCCTGACCTGCAGCAGCATCCAATTGCCCGGGAGTGGCTTCAGGCGGCCCTCAATAATGGCCGGGCCATCCGCCTTTTTCCAACCGTCGAGGTTGGATTTTTACGGGTCGTGACACACTCCGGGATATTCAATCCGTCTTCCACCATGGCGGAAGCATCGACTTTCCTGCATATCTTGTGTGAAGCCCCAACCGTGGAAATTGCTTCGTGGACGCCCGCCTGCCGGAAGCGTTGGCTTGTGCTGTGCGCCATGCTTGAACTTTCCGGAAACGACTGCAACGACGCCATGCTGGCTGCGGTTGCCATTGAGAAAGGGTTGAGGATCGTGACCTTCGACAAGGGCTTTCAGCGCTTCCCGGACGTGAAGGTGGAATTGCTGAGGTGAAGATATTCCAATCCAACGTGCTGGAAGACCTCCGGCCCATGGCGGCCAGCGGGACAAGCCCGCCGGCGCGCTCCGTGGTTCCACAATATTCCGGGAAGAACCTTAATTTTCAAGACAGATATTTTTGCAATCCGTTTTGAAAGGCTTCGAACAAATGCTTGTGAAGGGGCGGGATTCTGAAGATATTCAACGGTATGGATTACGAAGGAAGAATTACCATTGAGGCAGGTAAATGCAGAGGCAGACCATGTATCCGGACCGGACCGACCGATCACCGCAACCTGACCGCTCCCGGTGATCGCCTTGTCCAGACCTCCCGCGTGCCCCGGCCTCATTGATCCACCCGGAAATTTCTTACCCTGAAGATTTTCGTTAATTAACACGAGCCCTTTAACGGGCTATTGGCAGTGCTTTCCCGTCCGTTGGTTCCCGGTGCCCAACCCCCAAAGCTCAAGCGGTTTTGTGGGGTGAGTTTGGCCGGGGTTCGGGCGAGCCACTGGACTTTAGCGACGGCGTGTCAGCGGTGCGGTTCGACCGGATTGCGGAGCGGTTGGAATGAGCCTCTGAAGAAGCCTGCTCTCCACCATTCAGGTTGACTATGCCACATTACATACCATTTTTAATACCATGATCACAACCATTGACAAGGCAGGTCGCGTGGTAATTCCCTCCGGGCTGCGCAAACGGGCTCATTTGAAACCGGGAAGTGCGATCCGGGTGGAACTGGAGGATGGGGTTATCCGAATTTCACGGGACGTAGAGCCGGCTGAGCTCGTCAAGCACCGGGGCCGTATGCTGGCGAAACCGAAAGGAAGACAGCAAGAGTCGATCGATCTCTCCGCCCTTGTCGAAGAGGAGCGCAACCGTTGGCCATTGTGACAAAGCCATTTTTTGACACCAGTATTCTGATTGGCGGACTGATCGACCTTGGCGACAGTTCGACGGTTCCCATTGCCATCATTGATAAGGTTGCTGCGGGCGCAATTTCCAATGCCTGTACCGCGTGGCATTGCTGTCTCGAATTCTATTCCGTGGCCACCCGCCTGCCGGAGGAATTCCGCCTCCTGCCACATGTCGCTCTTCAGTTGCTTGACAATGAGGTCCTGGCCCGGTTGCGAATCGGATTTTTGCCGGAGAACCATCGCCGGGCATTTTTGCTTGATGCCGTGGCCGGGCACATCGCCGGCGGACGCATTTATGATGCCCATATCGGTTACATCGCCATGCGGATGGGTGCATCCGTAATTGTGACCGAGAACAAGAAACACTTCAACACGGTTTTGAACAAGGGCCTGCCGGTGCTCAGCGCGCGCGAGTACCTCGACAGTCTCTAGTCCGGCAATGGAGTTGCCTCAGCGGATGCACTGACACGGACTGCCAGATTTCCTTGAGCGGGGGCCAGTTGGTTGTGGATGCCGGGAAGGAGGCCTATCCCTGCATGGAAGTGACCTGGTATGGATCGATGGCCTATTGCCATTACCTGACCCGGATGGAGGGGGGGCTGACGCAGGCGGTGGACTTGGGCGACTGGTCATTCGACATCAATGCGACCGGCTATTCCGGACCGGACCGACCGATCCCGGCAACCTGACCGCTCCCGGTGATTGCCGTGTCCAGACCTCCCGCGTGCCCCGGCCTCATTGATCCTCCCGGAAATTTCTTACCCTGAAGAAAAGCGGTGCAGAGCCGGCCTAATTCCTTGAAATTAAGAAGTTGCCATACGGATTTTCATGATTTCAATGGGGTTCATGCAGATTGAGAGGAGGGCCTTGAGGGGGCGTGTGGAGGGGGCGCTGGGGCGGAGCCGGGTGGTGTCGTTGCTGGGGCCGCGGCAGGCGGGGAAGACGACCCTGGCGCGGACCTTTGTGGGGAGCGGGTCGGTGAACTACTTTGACCTGGAGGATCCACGGAGCAGTGGGCGGCTGGACCAGCCGATGCTGGCCCTGGAGGGGTTGGAAGGGCTGGTGGTGATCGACGAGATCCAGTTGCGGCCGGAGTTGTTCGGGGTGTTGCGGGTGTTGGCGGACCGGGAGGACCGGCGGGCGACCTTTCTGATCCTCGGATCGGCCTCGCCGGATTTGGTGGAGCGGACGGCGCAGAGCCTGGCCGGACGGGTGGAGACGATTGAGGTGACGCCTTTCAGCAGCCTTGAGACGGGGTTGGACAAAACGCGACGCCATTGGTTGCGGGGCGGATACCCGTTGTCCTACCTTGCTGGAAGCGAGGCGGACTCGGTGGCCTGGCGGGAGGGGTTCATCGGGCAGTTTCTGCAAAAGGACATTCCGCAGTTCGGAATAACGATCAGCCCGACGAACCTGCGACGATTCTGGAGCATGCTGGCACATTATCACGGCCAGGTCTGGAACGCATCGGAAATCGGCGGATCGATCGGGGTGAGTGGGCACACGACGTGCCACTACCTGGACATCCTTTCAGAAACCTTCATGGTCCGGCAGTTGCCGGCATGGCATGAAAACCTGAAGAAGCGTCAGGTGAAGGCGCCGAAGATTTACCTGCGGGATTCCGGGATCTTTCACAGCCTGGTCGGGATTCCGGACTGGCAGGCCCTGCAACTGCACCCGAAACTCGGGGCATCCTGGGAGGGCTATGCGGTGGAGGAGATCCTGCGCTCTTTGCGGCCGCGCGAGGCGTACTTCTGGGCGGTCCACAATGGTCCCGAGCTGGACTTGCTGTGCTTCAAGGAAGACCGTCGCATCGGCTTCGAGGTCAAGTACGCCGACGCGCCGAAACTCACCCGCTCCATGACCAGCGCGGCTGAGCTGTTGCGGCTGGATGCCCTCAAGGTTGTTTATCCAGGGAACCAACGCTATCTGCTCTCCGAACGGATTGAAGCGGTGCCCCTCAGCAATTTGCTGGCGGAGGGTTTGTGAAATACGCAAAGCGGATTTCACACCAATGCCCCAAAGCGTTTGGCTGGGGTTCGGGCAAGTGGTGGAGCGTGTGGGCGGTCGGATTTTCGGGAAGCTGATCGAATTCCGAATTGGCCGGGCCGGGAGTTATCAGGATTCCGCCTGAGCGGTATTAGGTCGGCGCATTATTCAGGGTTTTACCCTATCGCGGGGCCGGATGCCCATTTTGTTGTTTACACTAAAAATCCGCGAAACAAGACTCAGTGCCATTGCGGACAGCACCCTTTGCCCCGATCTTCTAATCCACCCAATACATCCACCAGCAACGCACTCACCTCTCCCCAAACGCCATGAAACTGCTCCCAGCGCTTTGCGCCTTCTCCTGCCTCCTTATCGCCACTCCTTTCGCCCACGCCGAATCTGCCAGAACCTTGGGCGCCCAAACCGTCATCACCGACGACTTCAGCAACCCGGCCAACTGGGCGCTTGTCGCGCGGGCGCCGGCCGCAGACCTTACCGTCTCTGGTGGCCGGATGAACTACGTCAGCACAAGCACCGGGGGCGGAGGAGCCGTCTACAAGCGAACTGGCCCCACGCTCTCCAGTACCGAAGACTGGAGCCTCCAGATCGATGCGCACATCAATCCGTTTGCCCTCACGGTGCAGGGGCATTTCGTCGATGTCTTCCTGGCGTTCGGCAAGACCGGTAACGAGCTGAATACCCACGTCTCAATGGAGTTCAATCGCGGTTGGTGGGCCACCAGCGTCGGCTACCAAATTGAGGACGACGTCGAGATCAACGGCAATGGCACTCCGGACTTGTTCAAAGTCGGGAACCTCACCTCGCCCGATGCCGTGCTGCGCATGGACTACATCGCCGCCACCAAGTCGGTGACCTATTACTACAACGGCATCCCCCAGGGCAGCGCCGACCTCGACAGCGGCACCTACGATCTGGGCATGGGGCCGTCCGATACCTTCACAACCATGCTCATCGGCTCCTCCGAACATCAGACGGTCGGCACCGGCCAAGCGTGGCTCGACAACCTTGTGATCACTCTCGGTGCGATGCTCTGGCACGCCGCCACTCCCGGTCCGGACGGCTGGATGTCGCTTGATTGGTTCGGCTGGTTCAAGGACATGGGCGACGGCTTCATCTACCATGCCGAGCATGGCTGGCTCTACGCCATGGGCGGGACAACGGCGAGCTTCCACCTTTACGACACGGCGATCGGCTGCTGGTGGTGGACCAGCGACACCGCCTACCCGTTCCTCTACAAGTACGGCGCCAATGCCGGCTGGTATGGGTACCAGCGCGGCTGCGTGCCCGGCCAGCGCTGGTTCTATCGCTACAGCGACGGCCAGTGGGTGCAGGAGGGGGACCTCAATGCCGCCCCGCCGGCGGTGTTCGCGCTGATCCCCGCCGGCACCTTCACGATGGGGAGCCCGACCGACGAGCTGGGACGCGACTCCGACGAGACGCAGCACTCGGTGACGCTGACGCGTGCCTTCTACCTGCAGACGACCGAGGTGACGAAGGCGCAGTGGGACGATGTGGCGGCACAGGGTCCTGGGCGCGGCTACTGGGACCTGCCTGCCGGGAGCGACGGCAAAAACGGCGACGCCAGCCTGACGCATCCGGTGACGGCGGTGTCGTGGTACGATGTGGTGAAGTGGCTGAACCTGAAAAGCGAACTGGAAGGGCTGACGCCGTGCTACACCGTCAGTGGTGCCACCTACAAGACGGGCCAGTCATCGCCTGTTTGCAACTTCAATGCCAGCGGCTACCGCCTGCCGACCGAATCCGAATGGGAATACGCCTGCCGGGCCGGAACCTCCACCGCCTTCTACAGCGGACCGATCACCTACACGGGCACTTCGCCGCTCGACCCAAACCTGGACCAGATCGGCTGGTATGGCGGCAACAGCGGAACCAACACGCATCCGGTGGGCGGCAAGCAGGCGAATGCCTGGGGCCTGTACGACATGTCCGGCAATGTGTGGGAATGGTGCTGGGACTGGTACGCCACCTATCCGGGAACGGTAACGGATCCCACGGGTGCTGTATCGGGCACGAGCCGGGTGATCCGGGGCGGCGTCTTCAGCGGCGACGCGCGGTGCTGCCGCTCCGCGTACCGCAACTACTTCAACCCGGACTACCGCTACTGCAGCATTGGCTTCCGCCCGGCCCGCAGTGAAATAGTCCCCTGATGAAAGGTCCGAGCACCAGTGGAGCCGGCAGGCAAAGGGGCGCGCAGCGACGAGGCGGGTCCGAGGCGGC
>JBNGDP010000169.1:0-6048 GCA_049975345.1 Oceanipulchritudo sp. | reverse complement strand
CGTCTAGACGCACCGTCCGACGCGATGAAATTTCCACAAAATTCCACGATGAACCGGATTTTTAATCACCCGGCGGCGCCCCGGATGCAGCGCAGGAGCGCCTCCATCTTGAGGGAGGTCTCGCGGAACTCCGATTCCGGCTCGGATCCCTGGACGATGCCGGCTCCGGCATAGAGGCGGGCGGACGACCCGCGGGTCAGGGCGCTGCGGATGCCGACCGCGAATTCCCCGTTTCCGCGCGCATCGAACCAACCCGTGAGGCCTGCGAACAATCCCCTTGGAAACGGTTCCCATGCGGCGATATCGGGGAGGGCGGCCTCGCGCGGGGTGCCCCCTACGGCCGGGGTCGGGTGCAGGGCCTCCGCGAGGTCAAGGATGTGCAGGTCGCCGGGCAGGTCCCCCTCGATGGAGGTCTGCAGATGCTGGACGTTGGGCAGCACGAGGAGCCCGGGCCCGGGGGGAATGGCCGCCTTGATCCCGAGGCCGGCCATCCGCCGGCGGATGCTGTCGACGACATGCCGGTGCTCCCGCAGGTCCTTTTCGCTGTTCATCAAACCGCCCGCTAGGCGGGCGTCCTCGGCGGCGTTGGTCCCGCGCCCGGCGGAGCCGGCGATGGCCTCCGTGAAAAAGCGCCCGTCGCGGACGGCGACCAGCCGTTCCGGGGTCGCGCCGATGAAACTGGCCCCGTTTTCATGGTGTAGTGAAAAACTGCTACAGCTTGGATAATCCTCGCGCAGGCGGTTGAGGATTTTCAAGGGCTGGCAGGGATTGTCGAAGCCAAGGTCGACGGCCCGGGAGAGGACAATCTTCCCGTAGGCGCCGGACTCGATGCGGAGGAGGGCGCGGGCGACGTTGTCGCGGAACACGCCCTCCCCTCCGACCTCGGACTCCTTCAGGATATGGTGGACGGGAGCCGGCGGGGGGGACTCGTAGGAAAAGGAGGTGAACTTCCGGTGGGCACCCCAGATGCGCCGGGCCACGGGCTCGATATCCATTTCCGGTTCGATGAGGGCGTTGGCCACGGCGATGTAGCGGTTTCCACTGCGGGCCACCTGCCACTGGGGAATGAAAACCATGCTCGAGGGGAAGGGTTCCGCAGCGCCGCCGGTTTCCGGGAAAAAGGTGAACCCGGCGAAGAAGAGGGGACCGGAGAACGGAAGGCTCATGTCCCCGATGGCGATCACATGCGTGTCGGTTTCCCGGGCGAACTGGCGGGCCATGGCGAAACGCCGGGTGCCGCTCCACGACCCCGCGACAACCGCCTCGGCCCCGGCGACGGCCCATTGCCGGAAGCGGTTCTCCATGTAGAAATGGTGGGCGTCCGGTTCATAAATCGAATCCAGCACGGCGAGCGGATCGATATGCCGGACGGCCAGGCTGATGCTGGCGATCTTGTTGCGCCGGTCGGTATCGGCCGCTTCACGACAAGCGTTGAGGAAGGCGCGCAGCCCGTCCAAGTCGGCGCGTTCCTCGATGGGAATGTCGATGATTTCCATGGGCGGGCACTCAGGAGAGGCGGATCCAGCGGGAGGCCTGGGCCACGCTCCACTGGTATTTGCGCCGGTGTTCGCGGATCAGGAAGGGCATTTCCCATGTGGCCTCGAGCCGGAAATGGGGCTTGAGTTCATTTTCCAGGGCTTCCAGGGGCTCCCCCGTGTCGGGGGTCGCGCCGATCCAGAACTCACGCGCGGTAAAGCTCTCCAGCCAGGTGTTGGGGGTGGTGAGGATCAGCTGACCCCCCGGGTTGAGAAGCGCGGGCAGCCGGGCGAGAAAATCCACCGGCCGGGACAGGCGGCAAAGAAGGTTGGCCGCCAACAGGCAGTCGAAGGTGCCGAGGTCCTGCCGCAGCCGCTGCGCGTCGCCCTGCTCGAAGGAAAGCCGCCCGGCCACGTTTTCCGGGCGCCTGGCGACCACCTCCCGCCGGATCAGGCCCGTCTCCCGGATCTGGAACGGGACCGACCCCTCGCGATACACCATCCGTGCGGCAGTGATAAAGGCGAAGGAGTAGTCAATGCCAGTGACTTCCCCGAAAATCCTCCCCAGTTCGAAGGTGGACCGGCCCACCGAACAACCGATGTCAAGGGCCCGGTTCCTTGCCGGCAATTTCCCGGTATCCACTCCCTCCGTGACACAGCGAACCGGGAAACCCAATGCTTCGCGGGGACCGAAGTCCCAGGGCAGCTGGTCCTCCGCAGCGCCATAATGAAAGAGGAGGTACTGCTGCAGGATTTCGTCTGTCTCGTAGGAAGCGGACGTCATGTTCGAAAGGGTAGGCCCGAATTTTGGTTTGGCAAGGGCGCGCGGTCCTTCCAGATTGGCGGAATGACCCTTGAAGAACGACTGAACACCTTTCTCCGCCGGCAACCCGAGGTGGATCCGAGCGCGTACGTGGCGCCGTCGGCGGTGGTGATGGGCTCGGTGAAAATCGGCCCCAAGGCCTCGGTCTGGCCCCGGTGCGTCCTGAGGGGGGACATCGAGAACATTGAAATCGGGGAGGGTTCCAACGTGCAGGATGGCAGCGTGGTGCATCTGGCCGACGATCTCGGTGTAACGGTCGGCAAGTATGTGACCATCGGCCACATGGCGATGATTCACGCTTGCACGATCGAGGACGAATGCCTGATCGGCATGAAGGCGACGGTCCTGGACGGCGCGGTCGTCGGAAAGCGTTCGATTGTCGGTGCCGGAGCGGTGGTGACGAAAAACACGCGGATCCCCCCGGGATCGCTGGTTCTCGGCATGCCCGCCAGGGTGGTAAAGTCCCTGAGTATCGAGGAACAGGAATCCCTGAAGGAATGGGCGGAAAAATACGTCCGGGTGGCCGCCTTCCACAAGGCCCGCGAAGCGGAATCGGGATGAGCCGGCAGCGGAAGATTCTGGCCTATGCGGTGGGATTCCTTCTCGGCTGCCTCATCCTGATGGTGATTCCCAGGGAACAAAGCGCGCCCCGGCAGCATCCCTGGCATACCCAGACCGCCCCGGAAGGAACGTATCCGCTGACCATGGTGGACGACCTCGGGCGGAGGGTGAGCCTTGATCAGCAGCCACGGCACTTCATATCCCTGGCCCCCGGCATCACGGAAATCCTTTTCGCCATGGACATGGGGGACCACCTGATGGCGGTCACCCGATGGTGCAACTGGCCGCCGGAGGCGAAGGCCCTGCGCGACGCCGGGGCTCATGTCGGTTCCATCGACCAGCCCAACCGCGAAACCATCGCCGCCTACCAGCCGGACCTGATCATCGGAAGCGATCTCACCCCGCCGGAAGTATATGAGGTGGTCGCCAATCCCCCGCGCACGGTCGCCATCGCTCTCAGCCAAACGAGCATGGATGACCTGCTTGGGGACATACGGACCATCGGAAGGATGACGGGCGTCCCCGGCAAGGCCCTTGAACTCGTGCGCCGACTGGAGGAGGAGCGGGAGGGCGTCCGCCGCTTGATCGAACCCCACCTCGATCAGGCTCCCCGCCGGGTCCTTTTTCTCCTTTCCATCGAGGAGGGCCTGCAGGCGGGCTGGGCACCCGGCCGGGATACCTGGGTGAACGACCTGATCGAGTCCTCCCACGCCGTCAATGTCGCGGCGGAACTGGGTCGCTCCTGGGGGGAGGTTTCCTTCGAGGCCCTGCTCGCCCTTGATCCGGAAGTGCTGATCATCCGGGAGGCGGAAACCCCGACGGAGCAGGCCCGGCTCATGGAACGTATCGAGCGACTCCCCACCCATCCGGTCTGGCGCCAGGTTGCCGCGGTCCGGGAAAACCGGGTCCGCTTTGTCCCGCACAGCCCGCTCAACATTCCGGGACCGAGAATGATGGAGGCCTATTCCCAAATCGCCCGGGCGATTTGGGAATAGGGACGAAGGACGAAAGACTATGGACTAAGGACTAAGGGATCAATCAAGACATGGGTAACCGACCTTAGTCTTTCAAGACACGGGTAACCGACCTTAGTCTTTCGTCCTTTGTCCTTTGTCCTTCGTCCTTTGTCCCACAATCCGGACAGATGCCGTAGAAGACGGTTTCCTGGCCGGTGATGTGGAACCCCTTCGGTGGTTTGATCTTCACGTCGGGAATCTCGATCTGCATGTCGAAGACGCGGTCGCATTTGCGGCAGATGAAATGCGCATGGTGGGAATCGCTGACCCATTCATAACGGAGGGGCTGGCCGGGGTAGTCGACCCCGACAATCAGGCCCTCGGCGGCCATGTCGTTGATCTGCCGGTAAATGGTGCGCAGGCCGATCTGCGGGAGGATGCGCCGGGCGCCCTCGAAAATCTCCGGAGGAGTCAGGGGGCGTGCCTCCTTGCGAAACACCTCCTCGATGGCCAGCCTCTGACGGGTCCTGCGGATCACAAATGACGCACCGCTCCCCGTCTACTCGACCAGGTTGTCCCGGATGTGGCGGAAGCTCTTCTCCAGGGATGCAAAGGGATCGCCCGGGCACTGGTCCTGCTCCACGATGAACCACTCGCATCCGGAAGCCTCGGCCGTGGCGATGATGGTCTTGAAATCGAGGATCCCGCTGCCGATTTCCATGAACTGAGGCTTCCCGTCCTCCCCGAGGGCGTAATCCTTGATGTGGAGCAGGGGAAGGCGGTCACGCAGGCGGGCGCACCAGGCCTCCGGGGAGGAATTTCCCGCGTAAATCCAGTAGGTGTCGATCTCCCCCTGCAGATTCCCGGGCTGGGTCTGCCCGTAGATAATCTCGAGTACGGGAACGCCGTCCAGGGAATGCTCCAGCTCGACGGCATGGTTGTGGTACGTCAGGACCTTGCCGGCTTCCCGGAGGACCTTGCCGGCGGAATCGAGGCCCTCGACAAGATTGCGGACGCTGTCCCTTGAGCTGAAATCAACATCCCGCGGGTACGGGTAGGCCGTGTACCGGCAACCGAAGGCCTCGAGATTCTCCACCACCTTGGCGGGATTCTCGAGGATCAGCCTGGAATCCTCATGGCTGGAATTGATGACCAGCCCCTTCTCGGCACAGAGGGAGGCGATTTCCGCTTCACTGATCGGGCGCGGCCCGGAGACCTGGACCGACTTGTAGCCGATCTCGGCCACTTTCTGGAGGGATTCCTGATAATCCTCCGGCGTTTGCAGGTGGTCACGGAGCGTATAGAGCTGTACGGCGACTTGTTCGATTTTCATAATGAAACGGATGCGGAAGGGTGCAGGCGGCGGGTTTCCCGTTTGAGCCGCTTGATTTTGCTGTCCAAGAGGCGTAACTGCCGCTTGTCCATGTGGTCAATAAAAAGCCTTCCGTTGAGGTGATCGACCTCGTGTTGGACCACCCGGGCGAACCAGCCGGAGCAGGTCAGTTGATGGGGGTTTCCGCCGGTGTCCTGGAACTCGACGCGGATAGTCTCGGCCCGCGGGACGTCTCCCCGGATCCCCGGGAAGGAAAGGCAGCCCTCCTCGCCCCAGAGCGTCCTTCCGGACATTTCCGTGATGACCGGATTCACCAGCACCATCGGCATGATCAGGTCGATGGGCTGGCGAAGCCCGTCCAGTTGGTAATCCAGTTCCTCCTCCGGCAAATGGACGACATCCACGACACAGAGCATAATGGCCTTGTCGATCTGCTGCGCGGCGAGGCCGACCCCTTCCTCCGCATCCATGGTTTCGACCATGTCGGCGGCGAGCCGTTCGAGGGCATCGTCAAAGACGGTGATGCGCTCGCCGGCTTGGCGCAGGATGGATTCGCCGTACTGGGTGACGCGTAAAAGCATGGAATTCATTTAACAGCTTGCACCATAATGGCTGTCCAGTCAAATAAGGGAATCCCATGGCATCACAACCGGCAAAGCCGCCACCGGCACGGCCGTCCTACGGGAAGCGGGGGGCCATGGCCATCCTGAACCTGTTGCTGGCGATGGCCGCCCTCTGGCTGGGGATGAGCATCCCCTCCTATTTCCGGAGCGTGTCCGGACTGGTCCTGGAGGCCGCCGCCGCCGGAACCCCCACCCTTTTGGAACAGGCCGGGGAGCAGGTGGAAAGCGGCCGGCCGGCCCTCGCCCGGACGCTGCTTTCCGCATCCGGCACCCGGCC
>JBNGDP010000168.1:0-6074 GCA_049975345.1 Oceanipulchritudo sp. | reverse complement strand
CTTGCTCCTGCTCCTGCTCCTGCTCCTGCTCTTGCTCCTGCTCTTGCTCCTGCTCAGTTCTCAGAGAGCAAGAGCAAGAGCAGGAGCAGGAGCAAGAGCAAGAGCAGGGGCAGGAGCAGGGGGGGGGATGGTGCAACAGGTTGCAGCGGGGAGTCCTTGTCGGGGCGGACGGGAAAACGGATTTATCAAAACATCCTTTGCGGGATTCCCGGCATTCTGGGAGACCCGCCCCAATGCAAAATTCAATGACCCGCGACGAACGACTGCAACAATTGATCGCCTCGCACGAGGCGCTGGTGACCCGTCCCAATCCGGTGGATCCGGACTGGTACAACGGCGTGTTCACGCGCTACCGGTACCCGGTCCTGACGCACGAGCACGCACCGGTATACTGGCGCTTCGACCTGGATCCGGCGACCAACCCGCGGCTGATCGAGCGCATTGGGGTGAATGCCACGATGAACGCCGGGGCGATTTACCTGGATGGTACGTTTTACGTGGTGGCACGGGTCGAGGGGATTGACCGCAAGAGCTTCTTCGCCATCGCGGAGAGCCCGAACGGGATCGACACCTTCCGCTTCTGGGACGAACCGGTGACCATGCCGGAGACCGACGACCCGGACACCAACGTCTACGACATGCGCCTCGTGCAGCACGAGGACGGCTGGATCTACGGGCTCTTCTGCACCGAGCGCAAGGACAAGACAGCCCCCGCATCCGACACCTCGGCGGCGGAGGCGCAATGCGGCATTGCCCGGACGAAGGACCTGCGGACCTGGGAGCGCCTGCCGGACTTCAAGAGCCCCTCACCGCAGCAGCGCAACGTCGTGCTGCACCCGGAGTTTGTCGACGGCAAGTACGCCTTCTACACCCGGCCGCAGGACGGCTTCATCAGCACGGGCACCGGCGGCGGCATCGGCTGGGCGCTTTCGGAGAGCATGAACCCGGCGGTGGTCGGGGTCGAGAAGGTCATCGACGAGCGCGTCTACCACACGATCAAGGAAGTGAAGAACGGCGCTGGAGCGGCCCCCATAAAGACCGGAAAAGGCTGGCTGCACATCGCCCATGGTGTGCGCGGTTGCGCGGCCGGGTTGCGCTACGTGCTGTACGCCTTCCTCTGCGACCTGGACGATCCCAGCAAGGTCATCGCGGCCCCGGCCGGGCATCTCCTTGCCCCGATCAAGGAGGAGCGGATCGGGGATGTCTCAAACGTCCTCTTCACCAATGGCCTGGTGGTCGATGACAAGGGCGGCGTCTTCCTTTACTACGCATCCAGCGACACCCGCCTGCATGTGGCCACCTCGGACGTGGACACCCTGCTGGATTACGTGATCAACAACCCGGCGGATCCGCTGCGCTCGGCCGCCTGCGTCGAGCAGCGCAAGGAATTGATTCAAAGAAACCTGCAATACTGCAAAAAGGCCGGCCTGAATGCCGGTCAGGAATCGACCTGGCGTGCTTGATGATCCCCCCAAAAAAGCGAACGCGGGCAGGGATCGCACCTGTGGCATCCCTTCAGGATGCGCCCTCGTATGCGCGCTTGTTTCCGGGGGTGTCGCCCCTCGGCAAGCTCGGGGCTCAACCCCCGGCTACCTTCTTGGCATGCCTGCCGGCATGCGGTCGGCACCCCACCCGCATGATCCTTCCACAATAATCTTAGAAGAACCACTTTTTATAATTCATTCTGTCGGGCTTGAAGAATTCCGGGAATGGGTACCTTTCCCGGCATGGACACCAAGACCGCCATTCGCGAACGCCGGGCCATCAAGCACTACGACCCGGCACACAAGTTAACCGGGGCCGAGGAGCGTGAACTGCTCGAGCTGGCGATGCAGGCGCCCACCGCCTTCAATATCCAGCACTGGCGCTTCGTCGTCGTGAAGGATCCCGAGATCCGCAAGCGGATCCGCGCGGTCGCGTGGGACCAGGCGCAGGTGACCGATGCCTCCCTGCTGGTGATCCTGTGCGCCAACAAGGAGGCCTGGAAGGACCGGCCGGAGCAGTACTGGGTCAACGCGCCCAAGCCGGTTCAGGATTTCCTTGTTCCCGCGATTGGCCAGTATTACGAAGGGCGCGAGCAGGTCCAGCGCGACGAGTGCATGCGCTCCTGCGGGCTGGCCGGCGCCACCCTGATGCTGGCCGCCAAGGCCATGGGCTACGATTCCTGCCCAATGGACGGGTTCGATTTCGACAAGGTCGCCCAGATCATCAACCTGCCGGACAGCCACCTGATCAGCTTCATGATCGCCATCGGCAAGGGCACCCAGCCGGCCTGGCCCAAGCCGGGACAGCTGGCCTATGAGCAGGTGGTCATCGAGAACGGGTTTTGACTCCCGCCGTTCAGGCGATGCGGGGTCCGACGCGCTTCTTCGCAAGCTTGATCGCTTCCCGGGTCAGTTTCCCGATCTGCTCGAAATCCTTGTAGGCGATCAGCATCTTGTCGACAAACCAACTGCCGCCGATGGCAAGGGTTATGTCGAGGTCTAGATAATCCTCCATCCTGGACTCGTTGATTCCGCCGGTCGGAATGAATTTCACCCCCGTGTGTCCGTATGGCCCTTCCAGGGCCTTGAGCATTTTCGCTCCTCCCGCCTGTTGTGCCGGAAAGAACTTGAGCACTTTCAGCCCCATTCCCAAAGCCTGCTCAATCTCGGTGGGCGTCATCACCCCCGGCATCATCTGGAATCCAAGGGATTGGGCCTTTTCCACCACCGCCGGATTCAGGCCGGGGGAGACACCGAAGGCGATGCCCATGTCCACCAGTTGCGGCACGATCTCCGGACTGAGAATCGTCCCGGCACACACGGTCATGTCCGGGAATTCCTTGCGGATCGCTGCCATCGCTTCCAGCGCGCACTCGGTCCGCAGCGTGATTTCTATGTGATTGAGGCCGGCCTCCCGGAGCGTCTCCGCAAGCGGCAGCGCCTTGTCGAGTGACGGTACCACCGCCACTGGCATCAATCGTGTTTCGGATACGGTTTTTAGGCTCATTTTTACTTTTTCGTTAAAAAATTCTTGATTTTTTGTTGTTTAAGAAAATAAATGTCGGTTCGTCAATCGTAATATGGCTGAAAGAAACCAGTCCAATTCCTCTCTTGGTATGTTCGATTTTTCCATCCTGCGCGAAATTCGCAAGCGTGAAGGACTGACCTTGGAAGAAGTTTCGCATCGCTCCGGGCTGAGCATTGCGGTGATCTCGCGCCTTGAGCGCAACCAGACCAGCGCGGAGCTGGAGACCCTTTACAAGCTGGGCCGGGTTTTCGGAATGAGCGCGACCGATTTGCTGGCCCTCTCGGAATCGCGGATGGCGCATTTGAAGGGGGAGGAAAGCTACCGCAGCGACGGATTTCAATTCCGGGTGATCCGGTATGCCAACCATGCCTGTTTCCTTGGGGAAGCGAAGGCGGGGGCGCACATCAGGAAACCGGAAATCCACCATGACGACCACGAGACCTGCTGGGTCATCGAGGGGAAGGTGCGCCTTGGGTTGCCGCACGAGACCGTCGAGTTGTCCACCGGCCAGAGCCTGCAGTTCGACGCCATCCAGGAGCACTCCTACGAGGCGGTCGAGGACAGCAAGTTGATTCTTGTTCATTTAAAGAAAGGGAAAAGGTATTAGGGGCGTTGGGCCCTGGGCTTGGGGCGTTGGATAAAGGAATTTAAAAAGGATTATGAAAATAAAAGAGGATTTGAAGGTTGGGGACTTGAAGGGGGCGCTGGAGCGCTTCTGGAAAATCTCCGGGGAGAAGATCGAGCGGATCGCGAAGGAATACGACGCGGCGAAGGGCTCGCCGGTCTACACCTGGGCGGGGAAGTACACCACGCGCGGCTGGACGGAATGGACCCAGGGGTTCCAGTACGGCAGTGCGATCCTTCAGTTTGATGCCACGGGGGAAGAGAAGTTCCTCGAACTGGGCCGTCAGGACACGGTCGGGAAGATGGCGCCGCACGTGAGCCACTTCGGGGTACATGACCACGGGTTCAACAACGTCAGCACCTACGGGAACCTGCTCCGTTTGATGAACGAGGGGGTGATTCCCGAGAACAATTGGGAGCGCGAGTTCTACGAGCTGGCCCTGAAGGTGTCCGGCGCGGTGCAGGCCAGGCGCTGGGCGACGACCGCCGACGGGGGCGGCTACATGTACTCCTTCAACGGTCCCCATTCGCTCTTTGTTGACACCATCCGCACCTGCCGGGCCCTTGTGGTGAGCGACCGGCTCGGTCATGCGCTCATGGAGGAAAATGACAAGTCGGTCAGTCTGCTTGGGCGGATGATCGAGCATGCCCGGGCCACGGCGAAGTATTCCATTTACTACGGGGAAGGGCGCGACGCCTACGACGAGTGGGGGCGCACCGCCCACGAGGCGATCTTCAATCGCAACGACGGCAATTACCGCTGCCCGAACGCCCAGCAGGGCTTCAGCGGATTCAGCACCTGGACCCGGGGCCTGTCCTGGGCGATGGTCGGCTTCCCCGAGGAACTGGAATTCCTGCAGACCGTTTCCGATGCGGAACTGGAGCCCTTCGGCGGGCGTGGCGGGATCGAGGCCGTTTTTCTCAAGGCGGCAAAGGCGACCTGCGACTGGTTTATCAAAAACAGCGCCTCGGACGGGATTCCCTACTGGGACGGAGGAGCGCCGCAGTTGTATCAACTCGGCGACTACCGGACCCGGCCCGCCGATCCGTTCAACGATTTCGAGCCGGTCGACAGTTCCGCCGCGGCCATCGGGGCCCAGGGGCTGCTCCGGCTTGGGAAATACCTCGGTACGGAAACAGAGGAGGGCGCGCGCTATTTCCAGGCCGGCCTGACCTCGCTGGAGACCCTCCTCGGGGAGCCCTATCTCAGCCTCAAGCCCGAACATCACGGCCTTGTCCTGCACAGCATCTACCATCGTCCCAACGGGTGGGATTACGTTCCTGAGGGCAGCCGGATCCCCTGCGGGGAGTCCAGCATGTGGGGCGACTACCACATGCGTGAGCTGGCACTCTACGCGCAGCGTTTGCTGCAGGACAAGACGTACTACACCTTTTTCGGATCTGTGAAAGGAGCGAAATCATGAGTGCAAAAGCGATCAAGGACCTTTCCCGGTGCGCGGTCCACACCATCACGACCAAGCCGTGGACCATCGAGACCGCCATCGAGAACTACGCGGCCGCCGGCATCGGGGGCATCACCATCTGGCGGGACGCGCTCAAGGGGCGCGACATCGACCAGGTCCGCAGGCGGATCGGGGATTCGGGCATGGAGACGACGGCCCTCGTACGCGGAGGATTCTTTACTTACAAAAACAAGGACCAGCGGATGAAGGCCTTTGCCGACAACCGCCTGGCCATACGCGAGGCGGAAACGCTGGGGGCGCCGATGATCGTTCTGGTCTGCGGGGCCGACCCTGAAATGAGCCTTGAGGAGAGCCGCAAGCAGATCCGAGAGGGGGTTGAGGCCATCCTTCCGCACGCCGAGGGGGCCGGTGTCAAGCTGGCCATCGAGCCGTTGCATCCGATGTACGCCGATGACCGTTCGGCCATCAACACCCTGGAGTCCGCCAACGACATGGCCGAGTATTTCAATTCCCCGGCTCTCGGGGTGGCCGTCGATGTATACCATGTCTGGTGGGATCCCAACCTGCAGCGGGAAATCAAGCGCTGTGGCAAGTACGGGAACCTCTTCGCGTTTCATGTCTGCGACTGGCGGACCCCCACCACGGACCTGCTCCTGGACCGGGGCCTCATGGGCGAGGGATGTATCGACATTCCCACGATCCGCGGATGGGTCGAGAAGGCCGGTTTCGACGGCTTCAACGAGGTCGAGATCTTCAGCAAGACCCGCTGGGAAAGCGACCAGGATGAGTGGCTGAAAGCCGTGACGGAGGCGTACTTGTCCAGTATATAAGGACTAAAGACTAAGGACTAAAGACCAAGGGATAAGGACGAGGGACGGGATGAATGAGGGCTGGCACTATATGGGAAGGGGATGAATATGATGCCTGGTCTTTTGTCCTTCTTCTTTAGTCTTTAGTCCAACCTGAATCCGTGAGATAATTGGCGTTGGCCGTCGGCCGACTTTTTTGCGGCTG
>JBNGDP010000167.1:0-6286 GCA_049975345.1 Oceanipulchritudo sp. | reverse complement strand
TTTCCCGGATGAGCTCGAGCGCCTTGCGGGCGCGGGCGTAGCGGGGGCGGATCTCGAGGACGCGCTCAAAGCTCGCCCTGGCCTCCTCGTGGCGTTCGGCGATGAGGAAGGCGAGGCCGAGGTCCTGATGCCCGCCCTCGAAGTCCGGGAAGGTGTCGGTGATCCACCGGAACTGTTCGATCGCTTCGTTGGTCAGGCCGTTCTCCAGCAGGTAGTGTCCAAAGCGGGTCCGGAGGTGGTAATCATCGGGGTTCTCCTCCAGGGCCTGTTCGTAGATCAGGCGGTCCATGCGGCTGTCGATCCGGTCCCCGAATGTAGCGGCTTTTTCCTGACAATGTGCCAGCTCGGCGGCGTTGGTGGAGCGCGAGGTGAAGGGGGGAGTGGACAGGCGCTCGCCCATGTAGGCCCAAAGCCGATTCTTGTCCCAGAGGGTGACGGCCAGCTTGCGCTGGCAGGTGGCGGCGCCGGGCCAGCTTTGCCGGTTGATTCCCCTGTATTGTGGCGGCAGCAACGCGGCCACACGCTCGGCGAAAATCCGGGCCATTTCGAAGTTCCCCTGCAGGGTGAAGTGGACGTGCTCGTAGAACAGTTCCCGCCCGGGAAGGCCGCGGGGGGAGGATTCCCGCAGCAGCGCCTCGGAGTCGATCAGCGCCACCCCGCGGTCCGCGTACTGCGCGGCCGCCTCGCGGATGATCCGGTTGATGGGCGCGTCGGCACGGACCGCCAAGGCATCGGTGTCGCGGGCCCTTGCGAGGGCCTGCGCGGCCGCCTCCCATTCGCCGGCATAGGCATGGGAGCGCCCGAGGCGAAACTGAAGCTCCGCGAATCCCGGATCGATGGCCGCCGCTTCCTGATAGGGGAGGCGTGCCTGCGCATGCGATCCTTCCGCCTCCAAGGTGGCACCCCTTTCGGAGAGGGCTTCCCATGCAGACAGTTCCGCTTCGTCCAATCCCCCTGAATGCAGGGAGGCGAACGGGGAGCAGTTGCGCAGGTTGCTGGCCACCGTACTGAGCAGAACGGGGACACCCGCCTTCTCCGCAGCCCGCAGGATGTCGTCGAGGTTGTCGCGGAAGTTGTCAACCACCCGCAACCGGGCCGGATCCCCCGCACGAAGGAGATTCTCCGTGAACATGTTGATGCCGCCCCATGCCTCCGGTTCATCGGTGTCGCTTCCCATCCGCTGCAGCAACTCGTCCACCAACTGGGCGATGCGGCTTTTCTTGATCGCCAGGCTGGCACGGACGAGCGGAAGGGGAGGCGCCTTGGCACCGAAAACCGTGCCGGGGCCATAGGGTCCGATCACCTCGTTGTTTCCCATGTACACGATCCACAGGTCGCCGTCCAGCTTTGCGCATTCCCGCGCAATGGGCAGAATGACGTGCGAGTTGATCGCCGTGATCGCCGTGCAGATCACCTCGAAATCCGTCCCGGGGAACCGACCCTCCAGCAGGATCTCCAGATGCCGCCCGAAGCTGTAGGCCGGCTCCGGATCCCCGTTCGCCGCCGATTCCCCGAATATGAAAATCCGGCAGGTGTCCGGGTCCTTCTCCGCGCGGATCCGGTAGGGCACCATGGTGCGCGCAAGGGCCTGCGGGAAAAACCGGTAGGTGAACCGGTGGTTTGTCACCAGGAATTCCCCTCCGTCCTCCGTCACCCGCTCGAAAAAGCGGGCCGAATACCCGAATCCCGCCACCCGCAGGCCCAGCTCCAGCAGGCCCAGCAGCAGCGCCGGGATCAACAGGACCACCGTCAGCCCCATCAGCCATCGCCGCAGACTGCCTTGTTCACGCCCCATGGGCGCTCTCTCCGCTCCGTTCCCTTCCATGGTTCCGCTTCTTTTCACTATGGGCGGGAATCCCCGCAGGGACAGGGAAATCGCCCCGCCTTTAGGATTGCACTTTATTGCATCATAATCCGGAATGTCAACGTATGGCAGCGGAAAGCGGAAAACTGAGTCTTCTGGAGAAGGTCGGGTACGGGGCCGGGGACACGGCCTCGAACATTTTCTACCAGGCGTTCAACATTGTATTATTTTATTACTACACGGACGTGTGGGGGATCTCGCCGGGGGTGGTGGGGACGCTGTTTCTGGTGGCGCGGTTCTGGGACGCGGTGAACGACCCGGCGATGGGGATTTTGGCGGACCGGACGATGACGCGCTGGGGGCGGTACCGGCCGTACCTGTTGTGGATGTCGATCCCGTTCGGGGTGATCGGGTACCTGACCTTTGCCAGTCCCGGGCTGGAAGGGGGGCTGAAGATTTTATACGCGGCCTCGACCTACACGCTGCTGGGAATGGTGTACACGGCGATCAACGTGCCGTATTCGGCGTTGATGGGGGTGATGACGCCGCGTACGGAGGAGCGGACCTCGCTGGCGAGCTACCGCTTTGTGGGGGCCTTCAGCGCGATGTTGATCATCGGGCTGGCGGTGCGGCCGCTGGTGCGGGTACTGGGCGGGGGCGACGAAGTGCTGGGGTACCGGCTGACCTTCGTCCTGCTGGGCGCGCTGGCCTCGGCCCTGTTCCTGTTCACCTTTGCGACGACGCGGGAGCGCTTGGCCCCGGAGGGGGAGGGGGTCGACAAGCGGATCACGAACGACCTGAAGATCCTGGTACGCAACCGTCCCTGGCTGGTGATGGTGGTGGCGGCCGTTCTCACGCTTTCCAATGTCGCGGTGCGCAACGCGGTGATGTTCCACTACTTCAAGTATTACGTCGGGGACGAAGGGGAGCCGGTTTTCTGGTTTCTGGACCTGACCTCGGTGTTCATTTCCACCGGATCGCTGGCCTTCATTTTCGGGATTCTCTTCACAAACAAGCTGCGCAAGCTCTTTGGGAAGCGGAACTCCCTGATCGGGCTGACGCTGCTGAACGCGCTGACGCTGATCCTCTTCTTCTTCATTCCGCCGGAGGCGATCTGGACGATGCTGGTGGTGAACACAGTGGCCAACATCCTGGCCGGGCCGACACCGCCGCTGGTCTGGGCGATGTACACGGACGTGGCCGACTACGGCGAACTGAAATTCGGGCGGCGCACGACGGCGCTGGTTTTCTCGGCCGCGATGTTTGCGCAGAAAATGGGGCTGATGATGGGCGGCACGCTGTCCGGCTGGCTACTCGGCTGGGTGGGCTTCGTTGCCAACGCGGAGCAGACCCCGGAAGCGATGATGGGCATCCGGGTGATGTTCTCCTTCATTCCGGGCGCCTTTGCCATCGCCAACGGGCTTGTTCTCTTCCTCTATCCGATCACGGAGGACCATGTGCTTGAAATGGAGGAGGAACTGCGGGTGCGGCGGGGATGAGTGAGGGGGCAAAGGAGAAGAGGGCCCTTCCCTTCCCGATGGTCAATTCCCCTGACGCTGAAGCTGACGCCAGTCGCCCTCGAATTCAACATTCGGATTGAGGCCCGGATCCTCGCTGAAGATGTAGCGGTTCCCATCCGTCCAGGCGTTGCTGTAGCCGGTGGGCAGTTCGATGTTCTGGTCCATGACCGGGTCGGTGTAGGTGTCCACGCCGCGCACCGCTTCACTGTAGTTATCGAAGATTCGGTCATAGGCGGCGTTGCGGCGGTTATATGAATCCATGATCATGTCATCCACTTCCGACTGGCTGTTGCGGATGGACTGCATCCGTTCGAAGGCGGCCTGCTGGCTGGCGAGTTGTTGTCGGGCGAGGCTGGCGGTGAAGCGAGTGCAGGCTGTGGCCCAGGCGGGGTTTTCCCTCCGTGAGTCCGTGATCACTTTGAAAAGGGGCAGGCGGGCCTCGAACAGGTTTGCCGGGGCCTTGAAACTGTACACCTGTGGAATCCAGGTCGTGCATCCAATCGGTCCGTACATGCCGGGGAGGAGGGAATTCAGGTAGGTGATGGCGACGGTGGCGTCCTCCACAAGATCCTCCCCGTTTTCCCGGTACCGGATCTTGATGCGCCCGGCGTCGGCGCGCACCTCAAAGGGGAATCCCAGCGGGGAGACCTGATTATAGACATTCATCTGGTAGGACGCGGTGGCCATGGTCTCCCTGGCCACCTCGGGAAGGGGACTGGTTTCCAGAACTTCCACCGGGCCCTGCTGGCCGCGCATTTGCCGGGCAAAGTACTGCCGCAGGAATTCCTCCGCCTGCATGGGCGGGTTGATCTGATAGCCCTGCTGCATGTGGGCATAGCTCAAATTCTGGTCCTGCGACCAGAAGACCTTCATGTGGGGAAAATGCTCCACCACGCATTTCCGGTCGGGGCTGAGGACGCGGTAGGCGACGGTGGCCTCGGGCGGCATGGTCGCGGTGTTCCAGGAGACCCCTCCTTCCACAAACCAATCCTCGGGAATGATCAAGCGCCATGCCTCCATCCCCATTCCCTGGCCGTCCAGGACCTGGTGGCGCTTCAGCTCCAGGGTCTGCCCCGCCATCGCGGGAATGCTTAACACGAGACAAGCGGAGAACCCGGGGATCCGCTTACAGAATAAAATAAACCGGGCGTTCATAGGCTCCCTCCTTTTCAAGATTTCCGGTGAGATCAGACTACATCCTCACGGGTCAGGGTCAAGGAGAGAGACTCAGGGGCGCGAAAAATCCGTCATTCCCGAGCTATTGCAGGAGCCTCAGCGAGGCTCAGGATCCCTTCCTGTTCAGGCTTTGGCGCAGGCGCGCGATATCGGCCTCCATGCGTTCAAGGATACGGGCCAGGTCCGCTTCCGGGACATTCGGATCGGGCAGGGTGGAGAGCTCCTGCATGGTGGAGACGATGATCCCGATGAAGAGGTTCAGGATGGTGAAGGTGGCGATAATGATAAAGGGGACGAAAAAGGCCCATGCCCATGAGTGGACTTCCATCACCGGGCGGACGATCCCCATGGACCAGCTCTCGAGGGTCATGATCTGGAACAGCGAGAAGAGGCTGGCCCCGAGGGTGCCGAACCATTGCGGATGCGTCGCGCCGAAGAGGTTGGTGGCCAGGACCGCCGCCGTGTAGAAGAAGATCCCCATGACGGCGATCACGCCCGTGAGCCCGGGAATGGCGTGGAGGAAGGCGGCCACCACCTTCCGCATGGCCGGCACCACCGTCAGCAGGCGCAGGATCCGGAGCACCCGCAGGGAGCGCAGGACGGCCCAGGGACCGGCCCCCGGGACCAGGGCGATGCCCACCACCAGGAAGTCGAAAATGTTCCAGCCGTTGCGCCAGAAAAGCAGGCGGTAGGCCCACATCTTCAGCGCCAGCTCGATCATGAAGAGCCCGAGGCAGGCCCTGTCGAGCGCGACCAGGACCGTTCCCCAACGCTCCATCGCGGCGGCACTCGTCTCCAGCCCAAGGATCAGCGCGTTCAGCAGAATCGCCGCCATGATGATCCGTTGCACGGCCAGCGATTCCACCCACCGGGCAACGGTTAGGCGCGACCGGGACACCCCCGTTCTCTCCATCAATCTCTGCAGGTCCACTTCACTCATGGGCGGAAATTTGCCCCAGTATGGCATAATTCCCTGCGAGTGCCAGAGGGCCGGTCACAATTATTGGCTCCCGCGTGGATGCACAACGACCTTCCAAAGCCGGAGAGCCGCCTTGGTCGCGGAGCGGGAGGGCCGGTTGGGCGGCATCGCCGTCCGCCCTCTTTGGCAAGATCGCGGAACTGCCGGACCGCTTCACTGGATAAATCCTTTATGCCAACTCCCGGTACCGGGACGCTATCCCATGTCCGACCTTGTTTGCGCAGGAGAAAGCGGTCGAGAGCGGCGCCCTTCAATTCCTGTTTGGTACTGCCGCTGCGGTAATGATACTGCCCCTTGTCGCTGACGGGGCTTGGATATGGATCGACGATGATCTCCAGATAATCCCCAGCCTTGGATTCCCGTAAGTTGACCGCGACCACGATGCCCAGAATATCGCGGACTTTGTTGGGAATGGTTTCGAGCAGTTGTCCTGCATTGGCCAGCCCCACAATCTTTCCCTTGTCAGTCATCCCACCGTACAGGGTGCCACCTTCTGCATTTGCGTATCCGCAGATCCACTTCAGGTATTCTTCGTGCCACGACTCCTTGTATTCTGTATTTTGCGATTTCATCCAATAGGCCGACTGCCCTTCCATTCATTAATGAAATCACTATGCTGGCAATCGCTTTTAACCCCGGGTGGGCATTGCCAATGGAAATCATTGCGGGAGATTACCCCGCCCCGGGGAAATTCCGCAAATTTCCCAATCCGATCAGAGGTAAGGGCTTGCCGGTCTGTGCAGCTGGATGAAACAAAGTGCCCGGGACGGGAGCTGAAGGAGGGCAGATTTGGAACTGTCTTTAACC